>ONSD01000106.1 GCA_900320385.1 uncultured Bacteroidales bacterium
GCTGCGCAGCGTAGCCGAGGCTTCAGCCTTTCTTCCATATTTGCTGTATGTAACTGTGTAATAGCCCGGTTCGGCTTCTTCAGCTTCGGCGAAGCTGCCGTACCTGGTGTAATCCACCTCCAGTTTTCCGGAAGTGGCCATGGTGAGTACTGCCCCCAGTTCCGGGCATCCCACCCCGCTCAGGTTCACGTGGCTGAATCCAGTGAAATACTTGTTGTCGGCGCTGTATGGGGTGCTCCACCATCGGGAATCCTTGTCCCATACATTCTGCACCGAGCCGCTTACGTTGAACGGACTCACGCTCATCATGCCGTTCGGGCAAACGGCTCCGGGATTGGTTGCGCCGAAATTGGAAGTCCCCACGAACGGGTTTACTTCCTTGACAGGATTACCGGACAGCAGGGCGGCGGATATCAGCAGTATGGCCAGTTTCATATCTGCACAAATATAACCAGAATTATTAGTATTTTTGTCCATGGCCATTACAAAGAAACTGCTATCATTCCTGCTCCTGCTGGCCGCCCAAACGGCTTTCGCACAGGAGTATCCCGACCGCCGGCCCGCCGAGGGGCAGCGCCTTTTCCGTTCCGAAGCCGTCGAAGCTAAAATCGAGGAAGTGTCCGCCAGGATAGGCGACGCCAGGCTGCGTGCCCTCTTCCGCAATTGCTTCCCCAACACCCTGGACACCACGGTGCATTTCAGCGACGACGACGATTCGCCGCGGACTTTCGTGTATACCGGCGACATCCATGCCATGTGGCTCCGGGATTCCGGGGCGCAGGTGTGGCCTTACGTGAGCCTGTGCGCGGGCGACGAGCATCTCCGCAGGATGATTGCGGGCGTAATCCTCTGCCAGTGGGACCTGATCGCACGCGACCGTTACGCCAATGCGTTCAACGACGGGCCTACCGGGGACGGGGCGCGGGACGATACCGGTGCGCCGCAGAATCCCTGGGTCTTCGAGCGCAAGTGGGAGATAGATTCGCATTGCTACCCGGTGCGGCTGGCCTACGGCTATTGGAAGGCCACCGGAGACGTTTCGGTATTCGGGCAGGAGTGGATACGTGCCATCGACAATATCCTCCTGACCTTCCGCGAACAGCAGCGCAAGGACGGCAACGGGCCTTACCGTTTCCTGAGGGTTACCGACCGCCAGCTGGACACCAAGGCGCGCGCCGGGCTGGGGCATCCTGTGAATCCCATCGGGCTCATCTGCTCGGCTTTCAGGCCGTCGGACGACGCTACCCAGTATGAATTCCTGGTCCCTTCCAACTTCTTCGCTGTGAGCATCCTGCGCAAGGCGGCCGAGATACTCTCCAGCGTCAACGGCGACGCCGCGCGGGCTTCGGAATGCCTGGCCCTGGCCGACGAGGTGGAGGGACTGCTGCACAAGTATGCAGTGGTGGACCATCCGCGGTTCGGAAAGATATACGCCTATGAGATAGACGGTTTCGGTAACGGGTACCTGATGGATGACGCCAATGTGCCGTCACTGCTGTCGCTTGGCTATCTGGTGCCGGAAATGGCGGATGATCCGGTCTACCGGAACACCCGCGACTTCGTCTGGAGCAGGAACAATCCCTATTTCTTCGCCGGAAAGGCGGGAGAAGGGATAGGCGGGCCCCATATAGGTTCGCGCAGCATCTGGCCGATGAGCATCATGATGAAGGCCTTCACGGCGACCGACGATGCCGAGATCGCCGCGTGCCTGGAGCAGCTGGTCCGGAGCGATGCGGGCACGGGTTTCATGCATGAGAGTTACGACAAGGATGACGTCTCGGACTACACGCGCTCGTGGTTCGCATGGGCCAACACCCTTTTCGGGGAACTGATCGTGAAACTCGCCGACGGCGGGAAGGACTATCTCCTTAAATGAACCCCTACCCGCAGTGGAAGTACTGCTCCACGAGGGCGGCGACTTTCTTGGGACTCTGTGAGATGTCTTCGCGCAGGGTCCTGTCGCCGTAGGAACGCAGGTGCGCGACGGTGCCGTCGATCGCCCTCGGGTTGAACACACCGTCGGCCTCGTAGAAGGCGCGCTGGCTCTCCAGGCAGTCGGCCGAAGCGGCACAGCTGTCGGGAAGCTGTTCGAGTTCGGCGAGCCTGGCAGCGTTTTCGCTCTTGTGGATGTCCACGTCCACGAAGGTCTTCTGCGCGAGTTCAAGGCCGTCCTTCATCTCGAGGCCGAGCCTGCATCCCACAGCCAGCGCGGCCATCAGCAGGTATGCGTTGGCGGAGCCGTCAGGAGAACGCATCTCGAAGGTCTGCTTGAACGAACCGTCCATCACGTTGGCCTTTTCGTTGGGGTTGGCGTCGTGGCACATGTCGGCAGGTGCCGTCCAGCCGAGCGGCACGCGTACGAGGGCCGAGCGGTTGCTGTAACCCCAGCATATGTTGGTCGGAGCCTCCTGATGGGGTACCAGGCGGAAGTATGCCGTTGGGACGGTGTTCCCGAAGGCAGTTATGGACGGCGCGAGCTTCATGAGGCCGGCTATGGCCCTCTTCGCGATATCCGAGAGTTCTCCTCCGGCTACGGTAACGCTCTTGCCGTCCTTCATGAGACGCATATGGATGTGCATGCCCGATCCGGCCTTGCCTATCGTGATCTTGGGAGCGAAGGTGACGTCCAGGCCGTCCAGCCATGCCAGGGTGCGTATGACCCACTTGGCGAGGGTCAGCTGGTCGGCGGCATCTTCGGCATCTACCGGGAGGAATTCTATTTCGTTCTGCTCGTACATGCGGCCGTCGTGGGTGAAGTTCCCCACTTCGCTGTGACCGTATTTTATCTGTCCGCCTGTCTCCGAGATATACTTCATGCAACGGGTGCGGAAGTCGTTGAACTTTGCGAAGGGCTGCGATTCGTGGTAGCCATGCTGGTCTTCGGCGGGGAAGGCTTCTTCTTTGGGGGCGATAACGTAGTATTCGAGTTCTCCCATGGCCTGGAACGTGATTCCGAACTCATCGCGCAGGGCCCTGCATGCCTTGTAGAGAGTGTAGTCCGGCGAGCTCTCGAGACGCTTCCCGTCGCGGTCGAAGTAGGAGCAGAGCATCACCAGGGTGGGAATTTCGTCGAATGGATCGACGAATGCGGTGCGGAAGCGGGGCAGGACGTAAAGGTCGCTGCGGCCGGCTTCTATGAAGGGGAAAAGGCTGGAGCCGTCCACCCTTTCTCCGAAGGTGAGGATGTTGTCGAGATACTCCTCGTCGTTAATCACGAAGTTCAGGGTCTTTATCCGGCCGTCCCCTGCCGGGTACATGAAATCGACCATCTTGATGCCGTTCTCCTTGATGAAGCGGATGATGTCCGCCTTGCTGAAATCGGCGGGTTTCTTCTTAAGGAATGAAACCACTTTGTTGGGATTCAGTTCAAAAGTCATAGTGCTATTTAAAATTGGCTTACAAAGATAAAGATATTTTCCCGATTTGTATCTATCTTTGCAGGCCAACATGACAAAACACTGAAAAATGAACAATATCCTCGGTCTTCTAAAAACCTGGAAATTCTGGAAGGAATTCATCATCATGACGGTCGGCATGTTCTTCGGCGCCGCCGCCGTCTATTATTTCCTCACTCCCAGCAAGCTTATAATAGGCACCATCTCCGGTCTTTCCATCGTCCTCTCGCAGTTCATCCCCATCAAGGTATCGCTCATGATTTTCATAATCAACGGCATACTTCTGCTGCTTGCATGGCTGCTGATAGGCAAGGAGTTCGGAGCGAAGACCGTGTATACCGCCCTTATCCTGGGTCCGCTCATGGACGTATGGGAAGCCATCATGCCGGCCAGCAAGCTCGCCGCCCTCCGCATGGCAAGCGACATGCCCATCAACACTACCAATCCCGGTTCGGTAATGGGCGACCCGTGGCTGGACCTGGTATGCTTCGTGCTCATGCTCAGCATCTCCCAGGCCATCCTGTTCAACATAAACGCGTCGACCGGCGGCCTCGACATCATCGCCAAGATCATCAACAAATACACCCATCTCGACATAGGCCTCAGCGTGACCATCGGCGGCGGCCTCATCTGCTGCACCGCCTTCCTCATCAACCCCTTCCACATGGTCATCATCGGCCTTATCGGCACGTGGATCAACGGCTTGGTAGTGGATTACTTCATGGCGAGCCTCAACCGCAAGAAGCGCGTCTGCATCATCTCGGACGATTACGAGAAGATACGCGAATACATCGTGGGCACCCTGCACCGCGGCTGCAGCCTGTACCCTGTGAAGGGCGGCTACACGCTCAAGGAGCAGACCGAGATAGAGGCGCTTCTTACCAAGGATGAATTCGCGGCGCTGATGGAGTTCGTGAAGGAGAACGCCTCCCAGGCCTTCATTACCGCCGGAAACGTCAGTGAAGTATACGGCAAGTGGAACCGCCCCCACGGACACGGGGTGGTGTAAGGGTTATCGTCGAGGCCTTTGACGCCTGACATCCAAGTCTCCTCAGCCGCTGCCATCTATCCAGGCGGCTGGCACTAAAGTCTCTGTCGGTAAGCCTCTTA
>ONSD01000101.1 GCA_900320385.1 uncultured Bacteroidales bacterium
AGGTTTGTTATATAATTGTTCTATAGATAACTATAAAGAATATGTTCAATATTGGTATAACTGGCCAGGCACTCCTGTTAAATAGAATTGCTTTCTTATTTGTCACTATACTAATGGCCAATGGTTGTTTTATTGATTGTCTCCCTTCCAATTCATATGCAAAGAAATACGACATATTAACAAAGAAGTGGGTTTATGAATATGTTGAGATTCCTCCTTGTTTTAATAATGATGAGCAAGGTTTTATAAAATGCTTTAACAGTAATTTTATATTCTCCGGAAATGTTGAAGATATGATGCCATCCAGACTTAATTTACAATTTGTAATTGACAAGAGAGGTAATTTGATTGGGGCAAGAATCTATGATAAACAAGAGAACGAATGGACATCATTTGAACGCAGTGCGGTAGATTTCACAAGAGAATGTCAGGCATGGCAACCAGGCAGACATAATGGAAAACCAGTGAATGTTCTGGTCTCCTGTCCTATAATTGTTGATTTTAGATGAGTCCCATCCCGACAAAACCATGAAGGGCATCAAGTTTTATTTTCCATTATTGATATATCTTCCTTATCTTATGACAAAATCTTAGACTTTATTGCTAATGAGAACCGTAAGAATAAATAGTAAAGCTCTGATATTATTCTATGGCGTTTCTATGATATTGCTTCTTACAGCATGCGATGCAAGAAAGAAAAGTTTCAATAATGTCCATTTGTTGGATAATATCGATTCAGTCTTAATAATGTATAATGTTCGGAAAGCTGTAAGCTTGATGAATTATCATGAGCGCGATTCTGTTGCATTGGATTCAGGAACAATTTATTATCCCCCGGCATTGTCATCTTGTGTAATAGCCAAAGATTCTCTGTTTTTTGAATCATTGCGCTCCGTTCTGGACACAAACAAGACAGAAAGACCGATTGTAATCAGTGGGTTGCCAGACTATAGGATTGTATTATTCTATACATCTCATTCATACGACCTGATTGAGGTTTTCAATGAACAAGATATAATACTAGTGAATAAAAAGAATTGGGTGACGTCATCTACCATGACATCTTTGGTAGAGACTGTTATCGCAAAACATGATCCTTTTTGGGAGAGACCGGTCAATAATAAGAATTACATTCTACAATAAGAGGCCCCATTTTCATTTCGCAATCGTTAATGTCACCAGACACCCCATATGCGGACGCGACTTCTTCACCAAGGCCCTCCGGGCTCCAGTCAACCCCAGACAGTGATAAGACTCGGATGGTAAAGCTATCTTAGGGATAACAGCCAAAAGTCAACAAATAACAGTAATAATCTATAAACCCGAGTCAACCAAAATCAGGAAAGCACAGTTTGTTGCGATTTCTCCCAATTATGCTCTAAACCCCCTTCCATTTAACGGGGCTTGAAGCGATAATGGCTGTTTTTGCTGCAAGCCCTTCGGCTGCAATTACCTCGGATTCACGGAATAAGTGACCCGGGACTCCGGAGTTGCCGCATGATCTCCGGGCGCGAGCCGTGGAACTCCCGGGCGCCGGTCGCAATCATGAGAGGCACGGCGTTCTGCGCGGTGATTCCTGAGCCGGGCATCACCGTAAGCCTGCCCTGGGCGCGGCGGACCATTTCGGCAAGGGTTTCCCTACCTTCCCAGGCGCTTGGCGCAGCGCCGGAAGAAAGCACGCGGTCCACTCCGAGGCTCATTACGTCTTCGAGTGCCCGCAATATGTCCGCGCTGGCGTCAATTGCGCGATGGAATGTCACCGACAGGCCTTCCGAACGCGCCATGGCTACAATATCCCTGCAGAGCGGCAGGTCTACTTCGCCGGAAGGCAGCAGCGCCCCTATCACCACTCCGTTCACTCCGACTGAGCCGCAGAAGGCAATGGAACGCATCATGTCCTCAATCTCCGCGGCATCGTACACAAAGTCCCCTCCCCTCGGACGGATGAGCACATTCACAGGGACTTCGAGGGCCGCAGCCATTTCGATGTCAGGAAAAGAAGGGGTAACTCCCCCGATTCCAAGATTCTCGCAGAGTTCAATCCTGTCGGCGCCCATTTCCGCGGCACGCCCGGCGGCGGCAAAGCCGTCGCAGCAGATCTCTATGAGCGGGGGATGCGTCATTTCTTCTCCGGACGCATCTTGGCATATTTGAGCAGGAGCAGCTTCAGTCCGTATTCGTCAAACTTGACCTTCGCCTTCATCTCGGGGGCAGAACCGCTTATTTCGAGTATCTCACCCGCACCGAAACGGTTATGTTCTATTCTCTCTCCTACATATAGTTCCGTCATTGGAACAGGTACGAAATCCGGATCTATCAGAGCCGGCTTGGCACTTGGCGGAACCGTGGGTGACGAAGGCCTACAGACAGGTTCCGGCCGGCTGGAGCCGACGTGTGAGTACCCCCCGGCACCGTTCCTGCTCCAGCGGGAACCGAAAGTGAAGGGACGGATGGTGCTTTCCTGCCCGTCGCCGTCATCGTCATCGAAGCCGAAGTTCCTTCTGGGCAACGGGTTGGAAATGTACTTGGGATCGATCTCCCTGACGAAGCGGCTGGGAGCGTTGCTCTCATGCCGTCCGTTGCGCATGCGCGTGCCGGCGAAGGAGATGTTCACCGCCTTCTGCGCACGGGTGATAGCTACATAGAAGAGCCTCCTTTCCTCTTCGATTTCGGAAGGCGGCGCCATCATCCCGCCGCCGGGGAAAAGGTTCTCCTCCATCCCGGCGACATATACATAGGGGAATTCCAAACCCTTCGCTGAATGCACGGTCATCAGCGCAACCTTGTTGTTCGTGTCCTCGGGATCAGAAACGTCCACGTTGCTCAGCAGCGAAGTGTTCTCGAGGTAGTCGCCGAGCGTCACCACAGGGAATTCTTCAACCGGCAGGCCGTTGTCTTCGAACTCGCCCTTGCGGTCCTCCGCGAAGACGGCGACCGAATTCAGGAGTTCGTCAAGGTTGGCGGTGCGGGCCATGCCTTCGATGGAAGTATCCAATTTGAAGGAAGCGTAGAGCCCTGATGTGTCGGCGATGCGCTTCGAGAGCTCGTATGCATCGTCCTGCGGCACCCTGCGGGCGAACCCTTCTATCATCATGCAGAAAGAACGTATCTTCCCTATTGCCGAAGAACGAAGTCCGAAGCCTTCGAGTCCGTCGGCGAAAGCAGCCCGGAAAAGGGGCAGCCCCATGGAACGCGCGGCGGCGCCGAGAGCTTCCATCGAAGTGCCGCCTATGCCTCTTGCCGGCTGGTTCACCACCCGCTTGAACGACTCGTCGTCGTAAGGGTTCACGGCAAGCTTGAAGTACGCCATCATATCCTTGATCTCAGCCCTGTCGAAGAAGGAGTTGCCGCTGTAAATCATATAAGGCAGGTTCCTGCGGCGCAGCTGCTCCTCGAGCGCGCGCGACTGGGCGTTGGTGCGGTAGAGGATGGCGAAGTCCTGGTAGCGGACCTTGTCCTTCTGCATGCGGGAGATGATGTCGGAGACGATGAGCATCGCCTCTTCTTCTTCGGTATATGCCTTGATCAGATGGATCTTTTCGCCGGTTTCGGCCTGGGACCAGCACTTCTTGGGGATGCGGCCTTCGTTATGGGCTATGAGGGAATTGGCGGCGTCCACGATGTTGGCCGTAGAGCGGTAGTTGCGTTCGAGCCGGACGATTTTCGCCTCGGGATAGTCCTTTCGGAAATTTAGTATGTTCTCTATCTTGGCGCCGCGGAAGGCATAGATGCTCTGGCTGTCGTCCCCCACCACGCAGAGGTTGCGGTGTGCGGCCGAAAGCTTCTTGAGGATGAGGTACTGGGCATAGTTGGTGTCCTGGTACTCGTCCACCATGATATAGGAAAAACGGCCGGCGATATCCTCCAGGGCCGCATCGTTGTCGCGGAGCAGGATGTTCATGTTGAGCAGGATGTCGTCGAAGTCCATCACGCCGCTCTGCTTGAGCTTCTGCTGGTAAAGAGCGAATATTTCGGCAGTCTTCGGTTTCCTGGAGCGTTCGTCCGCCATCCGCAGTTCCGCATTCCTGCGGTAAGCGTCCGGGGTGAACAAACCGTTCTTGGCGAAACTGATTTTGGATAGTATCTCCTTCGGTTTGTAGACCTTGTCGTCAAGTTTCAACTCGCGCACACAGGCCTTGACGGCGCTCTGCGAATCGGAAGTGTCGTAGATGGTGAAATTCCTGGGATAGCCGAGGCTTTCGGCATACTCGCGCAGGAAGCGAACGAAAACCGCATGGAAGGTTCCCATAACCACCCGGTGCGCCCTCCGGTCGCCCACGAGCAGGGATATGCGGTCCTTCATTTCGGTGGCCGCCTTCTTCGTGAAAGTGAGCGCCAGGATACGGGCGGGATCGCATCCCCGCTCCAGGAGATAGGCGACGCGGCAGGTAAGCACCCGCGTCTTGCCGGAACCCGCCCCAGCCACAATAAGCACCGGTCCCTCCACAGTTTGGACAGCTGTCTGCTGCTCCGGATTCAAACCCTCCAGAATGGTTCTTATTTTCTCGCTCATAACTGTGCGAAATTACGAAAAAAATGGCTATCTTCGCGAATCAATTGCAACTTTCAACAACCATTTATACCAATGTCCAAGAACATCGTTTTGAAAAAGGGGCTCGACCTTCCCGTAACGGGAGAAGCTGAGCTCCGGCTCTCCAAAAGCGCATCTCCGGACATCGTCGCCATCGAACCCGCTTGCTTCAAGGGCTTTACGCCCAGGCTGCTGGTGAAGGAAGGCGACAGGGTACTGTGCGGCTCGCCCGTAATGGCGGACAAAAAGAATCCCGACATTCTTTTCGCCTCACCTGCAAGCGGTACGGTCAAGGAGATTTCCCGCGGAGAGAAACGCAAGTTGCTTGCGGTCCTCATCCAGGCGGATGAAAAGCAGGAATGCCTGGATTTCGGTGCCAAGGATCCTTCTGGGCTCGATGCGGCCCGGATCAAGGCTGCACTCCTTGAATCCGGCCTGTGGCCCTTCATCATCCAAAGGCCCTACGGCATCCTCGCCGATCCTGCGTCAACCCCGAAGGCCATCTTCGTCTCAGCCTTCAGCACCGCTCCCCTGGCAGCATCCCCCGAGTTCACCCTCGGCGACAGGATGGCCGATCTCCAGAAGGGCGTCGACGCCCTCGCGAAGCTCACACCCGGCGGCGTCCACATCTCGCTGAATGCAAAGAACTGCGCAACCACCCCGTTCGCCGGTCTCAAGAATGCCACCTTCCATGTATTCGAGGGCAAGCACCCCGCCGGCAACGTAGGCGTGCAGATCAGCCATATCAGCCCCATAGTGAAGGGTGACACAGTATGGACAGTTTCCATGGAGGGCCTGGCCGCCATCGGCCATCTCTTCGCCAAGGGCAACTACTGCGTGCGCCGCAAGGTCGCAGTGACCGGCCCCGCCGCGATAGAGCCCAACTACATGGAAGTCCTCCCCGGCACCCCCATGCGCGTGTTCGCCTCACATTTCGGCGGCGACAGCGAGGGAGTCCGCATAATCAGCGGCGACATCCTCACCGGACGCACCGTGGGCGAGAAGGGTTATCTCGGATTCTTCGACAACCAGGTGACCATCCTGCGCGAAGGCACCGAGAAGGAACTGCTCGGCTGGATCAACCCGTTGCGTTTCAACCTGTTCAGCAACGACCGCAGCTATTTCTCCTGGCTTCTGCCCAAAAAGAAATACGACATGGACACCAACCTTCACGGCGGCCCCAGGGCCTTCGTGATGGGTGACAGCTACTACGGAAAGGTGCTCCCCATGGACATCTACCCGCTCTACCTCATCAAGGCCTGCCTCGCCGGCGATATCGACAAGATGGAGAAGTTCGGCATCTACGAAGTCCTCCCCGAAGATCTCGCCATCTGCGAATTCACGGATCCTTCAAAGAACAACATCCAGGACATAGTGGCAAAGGGTATCGACCTGATGCTCAAGGAAATGGCATAAGAGTATGAAAAAATTCTGGATAGCAACCAAAGATGCGTTCGAGACGTTCCTCCACGTTCCGGGCACAGTGACCCGCAAGGGTTCGCACGTCCGCGACTCGATCGACCTCAAGCGCATCATGATACTCGTAGTGATAGCCCTGGTTCCCGCCGCCCTCTTCGGCATGTGGAACGTGGGTTATCAGCACGGCCTGGCCGTCGGAGACACCAGGCTCAACATCCTCGGCAACTGGTGGTGGGGCTTCCTCAGGGTACTGCCTCTCTACATAGTTTCCTACGTCGTGGGACTCTTCATAGAGTTCTTCTCGTCGGGTCTGAGGGGCGAAGAAGTGAACGAGGGCTACCTCGTCAGCGGTTTCCTCATCCCTCTCATCGTGCCCGTGACCACTCCTCTCTGGATGCTCGCCCTCGCAGTGGCGTTCGCAGTAATCTTCGGCAAGGAAGTGTTCGGCGGTACCGGAATGAACATCTGGAACCCGGCCCTCCTCGCCAGGGCGTTCCTGTTCTTCAGCTACCCGAGCGCAATGTCCGGCAGTGAAGTGTGGATAGCCCACAAGGCGGGCGAAAGCCTCGTCGACGGCTTCACCGGAGCTACTCCCCTCGCCCTCGACAGCGCCGCCCAGTACAGCAACACTGTCTGGAGCCAGTTCCTCGGAACCGTACCCGGTGCCGTGGGTGAAACCTCGGTGATCGCCATCCTTCTCGGCGCCTTCATCCTTCTCTGGACCGGCGTGGCAAGCTGGAAGATCATGGCGGGTTCGGTCCTCGGCGCCCTCTTCGTCGGCGGCATCGGCGACCTCGCCGGCATTACCGCAATCCCCTGCTGGCAGCAGCTCATAGTGGGCGGTTTCGCATTCGGTACCGTATTCATGGCCACCGATCCCGTCACCTCCGCACAGACCGAAACCGGCAAGTGGATCTACGGCATACTCATCGGCGCGCTCTGCATCACCGTACGCCTCTTCAACCCGGGCTACGCCGAAGGCATGATGCTCGCCATCCTCATGGGCAACACCTGCGCCCCGCTCATCGACCACATCGTCACGAGCTCCAGGATCAACCGCAGGGCCAAGAAACTCCTTAAAGCAGCCTAGCCATGAATACAAACGGTAACATCTACACAATCGTCTATACCACGGTCATCGTGGTGATAGTGGCAGGCATACTCGCCGCGGCGGCTACCTTCCTCAAGCCTTCGCAGCAGGCCAACATCAAGGCCGAGACCATCTCCCAGATGCTCCAGGCCGCCCAATTCGAGACCGCAGGCATGAACAACGTGCAGAAACTCGACAAGTACGCAGCCGAAATCGACCGCGCATTCACCGTCGACGCACAGGGTGCCAAGGTCAAGGACCTGGACGTAAGCCGCGGGAACATCGAGCTCGAAGACGGCCTCAAGGCACAGAACTACGCACTCGCCGGCAAGGGCGGTTATACGGTCGGCCTGCCAGTGTACATACTCAAGGACGGAGTCACCGTCATTCCCTGCTACGGAGCAGGCCTCTGGGGACCGGTCTGGGGCTATCTCGCAATAGAACCCGACGGATGCACCATCAAGGGCGCGTATTTCGACCATGAGTCCGAAACCGCAGGCCTCGGCGCCCGCATCAAGGACGACCCTGCATTCCGCAGCCAGTTCGTGGGCAAGAAGATAGCCTGGGGCCAGGAACCCCGCTTCGACATCATCAAGGGTGGAGCCCCCGCGGGCCAGCAGAACGCCATCGACGCCATCACAGGCGCCACGATGACGTCCAACGGTCTTAACGGAGCCATCAACAATTGGCTGAAGGCCTATGAACCTTATTTCAACGGCATCATCGCCGCTAAAGCAGCAGAGGAGGAATAAGCTATGACACTTAAAGAAACCTTCCTTAATCCTATACTCAAGGGCAATCCCATCACCGTCCTGGTGCTTGGTATCTGCTCCTCGCTGGCGGTAACCGTCACCCTCAAGGGCGCGCTCGTCATGGCGCTGTCCGTGACGGTGGTCTGCGGCCTCAGCAGCCTGGTGATGTCCCTTCTGCGCAAGGGAATACCGAACCGCGTCCGCATCATCGTACAGCTGGTCGTAGTTGCGCTGCTCGTGATCCTGGTCGACCAGATCCTCAAGAGCATCGAAGTCACCTTCCCCATCGACAAGCAGCTGTCGGTCTACATCGGTCTCATCATCACCAACTGTATAGTCATGGGACGCATCGAGGCCTTCGCCCTCGGCAACAAGCCCTTCGCTTCGCTGCTCGACGGCCTCGGCAACGGACTCGGCTACGGCCTCATCCTCATCGTGGTGGCCTTCTTCCGTGAACTTCTCGGCAGCGGCACACTCTTCGGCATCACTATCCTTAGCCCCGAGTGGTACACACCCAACAACCTCGTAATACTTCCTCCGTTCGCACTCATCCTCATCGGCTGCATCATCTGGATACACCGCGGACTGATCGACAAGGACCTTCAGGAAAAGTAAAAGCACAGCCATATGGAATACGTAAGCTTATTCGTAAAGTCTATCTTCGTAGACAACATGATCTTCGCCTACTTCCTGGGTATGTGCTCATACCTGGCGGTAAGCAAGAACGTCAAGACGGCCAACGGCCTTGGCCTTGCCGTGATCTTCGTGCTGCTGTGCACCCTTCCGCTGAACTACCTGCTCAACAAGTTCGTACTTCAGCCCGGTGCCCTCAGCTGGCTCGGTCCGCAGTTCGCCAGCGTGGACCTCAGCTTCCTCAGCTTCATCCTGTTCATAGCGGTCATCGCCGCCTTCGTACAGCTGGTAGAGATGATAGTGGAAAGGTTCCTGCCTTCGCTCTACTCCTCTCTCGGCATCTTCCTCCCGCTGATTGCGGTGAACTGCGCCATCCTCGGCGGTTCGCTCTTCATGCAGCAGAGGGATTTCGCGAACGTAGGCGAAAGCGCAGTATACGCGCTGGGTTCCGGCATCGGCTGGTACCTTGCCATCGTACTGCTTGCGGCGATACGCGAGAAACTCGCATACAGCAACGTGCCCAAGCCCCTCAAGGGCATAGGCATCACATTCATCACCGTCGGACTCATGGGCCTCGCGTTCATGATCTTCATGGGTATAACTTTATAGGAGGACCGCAGTCATGAGCAGAATCATTTTAAGCGCAATCATAATCGCAGTCCTGGTCACCCTTATCCTGGTGATCCTCCTGCTTGTCGTAAAGGACAAGATCACTCCTTCCGGCACCGTCAAGATCGACATCAACGACGGAAAGAAAGTACTCGACGTAAAGCAGGGCGGCGACATCATGCACACCCTCGCCGAGCACGGCATCTTCCTTCCTTCCGCATGCGGCGGCAAGGCCAACTGCGGACAGTGCAAGGTGCAGATGATCCAGGGCGGCGGAGAGATACTCGAAACCGAAAAGGGCCAGTTCAACCGCAAGCAGATCAAAGAAGGCATGCGTCTGGGCTGCCAGGTGAAGATAAAGGAAGACCTGAAGATCAAGATACCAGAAAGCACCCTGAGCGTCAAGAAACTCGAGTGCGAGGTTATCAGCAACCACAACGTGGCGTCCTTCATCAAGGAATTCACCGTACGCATCCCCGAAGGCGAACACCTCGACTTCAAGAGCGGCGAATACATCCAGATCGACGTACCCAAGGGCACTTTCGACTACAAGGACATCGAAGTGGACGAGCCCTACAAGGCAACCTGGGAGCACTACGGCTTCTTCGACCTCAAGTGCGTCAACCCCGAGCCCACCGTACGCGCGTACTCCATGGCTTCCTATCCGGCCGAAGGCCAGATCATCAAGCTCAACGTGCGTATCGCCACTCCTCCCTTCGACCGCAACGCCCCCAAGGGCAGCAACAAGCTCCTCCCGGTGAATCCCGGTATAGCCTCATCTTACGTCTATACCAGGCACCCCGGCGACAAGGTGACCATCAGCGGTCCCTTCGGCGACTTCCTCCTCCCGGAGAACGACCCGATTGAAACCGAGTACATCTTCGTAGGCGGCGGCGCCGGCATGGCTCCCCTCCGCAGCCACATCATGCACCTCTTCCGCACCCTCAAGACAAAGCGCAAGGTGTCCTTCTTCTATGGCGCCCGCAGTCTCTCCGAGGCATTCTACCTCGAGGACTACTGGGCTATCGAGAGGGATTTCCCGAACTTCAAGTTCTACCTCACCCTCGACAGGCCGGATCCCGTCGCCGACGAGAAGGGCGTGAAGTACAGCGCAGGCTTCGTGGCTCCCGAGATGGGCAGGCTCTACCTCAACCAGCATGAGGCGCCCGAAGACATCCACTACTTCATGTGCGGTCCGCCCATGATGGTCAAGACCGTCCAGGATCTGCTCGACAGCCTGGGCGTCGATCTGGAGAACAATCTCCACTTCGATAATTTCGGTTAGTCTTCAAGAAAAATCTTTATACCCCGGAAACGTCAAAATTTCCGGGGTTTGTTTTTTACCTCCTTGTTTTACTCCTTTCCCGGCCTATACTTTTGCGGCAGAAATGGAAAGAACTCGCCGCAGTCCCGGGAGCCGGAGCGCTTCTCTATCCGGGCGTCCGCCCGGGGGCATTCTGCCCCGATTATTGTTTGTGTCAACCTGCTTGCTTTTACCGCCCGGCCTTGTGGCTGCCATCGGTACTGCAGGAGCCGCCGTGACGGCGGTCTCCTGCACTGGCGAGACAATCTTCCAGGATACCGTCAAGGAAGACCGTGACACTGCCGCGGTTCCACCTCCACAGGACACGCTCACCCTCAGGCTGACTGCCGTCCGGCCCGTAAAAACGCTCGACCTGCTGATCTACGACCACTCCTGGACACGTAGTCTTAAATGGCACGGCAGCTTCGAGTACATGCCGCAGGAGCTTGCCATACCCGGGCTGTCGGGCGACCTTATCGCCGTCGCCATAGCCAATAGTCCGGCGCCGCTCAATGCGGAGGCCCTGCGCAGTTTCGACTCTGCCGAACTCCTGCAGATGCGATATGCCGACGAGGACCCCGACTGCCCCCTGATGAGCGCCGTGTCGGCCGCGAACGGGACCGCCGAACTGCATCTGCTGCCGCTGCTGTGCGAAGTGCAGGTGCTGAGCATAAGCAACAGCATACCTGGCTCTCCCCTCGCGGAGAATGTGCGCATCAGCCTGACGGGAGTCAACGCAAGCGCCGAGGTGCTACGCTTCGACGGGTTCAGGCCGGTGGAAACGGTCGACTCCCCCGCCGAAGTGAAGCATCCGTCCATCATGGAGTGCCGGATCCCGCAGCCCATAGGGATGTACACTGTATATCCGGCCATAAAACTGTTTTGTTATCCCTCTGACGGGCCGGAAGCGCCCGGTTGTCCACTTCCGGAAATAGTATTGGAATGCACAGTTGCGGGAGAAAGCCTGTGCATCACCCGGCTCCTGCCTCCTATCGGAAGGGCCGAAACGATCAAGGCTGACCTTGATATCGCGCTTTTTTAGTATCTTTGCTCCATGCAACGCCTCAGTCAGGAAGAAATACACTCCTACCTGCTCGACATACTCTCGGCAGTGGATTCCTTTTGCAAGAAGAACGGCATACGGTATTCCCTCGCTTACGGCACACTCCTGGGAGCAGTAAGGCACAAAGGATTCATTCCATGGGACGATGACATCGACCTGCTCATGCCGCGCCCGGATTTCGACCGTTTCGTGAGCAGCTTCGGAAAGGAAGACAACGCCCGCTACAGGGTGCTTTACAATACCAACGGGCACAAGGAGCGCTTCGTGAACTTCTTCGCCAAGGTACACGACACAGCTACCGTATCGATCGAGAAGCACGCACGGCGCAACCGTTTCGGCCTTACCCTGGACATCTTCCCTGTCGACGGAAAGGCTGAAGACAAGGCGGTCCGCTACAGGCGCGAGAGGAAGATGGCCCATTACGTGCACCGCATGAACATTTGCGCCACACCCTTCAACCCCTTCAACTTCCACCAGCCCCTGTTCTCCCAGATTGACGCTCACCTCTACGGTCCCCACTACTGGTTCGACAAATGCAACGGCATGATGAGGCAGATCCCTTACGGCAGCACGCCGCTGGCCGGATCGCTTTCTGTCACCTGGATAGGCCTGAGGCAGGTGTTCCCGATGGAGATGTTCGAACGTTACACCGTCCTCCCCTTCGAAGGACGGGAATTCATGGCGCTGGAAGGCTGGGACGAATTCCTTTCCCAGATATTCGGCGACTACATGACGCCCCCGCCCGAGAACAAGCGGGAAACGCATTCCCTTACAGTATACAGACTGGATTAGAGTTCGAAGCGCGAACGCTCCGGAAGGCGCTCCTGAAGCGCCGCGAGGATTTCGTCCCTCAGCTGCAGGAAGCGGTCTTCGGTCATGGACACATCGTTTATGCATGCCATGTGCCTGTCGGGAGCGAGGATGAAGGATCTGACCGACCTGCCGGACTTTACACCGAGCGAAAGATGCTTCCGCGTGAGACTCCCCTTCACCGTGCGCCCGGCATAATACAGATAATCCACGAAGAAGTACTGGTTCAGGTTCCGGGGCTCCCTGAGCGCCGAGATGCGGGAGAGGATATCGCCGCCTACCGCGTCGAATGCCTGCGCGCTGGCGGAACGGAGCATGGGCATGCAGCTATGGGGAGGACGCACCCACGCCTGCGAAGGACGCATTCCGAGGGCCTTGCGCGCCATGTTCGACGAGTTCAGCACCTGGCGGGTGTACATGTTGGTGGCGAATATACCTTTGCGGAAATCCAGGGCAAGGCAGTCTCCCCTGAAGAAATCTTCCTCGCTGCAGGGCATCAAGGGGATGATGTCGTCGTTGAAATATACGAAACGCTCCGCGAGGCCGGGTATGCGGTGCAGGAACATCTCGATGGCACAGCTGTTGAACACGGGCAGGAACTTTTCCGGGATGATGTCGCGGTGGTACACCACCTTCACTTCCGAAGACAGCCAAGACGGCACCTGGCCCTCCCCGGACACCACCAGATACACATTCTCCACAAAAGGCATGTAGGTACTTATCCCCCTAAGAAGATAGCGCAGCAGGCCCCAGTCCCTGAAACGCTTCGGTTCCAAGGACTCCCCGACCGCAGCAGCATATTCCTTCAGCCACTGCGGGTCGCTTCCGTCTACGTATGTAACAACCGCGTCCACAGTTCTTCCCATTTTTGCATAGTGTCTTCAATACGGTATTTTTCCGATGCCTTCTTGGCGCAAGCCCCCATGCCGAGCCTCAGAGGCTTGTCCTCGATGAGGCGGCATATCATACCGGAAAGGGCGTCCACGTCGCGGAGGGGCACAAGGAAACCGGTTTTTCCGTCCTCTACGATCTCCCGGGGGCCTTTGGGGCAATCGTAACTCACCACGGGCACGCCACAGGCCATAGCTTCCAAAAGGACCATCGGGAGGCCCTCGAAAAGGGAACTCAAGGCCATCAGCGAACTGCCGAGCAGTTCTTCCTTCACGGATGAAGTCCTTCCTGCAAGGCGCACCTTTCCGGAAAGACCCAGGCGTTCCACCTGCGCCCTCAGCCGGGACTCTTCCTTACCGGAACCGAAAATGTCCAGGGTCCAGTCCGGATGCTTCGCGGACACCGTCTTCCAAGCGCTTATGAGGTCGGCGAAATTCTTGTTGGAATCCAGCCTGCCGATGGCGACGGCGCGCTTGGCCTCGAGGGATGCGCTTTCCACGCACGTGAAAGTGAGTGGATTGCAGATGTTCGTGACGCGGGGCACCGTCTTTTCCCATTCATTGCGGTCGGCTTCGGTGAGCACCACGAAGGCGTCCAGACCGGCCGCGGCGCGTTCCATGTTGCGGGTACGCAGCCTCGAAAGCGGATTGTCGCCATGCTTGAGGATATATTTCCCGTGCGGGAAATGGAACTCGGCCATCTTGCGGCTGCCGTCGGTGCAGGCGTGCAGGCACAGCATGTCCCGCCCTCCCATCGAAATGGTTATATCGGGTCTCACCCGGCACAGTATCCTGTCGAGCCCGCGTCTGTAGGGCCAGAGAAGGAAACGCTCGCTCCTGCCTATATCTTCGAAGTGCACTCTAGGATCGAGCGGGAAAACCGGAGCGCGGCCCTTCTGGTGGGCGGTGATTATCCAGACTTCGTGTCCGGTCTTCTGCACGAGGTAATTGGCCTTTATCGTCAGCACCCTCTCCATGCCTCCACGGAGCACCAGCGAATGTATGCAGTAAGCTATCTTCATTGCAGGTCGCGCAGGTATCGTGCAGTATGGGTGCCGCCCTTGGAACAGAGTTCTTCAGGTGTTCCGGCAAAGACCACTTCGCCGCCCCGGTCACCCGCATCGGGCCCCAGGTCTATCACCCAGTCGGCATTGCGGATGACGTCGAGGTTGTGTTCCACCACCACCACGCTGTGTCCTGCGTCCAGCAGTGCGTCGAATGCCTTCAGCAGCTTTTCGACATCGTAGAAATGCAGTCCGGTGGTGGGTTCGTCGAAGATGAAGAGTATCCTCTCGCTGGCACGTTTCCCTCCGCTGCGGCTGAGCGACAGGAAATACGCAAGTTTTATGCGCTGACTTTCGCCGCCGCTGAGGGTGCTTGAGCTCTGCCCCAGCTTGATATAGCCAAGCCCCACATCCACAAGCGGTTGCAGTTTCTCGGCTATTGATCTGGCAGCCTCTTCCCTGCCTTCGGAAAAGAAGGCTATCGCCTCATCGACGCTCATCCCCAGGATGTCGTCGATATTCTTTCCGCGGTAGCGCACTTCGAGGATGTCGGGTTTGAAACGCTTTCCGCCGCACGACTCACACACCATGGTCACGTCCGCCATGAACTGCATTTCGATGGTCACCACGCCCTCTCCCTGGCACTCGGGGCAGCGCCCCCCGTCCTGGTTGAAGGAGAAGTACGAAGGACCGTACCCGTTCATCTTGGCATAAGGCTGCTCGCTGAGGAGCTTGCGTATCTCGTCGTATACCTTGAGGTAGGTCACGGCGTTGCTGCGCGTACTCTTGCCAATGGGGTTCTGGTCGACGTATTCCACACGGTTGATACGGTCGAGGTTGCCTTTGAGGTCCCGGAACATGCCCGGAGGGTCGCCGCTGTCGTTCAGCCTGCGGCAGAGCGCGGGATAGAGTATGTCCCCCACCAGCGAAGACTTGCCTGAGCCGCTTACGCCCGTGACTACGGTGAGGACGCGCAGGGGGAAAGCCACGTTGATGTTCTTCAGATTGTGTTCCTGGGCTCCCTGCACCTCGATATAATAATTCCAGCTGCGTTTCGCCCTGGTGTAACGCTCCCTTTGGCCGGTGATGTACTGGAGCGTGAGCGAAGCGGCCACCGCATCCCTGGGCAGGTCCGGGCCCACGGCGCCCTTGAATATGACTTCACCGCCGTTCACGCCGGCGAGCGGACCCATATCGATCAGAAGGTCTGCGGCGCGGATTATCTCTTCGTCGTGTTCCACTACCAGGACAGTGTTGCCGAGGTCGCGAAGGCGCCTGAGCACTTCTATCAGTCGGTCGGTATCCCTGGGGTGGAGGCCTATCGAAGGTTCGTCCAGGATATACATGGAACCCACCAGCGAACTTCCGAGCGCGGTGACGAGGTTGATACGCTGGCTTTCACCACCGCTCAGGGTGTTGAAGCTGCGATTTAGTGTAAGATATCCAAGTCCCACATCTTCAATATATTCCAAGCGTGAGACTATTTCTTTCAAAGGCTCTTTTACGATAGCGGCGTCCTGCTGCGGAAGCTCGATTCCGCGAAGGAAGCCCAGCAACTGCCCTACCGTCATCGACAGCAATTCATGGATGGTCTTCCCTGCGACTTTGACGTAGAGGGCTTCGGGACGGAGCCGGCTGCCGCGGCAGGCGGTACAGGTGGTGCGGCCGCTGAAGCGGTTCTCCATGAATTTGTACTGTATCTTGTATCGCTGGGTGTGCACCCATTCGAAAAACTCATTGATACCCACGATGCTGTCTTCGTCACCCTGGACGCTGCGGCCGTTCCATATGGTATCGAGTTCCTTGTCGCTGAGGTTCTTGTACGGTTCGAAGACCCTTATGCCATAACGCTTCGCCACATGCACGAGATGGTCCTTGAACCAGCCCATCTTGTCTCCCCTCCAGCAGGCGATGGCTCCGTCGTAGATGCTCTTGGTCTTGTCCGGCACCACCAGGTCCTCGCTTATGCCTATTATCTTCCCCAAGCCGCCGCACACGGGACAGGCTCCGAGCGGACTGTTGAAGCTGAGCATATATTCGTCCGGATGCTGGAAGCTCATGCCGTCGAGTTCGAAGCGGGAACAGAAACCCTTCATGCCGTCCCCGTCGGTCCAAACCGCCATGTCCCCGTTGCCTTTGTCGAAAGCATCACCTATGCTCTGCAAAAGACGGGTGCGAAGGTCGGAGTCCTGTTCGAAGGCGGAGGGATCTTCGATCCTGAGGCGGTCTATCAGGAGCATGGCCCCCTTGGGGTAAGCCCCTACGCCTCCCTTCAGCACGTCGTCGATGCTGCTGGCCGCCCCGTTGGCAAAAAGCCTGGAGTAGCCCTGTTCCTTGAGCGAGAGCAGGAGCTCCACCTTGTCGTCCCTCCAGTCCCAGCGTATGTCGGCCAGTATATACAGCACTCCGGGCCTTTTCTCCTCGAGCCAGTCCATGACGGTACGGACATTGTCGCAAGTGACTTCGCGGCCGCTCACTGGGGAATAGGTCCTGCCTATGCGGGCATAGACAAGTCTCAGGAAGTCATATATTTCGGTAGTGGTACCGACGGTGCTGCGCGGGTTCTTCACACTCACCTTCTGTTCTATGGCCACTGCCGGAGGTATACCGTCGATCAGGTCGACGTCCGGCTTGCTCATCCTGCCCAGGAACTGCCTGGCGTATGAAGATATGCTCTGCGCAAAACGGCGCTGCCCTTCGGCGTAAAGGGTGTCGAAGGCGAGCGAAGACTTGCCGCTGCCCGAAATGCCGGTAACGACCACGAACCTCCCCCTCGGGATTTCGAGGTCGATGTTCTTGAGATTGTTGACGCGGGCGCCCTTTATGACGATATTTTCAGACATCCTGCAAAGATACTGAAAAATTCCGGGCGATATAGTTTTCCTTGCTCAGGCAGCAGTTGCGGGAGAAAGCCTTGGCAGTGGCTATGATGGGATCCCAGATGTCGGCTTTTACGCCTTCCCTCAATATGCCTGCCTTCAGGAGCCCGTATGCCACTCCGGCGTTGAAACTGTCCCCGGCCCCAATGGTACTCACCGGCCGGAGGGGTTCGACTGGATACGATTCGGTCTTGCCATCATGCGAAAGGGTGATTCCGTTGGCTCCGTCGGTGCGTATGAAGCAACGGCAGTCTGGCTTGGCGTCCCGGTCCCCGTAAACGGTCTGCAGGTCGTCAGCGCTCGCCCTCACGATATCGGACATGGCTATGTTCTTTTCTATCGCAGGCTTGAGGGAGTCGAGATCCTTTGCATGCGACGGACGGAAGTTGACGTCGTAATAGATGGTTGCCCCGGAAGCGCGGGCGGCGGTGAGAAGCCTTTCCATCTGCGGGCGGAGGGCCGGCGCAACGGCGAAGTACGAGCCGAAGACCAAGACATCCCCCGTTTCCATTTCCGGTATTATAAAATCCTGGTGTTCAGCGGGTTCGTCGCGGTAAAAAACATAGTGGGCGTCGTTGGCCGCGTTGAGGAAGGCCAAAGCCACCGTACTCTTGTATCCGGGATAATGCCTCAGGCAATCCTGATGCACTCCGTTCTGCCGCAGGAAGTCCCCGATCATGGCTCCGGTATCATCGCCGCCGCATTCCCCTATGAAGTAAGTATCAACACCCGCCCGGCCGAGTGATATCGCGCTGTTGAATGCGGACCCTCCGGGATTCGCGCTGAGCGGGACTCCGTTTTTGAGAATAATGTCGAGGACCGTCTCCCCGACGCAGATCGCCTTGTGTTTCACAATTGCAAGATACGAAAAAAAAACACAGCACGGCTTGCAGGTTCAAAAATAATGATTATAATTGCATCCGCTTTTGCCGGACAAGGCACAGGCGATACCGCACGGTGCGGTAGTTCAGTTTGGTTAGAATGCCGGCCTGTCACGCCGGAGGTCGAGGGTTCGAGCCCCTTCCGCTCCGCTTAAAAGAAGCCGTTTCCCAAAACGGCTTCTTTTTTTTCAAAGACTTGCCATGAAGAAACAATCCCTGTTCATTTTCCTGATCTCAGCAATCCTCTGCAGCTGCGATATCCAGTCGGACCATAATGGTTCCGAAGACAAAGATGATTCTCAGGATCCTTCCACTGAGCTTCCCGAATACATGGTTGCCCCAAAGCTGCAGCTTACCCCGGCGAGTGTTTCCGCCGCCTGCGCCTATGCTCAGTCAGCCCTTGAACTTGCCAGTTCAACGGACATGGACTACACTTCCGGCAAGATTCCTTCGCCGCTTCCGGCAGATGCGGAACAAGTAAACAAATTATGGTCGGCACTGTACGGTGCCGTCGGCCAGTTGGATGCCCTTATAAATCAGGATTGGGACGAAGAGTATACGCCTGTCCTTCGCTTTTACCGGGGACTATGCTTCTTTGAACTCTACTATTTTTGGCAGAATATCCCCCTATGGCTTAGTGACCGGGAAAACCTTGCGGAGATTCCTCAGGCACTTCCTCAGGAAGCCCTTGACATTGTAATGGATGATCTTTTTTATGTTAAACATGCCGCATCGCGATGCAATCCCCAAGTGTTCGAAGGCGACATGGATATGTATATCAATGCCATCTGCGGCGTGATTTTGAGCATCCATAGACAAAGGTTGGCAGATGCAAGAGTAGAGTTTGATACTATCATCGGCAGCGGACATTATCAGCTCCCTTCCGATGGGGGGACATCTCCCCAAGCCGGCAAACTAGGTTCTTATATACCGGCCGGGGCATCAGCTTACGACGACATTCTCCTTCATTCCGCCTTGATTCGATTCCAGATGGGACATGTGGTCGACGCAATCGATTTTATGAACCAGCTTTACATCTGGAACGGCAAGAATCCTGTAATGACACTGACTTTGAATGAAATCAAATCATTCAGACGGGAACTGAAGGATTGCCGTTCCCTTGGATTCTGGCGCAGCTTCCAGGAGACGGACCAGGAGCTTGGCATTCCTTCATCAGCAGCCTTTTTCCCTATTCCCTCGGAGTATCTCGCCCTGAATCCGAATACCCGGCAGAACCAGGGGTATTGATGAACTTTTTGTTTTCTAGACAAGCCCCAGGTCCTTCGCCTTTGAAACCAGAGCGGCGGAACTGGGGACATCGAATTTCGCCAGGAGTTTTTTCCGGTACCATTTGATAGTTTCGGGACTCAGGAAGAGGGTCTCGGCTATTTGTACGTTGGTTTTGCCCCCGGCGATGAGGGCGAGGACCTGACGTTCGCGCTCGGTGAGCGCCGGGCTTTTCCCTAAAGGCGCGCTGCGGAGATCCTCAAGCGTCTCGTCTATGACTGCCGCCGCTTCGGCCTGTTCCTTCCGGATGCGGTTCAGCCGCCTCAGGATGACGGCCATGGCTCCCGCGAGAATGACCAAGGCCCCCAGGACGGCCAGCCAGGCCATCAAAGCTTTTTTCTGCGCCCGGAGCACTTGGCTCATGAAGTCGAGGTTCTCCATACGGAAGCGGAACTCCTGGTCGTCGTGCAGGGAGTAATACTTGTCCGCTTCCTGCAGGCAGCGGAGCGCTTTCCAGGTCTTGCCCCTGTCCAGATACAACCCGCCCAAGCCCTTCAGGGCGTTCGCCACCAGCAGGGAATCGCCGGAGGTCCGGGCATAATCCAGTGATTTTCCATAAGCGGTGAGTGCCTTGGCGTAGTCCTTTTCATCCACCCAGGTCTCGCCGATATTGTAGTAGAGGACTGAATTGCTCTCGTTCCAGCCGTGTCTGTCGAAAATCTCGCCCGCCTTCCCATAGTAGTCCATTGCCGCCGGGATATCCCCCATCATATTGTACAGATTGCCGATGGCGCCATAGAGTGAGGACCGGCTGTCGTCGACGTCCAGCTCGGCGTAACCCTCCGGATGAGTCGGGGATGTCGCTCCGGCAGCCATCTTCTCCACGCAGGCGAGGGATTCCTGGAACCACACCATCGCGCTGTCGTATTGCTCCTGCGCATAGAAGTACTGTCCGATGTGCCGCGCGGCATCGCCCGTGGCTTCGGCCCAGCCCTTCCGTCTGCTGATCGACAACGCCTTCCGGGCGTAAAAGACCGCCTTCTCGCCGTTGATTACCTCATAGCCCAGCATCAGTTCCCTGTAGGCCAGGTTCAGCTTGACGAGTTCCTCCTCCGCAGCCGCGTCGACGGCATCGGGCGTCCATGGGGCGACGGCCCGCTCCAGGGAGTCAAGGTTATGGCCACGATGGTCATTGTAGGCGCCTGCCTGGAGCAAGGTTCCTGCAAGCAGCGCGAGCGTGATGGCGAGATATCTCATGGAAGCAAAGGTAGGAAAAAAGCGGCGATGGGCGGGTGGAAATGGGTAGCCACCCCCGATTTCCACCCTTTTGGGTGGTGTTTTTGCGCATCGGAATGGTGAAATTTGCTTGGATTATAATACGAAAATAGAAATGTCAGCTATGAAAAAGTACATTCTCACTGCAGCGCTCCTGGCACTTGTCGGCGGCTACGCCTCTGCCCAGAGCATTATCGGCCGCCTCGGCGAACGTGCCAAGCAGGCCGTGGAGAACAATATCGGCAACAAGATCGAAAAGGGTGTGAACGACATCCTCGACGGCAAGAAAAAGGATAA
The DNA here is from genome assembly GCA_900320385.1 of uncultured Bacteroidales bacterium. Taxonomy (GTDB): domain Bacteria; phylum Bacteroidota; class Bacteroidia; order Bacteroidales; family UBA932; genus Cryptobacteroides. Next base: position 20,664 of record ONSD01000101.1, read on the forward strand.
GAAAGACAAAAAGGCCGACGGGGAGGAGACCGCTCCCGCCGTGGGCACGGATAATCCCCAAGCGGCCACATCGACCGACTTCAAGCGGGGCGAAGTCATTCTGTTCGAGGATGACTTCACGGCCG
>ONSD01000100.1 GCA_900320385.1 uncultured Bacteroidales bacterium
AATCTGGCTGTATGTTACGAAAATGGTTTCGGCGTCCAGCGCGACGTAAAAGAAGCCGCCCGATTATATGAATGGGGATTTCTGCGTCGTGACAGCAACATGAGCAGGTTCTCGAAAGCACATAGGAACCTGATGGAATCCGGCGAATGAACTCCTAGAAGCCCACTCCCTTGTAGAATTCCAGCAGCTTGAGCTGGAAGAGCCATTCGTAGCGGGCCTGTGCAAGGTCGGAGCCGCTCTTGAGGGCGGCGTTCTTGCTCTCGTTGAATTCGGTTATCGAGGCCTTGCCCGCCTCGTACTTTGCCTGCACCAAGGCGAAGGACTCATCGGCCGCCTCTGCTGCCTTGGAGGAGCTGTAGTAGCGGCTGCGCGCGGCAACGGCATTGTAATAAGCCTGCTGTATCTCCTTGTACAGGGAGTTCTTGGCATTCTGGAGGGTAAGCGCCTGGGCTTCGCGTCCAAGCTGCGCCGAACGGATGCTGCCCCGCGTGGCGAACTTGTTGAAGATCGGCACGTTCAGCGACAGCCCTACGAACTGGCTGAAATTATTGCGTATCTGCTCGCGGAAAGGCTGGAAATCGTAGCCGTCGGTCCTGTAATAATTGCTCCCTACGCCGCCGGAGAGAGACAGCGACGGGTACAGGGCGCTCTTGGCGAGGCGGATCTGCGAATCGAAACCCTGCAGCCTCAACTGTTCAGCACGTATCTCCGGCCTGGTTTCCACCGCCTCGGCATATATGTCGTCCGGATTCTCCAGGAGTTGCATGCGCAGTTCGCTTGAAGGGACGGCCACGGTAAAACCTTCGGGTGAGGGCAGTTCCAGAAGCTGGGTGAGCGAGAGGATGTCGAGTGAAAGGGAGTTCTGCGCCTGCGTAAGGGTATAGCGTCCCTGTTCGAGGGCGGCTTTCTGCTGGGAGAGTTCCACCGCGGAGGCCTTGCCGTTGCGGAGCATCTCGGCAAGCCTTTCCACCTGCAGGGAATCTATTTCTATCTGCCGCTGCGCCACACCCAGTATCTCCATATCGTAAAGCACCTGTACGTAGGCCCGGGCCACTGCGACCGAGATGTCGTTGCGGGCCCTTTCGAGGTTGGCGTTCGCCGTTTCGAGGTCAAGCTTGCGGAGCCTGATGGTTTCGGTCTGGCGGAATCCGGAAAAAATGTTCAGCGAAGTGCCAAGGTCGAAGCCGGTACTGGCAGTATTGGTGTTGACGTAGGTATTGTCGGCCGAAAGACCGCGTCCGAAAGAATAGTTCTGCGAAGCGGAACCGCTGAGTCCGGGTACGCGCGCCCACTGCGCAGTCTCCACCTCTATGGCCGCCTGCTCGGCGGCGATAGCCTGCTGCTTCACGCTTATACTGTGCTCCAGGGCATAGCGTATGCAATCCTGCAGGCTCCAGGGCCCTGAGTACTGCTGTGCGGCCAAAGGAAGGGCGGCCAGCATGCAAAGTGCCGTCAGAATCCTTTTCATCGTCATTTCTCCTCGAATATCTGGTTACCGCGGACCTTCTCGCCGGCGGAGAGTCCGTCCTTTATCTCAATGTCCACTCCGTCGGCGACGCCGGTAGTCACCGCCCGTTTTTCGTACTTGCCGTCGCTGCCTACATACACGAAGGTGGAGTCGCCTTCGAACACTATCGCACTCTCAGGCACCGAAAGCACGTCTTTTGCCCTCTGGAGGATGATCTCCGCATTGGCGCTGTAGCCCGAACGGATGTTCACCCCTTCAGGCACCTTCACCGCAGCTTTGACCTCGAACTGGTTGGTGCCGTTGTTTTCGGTGGCCTTGGGCGAGATGTATTCCAGCACCGCATCGAAAGAAAGGTCCTGCAGCGCACCGATGGTGATCGTGGTGGGCATCCCCTCGGCGATACGGCCCACTTCGGTCTCGTCGATATTGCCGTCGAAGATGAGGTCGTTCATGTTGGCTACGGTGGCTATGGTCGTACCGTCGTTGAAGGTATTGCTCAGGATCACCGAGTTACCCACCTTCACCGGAACGTCCAGGATGAGACCGGAGATAGTGGAACGGATGAGGGTGGAACTGGAGCTGGCGTTGCTGCGCGAAACTCCGTCCCGCACCACTTCGAGCGATTCCTGGGCAGATGCACGTTCCTCCCTGGCCTGGGAAAGGGCCTGCGACACCTGGTCGAACTGTTCCGCACTCACAAGCGCCTTCTCGAAGAGGGCTTTCTCACGGTCATAGTTGGTCTGGGCCTGCTTCAGGTTGATTTCGGCAAGGCGTACGCGGCTTTCGGCCGCACTGAGTGAACCCATATCGGGGATCACCTTAACCTTGGCGATGACCTCACCCTCCTGCACATGCTGGCCGGCTTCCTTGTATATATTGGAGATGATGCCGGATATCTGCGGCTTGATGTTCACCTCGTCGCGCGGCACTATCTTGCCGGCGATGACCGTCGACCTTTCAATAGTCTTGACCGCGGGCGTCAGGACCTCATATCTGGCCTCCTTGGGCCTGGATTTGCGGTACAGGTAGACAAAGGTCCCTACGAAAACAAGACCTATAAGTGCGATTGCAAAGTACTTGAAAAACTTTTTCATATCTTTTATCCATTATTATTCATCCCTCATTGCATCCACGGGCTTTATCCTCATGGCCCTCATCGCCGGGGCCAGCCCGGCGAGTACGCCCAGGGCGGCAAGTCCCGCAACGGAGGCCACCGCGGCCCAGAAACCTATCTGGAAGTGGGCTGTGAGCACCCCGTCCTTGGTGGCGGCCAGTTCGGCGCCTGACAGGACCAGCACCGAGAACACAAGCCCCAGCAGGCCGGCCCCGACGGTAAGTATCATGCTCTCGTGCATGATCTGCCCGAGTATCATCCTGGGAGTCGCGCCTATGGCGCGGCGTATGCCTATCTCGGTAGTACGCTCCTTTACCGTCACCATCATGATGTTGGATACGCCGATGGCGCCGGCAAGTATGGTCCCGAGACCTACGAGAAGTATAAGTATGTCCACGCCGCGCAGGAGGTTGTCCATGAGCGTGAAGATGGCTTCGGCATTGAAGCTTTCCACCGCCTGCTTGTCGTCGGGGGAAAGGGTGTGGCGCCGGGCCAGTACCAGCCTGGCCTTTTCGAGGGCGTCCTTCACCTTCGCGCCGGGTTTGGCCGTAATGCCTATCAGTTCCACTTCATCCCCCCGGCCATAGACGCCTGCGAACACGCTGAACGGTATGTTCACGGTCCGGTCGGCGGACGCTCCTATGCTGATATTGCCGGCGGATATGTCCATTCCCACTATGAGGTATTCCACTCCGTCAACCCGTATGAACTGTCCGCACGGATTGCCTCCCTCCGGGAAGAGATTGTCGTAAACCCGCTTTCCGATGACGCAAACCTTGTTCTTGGAATGTTCGTCCATTTCATTGAGCTTCCTGCCGTACTTCAGCTTTGGGCTCTCGATGTCATAATAAGGCGGAGTGACTCCCTTCACGCTTGCGGAGTATGTCTGCTCCCCCTTCAGGGCCGTAGCACTCCATTTGGCGGCTACCGGGGCAACGATGTCGGCTTCGGGCACCTGGGCCCTTATCGCTTCAATGTCCGAGAGGTCCATGGTCCAGGTGCGTCCGCGCTGGTAGCCCCCGTAGGCCTTGGAGGTCTGGTCGGCAACGATGAAGCCGGAGTTGCTGGCGAAGCCCTCGAAATTGGCTGCGAGCAGTTCCTTGAGACCGTGGGCGCCTCCGGTAAGGGCCAGCAGCATGAACACGCCCCAGAACACGCCGAATCCCGTGAGTATGGTACGGCTTCGGTTGCGGGTGAGTGTGTCCAGCAACTCTTTGAGATAATCTATGTCGAACCACCTATTCATCGCGCAGGGCTTCTATGGGTTTGACTTTAGATGCCTTCCAGGCAGGGACGAGGCCGGCTATGGTACCCGCCACTATGAGCAGCAGGGTAGCCTCCATGGCTACGTCCAGGCCCACCGAGGGGTCTTTGAAGATATACATCTGGATGAATCCGAGGTCGGTGGGCTTGCTTGCGAGGGTCTTGTCCATTATCTGGCAGGCCAGCAGTCCGCACACCATGCCTACGTAGCCGAACAAGGCGGTAATGGCGACGCTCTCCCCTATTATCAGTTTGAGTATTCCCCAAGGCTTGGCTCCTATGGCCTTCCGTATGCCGAACTCGTGGGTGCGTTCCTTCACGCTGATGAGCATGATGTTGCTTACGCCAACGATGCCGCTCACAAGGGTGAAGATGCCCAGGATCCACAGGGCTATCCGTACGTACCTCATGGCCTTGTTCATCTGCATGTTGTTCGTGAAACGGCTCCAGACATAGGCCACTCCCGAATCGTCGGGAGCCGCAAAGTGAGTCACGGCTATGGCTTTCTTGAGCCGCGCTTCGAACCTGTCATTCTGTTTTTCGGTCCTGATACCATGGAAGGTGAAGGTTATCCCGTCGATATGGTCGTCGCCGCCGCGAAGCATGCGCACCACCTCGAAGGGAGCATAACTGTCGTTGAAATCATAGCTCTCGTCGGTATGGAAGATACCCACTACCTTGAAAGACAAGCCGTTGACGATAACGTTGCGGCCTATGATGCGACGATAGTTCGTCTCATCACCTCCAAGCAGGTTGATGGCCATGCGCGAGCCTACCACAAGCACCTTGCTGCGCTCTTTCTCGTCATCCTGGTTGATGAAGCGGCCGTATTCCATACGGATGTTGTCTATGGTCTTCCGCTCCGATGTAAAACCGTTGATGTTTGAAGAGACATGTTCCCTGCCGTAGGTAACCGTAGCGGAGGTGGAGGTCTGCGGGCTCACGATGTCGATCACATCGGAAAAGGCGGCGCTGCGGAGCAACTCCACATCCTTCATGTCGAAGGAGAGCCAAGTACCTTCCTTCAGGCCGCCGTACGACTTGGTCATGCGGCCCGGCCACACCTCCATCGAGTTGGTTTCGACCTCGCTCATATTGGACAGCAGGGCGTGCAGCAGTCCGTTCCCAGCCCCCAGCAGCGCTATGAGCATGAAGATCCCCCACGCCACGGCAAAACCAGTGAGGGAAGTCCTCAACTTGTTGTGGCTCAGGGTGGTCCATATTTCTTTCAGGCTGTCGCGCATATTATCCTATTTAATGATGCCTCCCTCACCGAAGTGGGCGGAATCGTGCTGGCGGTTTTCCTCGACCGAACCGATCACACCGTCGCTGATGTGTATGATCTTATCGGCGGCATTGGCGACACCGCTCTCGTGGGTGACCACTATTATGGTCATTTTGTCTTCGCGGTTCAGCCGGCCCAGGAGGTCCATTATCTCAACGCTGGTCCTGGAATCCAGTGCGCCAGTGGGTTCGTCGGCGAGGATGATGTCGGGATGGGTGACAAGGGCCCGTGCGATGGCCACGCGCTGCTTCTGTCCGCCGGACATTTCGTTCGGGAAATGGCCCGCCCAGGCGGTAAGGCCCATCTTCTCGAGGTATTCCATCGCCATCATGTGCCTTTTATGACGGCCTATGCCCTGATAGAACAGAGGCAGTTCCACGTTCTCGACCGCGGTCTTGAAGCCTATCAGGTTGTAGGACTGGAAGATGAAACCTATCATGCGGTTGCGGTAATCCGCGGCCTGCGATTCGGTCAGGTTCCAGATGAGCTTTCCGTCGAGCCGGTATTCTCCCGTATCGTAATTGTCCAGGATGCCGAGTATGTTGAGCAGGGTACTCTTGCCGGAACCGGACGCGCCCATAATGGACACGAACTCTCCCCTCTCAATATCGAGGTTGATGCCTTTGAGCACGTGGAGGGGCTGCGCTCCGAAGTATGTCTTGTTTACGTCTTTGAGTTCGATCAGAGCCATATTTGTACTGTATTAGTTTATTAGTACACTGCAAAGGTAGACAAAAATTCTTTATTTGCAAATTAAATCACACTTATTTGCAAATAAAATACCTGCAGCAGCAGAATATCCTGCATTATAGACGCAGGATACCGTAAGATATTAAAAGGAAAGGGGTACCTCCTTATTGCAGATTGTCGCCCTCGAAGCTGCGGATAGCCTCCACCCACGATTCCGGGACAGGCTCCGAGGTCTGGGTGATGCTGTTGAAATAGACCATTACCGAAAGGCAGCGCGCCTTGACCTCCTGTTTGCGGTGATTGTATATCTCCTGGCAGAGGGTGATGCTCTTGTGGCCGATGTGCACCACGGCCGTGCGCACCGAAATGTTGTTGAATTCCTTTATCTGCGATACGAAATCGGTTTCGTCGTGCACCATCATCACTGCGCACTTGCTCCAGTCGACCTGCGGGCATACCTTCTCGAAATAGTTTATCTTGCCCGTATCGAAGAATTCAAAATAGGTCGCGTTGTTGATATGGCAGAAGCGGTCCCAGTCTTTCCAGCGGATCTGGACCGGTATGGAGTAATGATAATCGATCTCTTTCATTTTTGCGGATGCAAAGATACAAAAAACCCGGCCAAAATGACCGGGTTCCTCAAAATATGGAAAACATTTAGTCGCTGAGGCTGATGCGCTTGAAATCCACTACCCTGGCTTCCTTGTCTGCCTTGGCGAGGGCTTCCTTGACGCTGATCTTGTCGTCGGCCATCTGATACTCCTGCTCGGAGAGGGTGCTCTCCTTGAGGAACTTCTGGACGCGGCCCTTGGCGATGTTCTCGACCATCTGGGCGGGGAGGCTGGCGGCCTTCTGCTCACCTACGGTCTTGATGATCTCGCGTGCCTGGTCGGCCTGTGCGGGGGTGAGCCAGCCCTTGGCGGTGTTGGACTCGATGTGAGCCTCGCTGTCGACGTGGGCGGGGTTGATGCCGACCTTGTTGAGGGCGGCGTCAACTGCCTTCTGTACGAGTTCGGCCTTGGTCTTCTCTACAGCCACCTTGAACTCGTTGTCGAGTACTTCCTGGGGAGTGGTCTCCGGGGAGATGGACACGGGGTTCATGGAAGCCACCTGCATGGCGATACCCTTTGCAAGATTCTCGGGGATCTCCTTGTTGAAGCCGACGATGGCGCCGAGCTTGCCGGTGAGCTTGTGGATATAGGTATAGAGATAGGGAGCCTCGATCTTGCTGTAATAAACAAGGGAGAGCTTCTCACCGGTCTTGCCGGTGTAGACCTCGATCTCCTTGGCTACGGTGTCGCCGGAAGGAAGGGTGCAGGCCTTGAGAGCTTCTGCATCAGCGGGGAACTCCTTGATGGCCAGGTCGGCGATGCTGCTCGCCAGACCACGGAAGCCTTCGGTGCGGGCTACGAAATCGGTTTCGCAACCAAGTGCTACGAGGACGGCGCGGCCGCCTTCGATGCGGGATTCAACGGCACCCTCGGAGGTTTCGCGGTCGGCGCGCTTGGCGGCGACGAGCTTGCCTTTTTCGCGGATGATGTCGACAGCCTTCTGGAAGTCGCCGTCGGCCTCGATGAGGGCCTTCTTGCAATCCATCATGCCGGCCGAAGTCATCTTGCGGAGCTTCATTACATCTGCTGCTGTGATATTAGCCATGACAATTTTCGGTTTACGGTTAAACTTTCTTACTCTGCTGCGGGAGCTTCAGCTTCGGCCTTGGGAGCTTCTTCAGCCTTGGGGGCGTCTTCGGCCTTGGCGGCCTTGTCTCCCCTGCGGCGACGGATGTTCCTGGTGGCAGCTACCTGCTCTTCTTCCTCTTCGGGAGCGACTTCCTTGTCCTTCTCGAGCTTACGCTCTTCGAGGCCTTCCTGGATAGCGGCGCAAAGGGCTCCGAGTACACACTCGATGGACTTTGCGGCATCGTCGTTTGCCGGAATCACATAATCAATCGGGGTGGGATCGCAACATGTATCAACCATTGCGAATACCGGGATATTAAGACGATTGGCTTCCTTAACGGCATTGGCCTCTTTCTGTACGTCGACCACGAAGATGGCGGCGGGCAGACGGCTCATGTCCCTGATGGAACCGAGGTTCAGTTCGAGTTTCTCCCTCTGGCGGGTGATCTGGAGGCGCTCACGCTTTGCGAGTTTGTCGAAAGTGCCGTCTTCGTGCATCTTGTCGATGGTGCTCATCTTCTTGACGGCCTTGCGGATGGTGGGGAAGTTGGTGAGCATACCGCCCGCCCAACGTTCGGTTACATAAGGCATTCCGACCTCAGCAGCCTTGGCGGCGATGATGTCCTTTGCCTGTTTTTTGGTGGCTACGAAAAGAATCTTGCGGCCGGACTTGGCGAGCATCTTCATTTCGTCCGCCGCCTCATCTATCTTGACGACGGTCTTGTGCAGGTCGATGATGTGGATTCCGTTCTTCTGGTCGAAAATGTACGGAGCCATCTTGGGGTTCCACTTGCGGGCGAGATGTCCGAAGTGAGCGCCTGCATCAAGCAGTTCTTGGAAATTTGTGCGTGACATTTCTGTTTGTTTGTTTTTTGTTTTTGTCCCGGATTGCCGGGTCTCTTTTCTTCAAGGGGAAGTAGCGGAGCTTCTCCGGTCTTCCGCCTTTTCCGCAGTATGGCAACTATCCTGATGGACGGTTTAAACCATATACTGTGCTTTTTTGTAAAACAGCAATAATAATTAACGTTTGCTGAACTGGAAGCGCCTGCGTGCACCGGGCTGTCCGGGTTTCTTGCGCTCGACCTCGCGTGCGTCGCGGGTGAGGAAACCGGCGGCCTTGAGCGTGGGGCGGTATGCTTCCTTGTCGATCTCGCAGAGGGCGCGGGCGATGCCGAGCCTGATAGCCTCCGCCTGGCCTTTGATGCCGCCGCCGTCGATGGTGATCTTGGCGTCGAACTGGCCTTCGGTGGAAGTCACCGAGAAAGGCTGGTTAACGATGTAACGGAGGGCATCTTCCTTGAAGTAGTCTTCGAGGGTGCGGCCGTTGATCGTAACGTTGCCTTTTCCTGCTGAGAGATAAACGCGAGCTACAGCTGCTTTACGTCTTCCAAGGGCGTGTGTCTGTTCCATTTGCTCTGTTTAAATTTCGTTTAACTTGATTTCCTTGGGGTTCTGTGCCTGGTGCGGATGCTCCGGACCTGCGTAAACATGCAGGTTGCCGAAGATCTTGCTGCCCAGACGGGTCTTGGGAAGCATACCCCTTACTGCCATCTCCACAAGCCTTTCGGGATGGGTAGAGCTCAGGATCTCCTTGGGAGTGGTGAAACGCTGTCCTCCCGGATATCCGGTGTAGCGTGTGTACACGCGGTCGGTCATCTTGTTGCCTTTGAGAGCCACCTTGTCAGCATTGATTACGATGACGTTGTCGCCGCAATCCACGTTGGGGGTGAAGCCGGGCTTGTTCTTTCCGCGGAGGATGAGAGAAACCCTGGAGGCAAGACGACCAAGAGCGAGATCCGTCGCATCAATGACCACCCACTGCTTGTCTACAGTTGCCTTGTTCAAGGATACTGTTTTGTAGCTAAGTGTGTCCACTGTCTTGATCTTTAATTAGTTATACATTAAAAATTGCGATCCCTACACAAAATAGGGACCGCAAAGGTATAAAATATTTGGTAAATATCAAAAACTAAGCGAGGAAGTTGGCCTGAATGAAGGCATTTACAGCACATGCGGCAAAACCCAGGAAAATGAGGGCGGCCACTATGACACCGATGACCTTGAGGCGCTTGAACCAGTTCTTGCCATCCCAGCCCACGGTCTGGAACATGCTCCAGAAGCCATGCGAGAGGTGCAGGAAGATGGCCACGAACCAAATGATGTACAGGGCCAGCAGCCAGGGATTACCGAATGTGGTGGTGAGGAGCATGTAGGGATTCTCAGCTTCGCTTCCGAGGAATTCCTGAAGCTGCATGTGGGCCCAGAAGTGGGTAAGATGCGTTAGCAGGAGGCCGAGGACGACGATGCCGAGGACGAACATGTTCTTTGCCGACCAGGAATCGGTGGCAGCCTTGGAGGCTACCTCATAACGCTTCCAGCCGCCGCGGGACTTTACGTTGCCCCAGGTGAGCCAGCAGCCGTAGGCGATATGTACGAGGAAACCGAGTGCAAGCACCGGAACCATGATCTTGATGATGGGCAGTGACATGAAATCACATCCCTTCTGGTACAGGCCGTCGGGAGCGCCGAACTTGCCCGTGAAACTGTCGATTACCGAAAAAAGGTTGATTGTTCCGTGAAGGAGGAGGAAAATGATAAGGAAGGCACCGCTCACCGACTGGATGAATTTCTTGCCTATGGAACTGGTTAAAAAGGACATCTGGGATGGTTTTAATTCGTTTCGTGACTGCAAATATAACCTAATTCTTGCAAGTTTGCGAATTTTCCGATATTTTTGTTCTCCAAATTACCGACACATCATGTACAAGAGAGTACTTTTGAAGCTCAGCGGCGAAAGCATGGGCGGCCCCGACGGCAAGGGTATAGATGAAGGCAGCCTCAAGAAATTCGCTGCCGAAATATCGGCTGCGGTCCGCAAAGGCCACCAGATAGCCATAGTTAACGGCGGCGGCAACATATTCCGCGGCATCCAGGGCATAGGCAAGGGATACGACAGGGTAACCGGTGACAGGATGGGCATGCTGGCCACCGTCATCAATTCCCTCGCTCTCGCCAGCGCCCTGCGCAGTGAAGGCATCAATGCTGAAGTGTTCACCGCCACCCCCATGGAACCGATCGCAAAGGGTTATGTTCGCGAATCAGCGGTGAAAGTGCTCGAAGAAGGCGGCGTGAGCCTGATAGCGGGCGGTACCGGCAACCCATTCTTCTCCACCGACAGCGGTGCGGCCCTGCGGGCCCTCGAGATCGGAGCCGACGCCCTGCTCAAAGGCACCCGCGTCGACGGCGTGTACAGCGCCGATCCCGAGAAGGATCCCGATGCCGTGAAGTATGACTCCATAACTTTCCATGAGTGCCTGGTGAACCATCTGAACGTGATGGACCAGACAGCCTTCGCCCTCTGCGAGCAGGGCCCGGTGCCTATCGTGGTGTTCGACATCAACCGCACCGGTTCGCTGCTCCGCCTGCTCGAAGGCGAGAAACTCGGGACCATAGTCCACGCTTAAAAAGACAAAAAAGGCAACCATATGTTAGACGCAAGAGCTAAAGAAATCCTGGACGGCACCGACAGCAAGATGCAGGAAGCCGTCATGTTCCTGGAAGAAGACCTCAAGAACTACCGTCTCGGAAAGGCCAATCCTTCCATCTTCAACAACGTGGTCGCAAGCTACTACGGCACCATGACCCCGATACCCCAGATGGCATCGGTCACCGCTCCCGACGCCAAGACCCTGGCGATACAGCCGTGGGACAGGAGCATGATCAAGGTCATCGAAAAGGCAATAATCGACGCCAACCTGGGATTCACCCCCCAGAACAACGGCGAGATCATCCGCTGCACGGTGCCCGCCCTCACCGAGGAAAGGCGCAAGGACCTCGTTAAGAAGGCCAAGGCCGCAGGCGAAAACGCCAAGGTAGTGGTTCGCAACGCCCGCCGCGAGGGCATCGACCTTCTCAAGAAGGCACAGAAGAACGAAGGCATGAGCGAGGATACCGAGAAGGAGGCCGAGGAAGAGGTACAGAAGGTGACCGACAGGAATATCAAGAGCATCGACGAACTCGTCTCCGCCAAGGAGAAGGAAATCCTCACCGTTTAAATTGCTTATCCACAGGCTAATACTCAAGGCACGGGCCAGATGCTGGCGCCGTGCTCCGGGTGCTTGTGTACCTACTGTATGCGTCGGCAACGTAAGTGTCGGCGGCACAGGCAAGACCCCCCATACCGAACTCATACTCGACTTGCTCCAGCGCAGCGACTTCTGGGGCAACTGCCAGCTTGGGATGCTCTCGCGCGGATATAAGCGCAAGAGCAGGGGTTACCAGGTGGTGGAACGGGGCAGCTCCGCTTCGTTCTCGGGTGATGAACCCCTTCAGATAAAGCGGAAGTTCCCGGCGGTAACCGTAGCGGTGGACAAGAAACGCGTGCGCGGTGCATCGAACATGGCAAAGGACGGAGTACAGCTCATAGTCCTCGACGACGCCTTCCAGTACAACAGGCTTCACGCGTCGCTGAATATAGTTCTGGTAGACTATTCGCGTCCCGTCTTCCAGGACAGGCTCCTGCCCTTCGGCAAGCTCAGGGACCTGCCCAAAAGGATTTTCGATGCCGATATCATCATAGTGTCCAAGTGCCCTGCCGGCATGGATGCCGCCGAAAAGGCCATGTACGCCGGGAAACTGCGGCTCAAGGACTATGATGCATCGGCTTGTACCGCACGCACTCCCGGCACCCGGAAGAAACCGGGAAAGGAAATCAAGCTGCTGTTCTCCCATGTGGAGTACTGCCACCCCGAGGCCGTATTCGAGGGTGCAGATGCGCGTTATTGCTACGCCCAGAAAGTCGTTCCCGTGACAGGGATAGCCAACGACACCCCGTTCAAGGCCTGGCTGAGCGACACCTATAAACTGAATCCCGGGCTTTCCTTCCCCGACCATCACAAATACGGCTTGGCCGACATATCTGCCATCCTCTCATCTGCAAGGCACTACCGCACATCGCTGCTCGCCACCACCGAAAAGGATTCAGTACGCCTGCATGACTGCAAGGACGTGCCCGAAGAGGTCAGGACCCGCATGTTCTACTTCCCCATAAAGGCGGTATTCGAATCGGAAGAGGAACTGCAGTGCCTGGGCGCCGCTCTCGACGCCCTCCGTACAGCGGAATAGTTTTTCGGATTATTTTTCCTAAAGGATTACCTGCCGCATAAGCGACCATTTACCCGGGTAGGGTCGCGAAGCGACAGGGAGCGTTGCGGCAGGTAATCCTTTACTGAATAGCCTCGGTCTTGGTTCGCAGCCATTCCGCCACCTGGGCAGGCAGCAGCGGGGCCAGGACCGCATAGACGTGGGCGTTGTACGCGTTCAGCCACGCGAGCTCATCAGCCGACATAAGCTCTTTCACCACTATGGAAGTATCTATGTGGCAAAGGGTTATGTTCTCGTAACAGAGCCAGCTGCCGAATTCGTTGGTGCCGGCGTCCTTGCACAGGAGCAGGCTCTCGTGACGCACTCCGTGCATGCCTTCGCGGTATATGCCGGGCTCATCGGAGTGGATAAGGCCCGCCTTCAGCGGTCTTCCGTCCATATTCTGCCGGAAATCCGGCGGGGCTTCATGCACTCCCAGGAAGTAACCGACCCCGTGACCGGTGCCGTGGCCGAAGTCACGCTTGCTTCGCCAGAGCGGCATGTGGGCGAAGGCGTCCAGGCGGCATGTGGCCATATCCTTCGGGAAGACGGCCATTGCCAGGTCGATGTGGCTCTTGAGGACCAGGGTATAGTCTTCCATTTCCAGTGGCGTGCAAGGGCCCAGTGGGGTCGTGCGGGTGATGTCGGTCGTGCCGCAGAAGCGTTCGCCGCAGTATTGTCCACCCGAATCGCAGAGGAAGAGCCCGTGGGGTTCGAGGACAGGAGCGTCGACGCTCGGAGTGATGTAGTGCGGCAGTGCGGCGCCGGGACCGTATGCGCATATCGTTTCGAAACTGTCTCCCCTGTATTCCGGTATTTCTGCACGGAGCTGGCCGAGCTTGACCGCTGCGTCCCATTCGCTTATGCGCTTTTCGTTCTCCATGCATTTCTCCAGCCACCAGATGAACTTTTCCATTGCCACGCCGTCCTGTACATGGGCGGCCCGCATGCCGGCAATCTCTGTGGGATTCTTGACCGCCTTCCACCAGGCGACAGGGTTCTGGCAGTCGAGGATGGAGCCCTTGGCCGATATGTTGTACAGATGCCAGTTGAGCCTGCCGGAATCGAGGGCCACCGTGCCGTCGAGGTCCATAAGCGCCTCTTCGATATCGGCATAGGGATGGAGTTCGACTCCGTCCGCACCTACTTCGTCGAAAGCCTTCTCGCTGATTCCGTCGTCGATATCATCCTTGAGCACGAACCAGTCCACGCTTTCGCGGCCCACCAGCAGCCAGGAAATCACCAGAGGATTATATTCGATGTCAGAAGCCCTTGCGTTCAGCAGCCACGCTATCTCGTCGAGGGCGGAGACCAGGCACCAGTCGGCACCCTTCTCCCCCATCCACCCGCGGAGGCGTGCGATCTTGGACTGCCTGTCTTCGCCGGGATCAACGGTGAATATCGGAGTCTGGGGGACGGACGGCCTGTCGGTCCACAGGGCCGACAGCAGGTCGGGCACGCTCACCACATTGCACTGCACCCCCGCCGCAGCCAGTTTGTCTATTATCTCCCTGACCATTCCGGCTCCTATGCAAAGGCCGTCCACGGCGATGAACACCTCATTCCCGCCATCGAACTTGAGGGGCAGCCAATCGGGGATAGACACCTGCCCGGGAACGCGCATCTTGTGCAGTTCGACCCCGGTGCCGGCAAGCTGCGTACCTGCCTGGATGAAGTACCTGGTGTCGGTCCACAGTCCGGCGTGGTCGAGGGTCACCACCACGTCGCCGCATTCGCCAGTGAAGCCGGTCAGCCAGCGCACCTGCTTCCAGCGTTCGGCCGGATATTCGCTGTTATGAGGGTCGGAGCCGGTGAAGATAACGGCATCCCAACCGTGGCTGCGCATCATTCCACGCAGATTCTCGAGCCTTTGGGCAAAAAGATTTTCCATATCTACAAATTTAGTATTTTTGCACCGAAATGACAATAGGTAATCTGGATCTGGGCGAAAGGCCGCTGCTGCTGGCGCCGATGGAAGACGTCACTGACGTCTCGTTCCGCATATTGTGCCGGGAGCAGGGCGCCGACATGGTCTATACCGAATTCGTGCCCTCCGAAGGGCTGGTGAGGGATGCAAGCAAGGCCATCGCCAAGATGCATACCCTCGAGGAGGAAGCTCCGGTGGGCATACAGATCTACGGGCACATCGCCGAGAACATGGTGGAAGCCGCCAGGATGGCGGACCATGCGGCAGAGCTGGCCGGCGGGCACGGTGCCGACGTCGTTGATATCAACTTCGGATGCCCTGTCACCAAGATTGCGGGACGTGGAGCCGGCAGCGGCATGATGCGATATCCCGACAAGCTGGTGGCCATAACCAAGGCGGTGGTAGAGGCCGTGCCGGACAAGCCGGTGACGGTGAAGACCCGCCTGGGCTGGGATGAGGGGAGCAAAATAATAGTGGAACTGGCAGAGCGCCTGCAGGATGTCGGCATCCAGGCGCTTACGATACACGGAAGGACGAGGCAGCAGATGTACCGCGGGACGGCGGACTGGACGCTTATCGGGCAGGTTAAGGATAACCCGCGTATGCACATTCCCATAATAGGCAACGGCGATATCACCGACGGGCCTTCCGCAAAGGCGGCCTTCGACCGGTACGGCGTGGACGGTATAATGATAGGCCGTGCATCCTTCGGACATCCCTGGATATTCCGGGAAATCAAATACTATATGGAACACGGAGAAGCCATGCCGGAACCGTCCGTAAAAGAGAAGGTAGAGCTTGCCAAGAGACATCTGCGCCTCTCACTTGACGCCAAGGGCGAGCCCCGCGGCATCTACGAGATGCGGCGCCACCTGAGCTGTTATTTCAAGGGACTCCCGGATTTCAAGGAAACCAGGATGCGCATGGTCACATCCCTCGACCGCGAAGAGCTCTTCGCCCTTCTCGACAGCATAGCCCGGAATTGGGGATGATCAGAGAAGCCCGGCGATGATTTCGTCGGAAACGAACCAGTCGCTTTCCGGAATCACGACATGACGCCCGTCAACTTCCGCTCCGGCATCGGTTCGCAGCCCCAGCATTATCCTTTCTTCACGTATCTCTTCCTCTGAAAGGACTTCGGCGCCTTCTTCCTTCCACCCCGAAACGGAACTCGAATTCCAGCTGCGCCGCTGCTTGCCGTCCGCCGTTATTTCCAGGCTGTGCGCGGACGGGCCGAGTCCCACGTACGGGTGCCTTGTCCAATAGGCGGAATTGTGCCGGGCTTCGTGGCCGGGAATAGCCCAGTTGGATATTTCGTAATGCCGGTAACCGGCTTCGGACAGTTTAGCGCACAGCAGGGCGTACTGCCTGCGGCATTGTTCTTCGGATGCCTCCTGCAACTTGCCCGCAGCGATCAGGCGCGCCAGGGCGCTCCCCTCTTCCACCGACAGCTGATAGGCCGAAATGTGCTCCGGGCGCCATTCCAGCACCTCATCCACAGTCTCCCCCAGGATCTTATCCGTCATACCCGGCACACCGGTGATCAGGTCTATGCTCCTGTCGAACCCTGCGGGAGCGGTGCCTCCACAAACCTGTGCCACCCTCGGCACCATTAGAGGGGGGACCGCGTCAGCGGTGGGGTCGAGCGGCAGCGAGACGGTTTTGGAGACACCGGCTCCCGCAGGGTTGGCGGGCGATGTGTTGGAAACGATCCTGAAGGCCTCCCTTGCGCCGGTGGCCCCGTGGCGCCGGTTCATCCAGCGCAGGATGCCGTCGTCCAGGCTCTGCACTCCCATCGAAATCCGGTTCACGCCCAGGGCCCTGAGTCCGTCAAGGTACTCCGGCCCTTTCCCGACTATATCATCGGGGTTGACCTCGACGGTGAACTCGCTGTAAGGCCCGCAGCCGAGAGCGGTGACAATCCTCTCCAGATACGGAAGCGGCAGCACCGAAGGGGTGCCGCCACCAATGTACAAGGTATTCAGGTCCAGCGTCGCATCTATACCTGCGCGCCTGCGTGCTATTTCGTCACAGATTCCGGAGGTATAGCGCTCGAACGCTTCCGCCCGGCAGTCCGTCTGCGAATAGAAGTCGCAGTAAGTACAGCGGCTCAGGCAGAAAGGGGCGTGGATGTAGATCATCTACCGCAGCAGGGCCTCGGTGGTTCCGAGAAGCGACTGCGCCGTATAGACTTCAGCAGTGTAGACGCCCTTGCTGAAGGACGGTATGTTGTTGATGTAGATGCTCAGGTCGACGTCGCTGCCGGCATAATCCACCTCGCGCGATGCGGTTGCAGGGAGGGTTTCACCGCCATAAGTGAAGCTGGCGTTGGTACCGTCCTGGAGCAGGTATCCGTCCGGATCCTTTACGCGCACGTAAACCCTGATGGGACCCTTGGGAGCCAGTTCATTTGCGCTCAGGGTGAGGCTCAGGAGCATACGCACGGTACGGCTGCTGCGGTCGGTTACCCTGTCGGATGAATTATACGCTACGAGCGACATCCCGCGGCCCTTGATGACGGAGCCCACGGCCACCTGGTCGGTAAGGGACTTCACCCTGTCGTTGAGGTCGGCGTTAAGCGCCCGGTTCTCGGCCGCTTCCTTCCTCGCCGCAGCGGCCTGGAGGGTAAGCTGATGGTTCAGGGTGTTGAGGGAGTCGATCTGTACGATATATCCGCGCATGATGCTGCGGAGGGTGCCGAGTTCCTTCTCGTACTGGCGTATCTTGGCACGGTTGGTGGCGTCGGTCTTTTTGATGCGGTCCACCAACTGGGCGATTTCCTCGCGGGACGAATCCAGCTGGGAATTGATCGAGTCGTATTCGGAAGAAAGATTCTCATAATCGCCCTGCAGGGCCACTATCTGTTCGGTAAGGTCTTCCTTCTCCTGTTCAAGTTCGTTTACCAGACTGGATTTCTGGAACCAAACGAGGCCGAGTGCCACGGCGAGCGCCGCAGCGGCTGCCGCCAACACTATCATGGTGGTCTTCAGGCCGCCGTTGCCGTTCTTCTTCTCCTGTTCCTGGCGCTCGAGTCTTTCGAGCGGATCTTCCTTTGGCATAATCGATTTGTTTTATAATTCGCTGCAAAAATAGCAAATTTCGTGCTTAAAGAGTATATTTGTGCCATGAAATACATAATCAGAGTCCTCAAATACATCCTTTTCCTCTGCCTGTTCCTGGCCATAATAGTGTTTGTGCTGCAAGCCCTTGGCATGACCGAAGACGGATTCCGCAATATTTTCGTGCCGGGTTCGCTGTGGAAAGTCGCCGCCATAATCGGAGCCTTTGCCGTAGCCTATCCTGCTGTCGGTTTCCAGACCAGGCACATCCAAGTGCCCGGTGCATATGAGGAACTCCGTTCCGACATCATCGCAGTGATGGAGACGCGCGGCTATGTCCTCAAGAAAGAGGTTCCCGGCGAGAAGATGGTGTTCCGCTCCCGTTCGCTCGGCAGGCGCATCCTGCGCTACTTCGGCGAAGAGGCCATCACCCTGACCAAAACGGCCGCCGGTTTCGACATGGAAGGTCACGTAAGGGATATTACCCCGGTCGGATCGGCCCTTGAATACAGGTTCAGCGGCTCTGAATAACGTGCTGCGCTGCTGCTGACAGGGCCTCATAGAATTCCGCCCCGAAGCGGCGGATAAGAGCTTCCTTCAGGAATTGATACACCCGGACGCCTTCGCGGCGTCCTTTTTCGAAAGCCGCGGCACAGATCTTCCAGCGATGCAGGTTCAGCGCATACCCTCCTCCAGGGAAAGAGGTGACCCTTATGGGATAGAGTGCACAGGAAACCGGTTTCAGTCTGCCGGCCATCTCGATGGCGCAGAGGGTCCCGCCCCCAGGTCCGAAATGGCAGTACGCACATGCGCCTGAGCCCCCTGTTTCCGCCACCTTGCAGCACGGGGTAACCATGTCGCCTTCGCGGTCGATTTCAAAAAAGCCCGTGGCTTCGGCGGACGTCCTTCCTTCTTCGGTCATGAGATGACGGAAAGCGGGGTACGATTCTTCCAGGCCCTCGAGTTCTTCTTCGGCCAGAGGAGCCCCGCTGTCACCGGAAATGCAGCACTCCCCCTTGCAGGAGGGATAGTCGCATGCGAAAAACTCGCAAACGACATCTTCCGACACCAGCACGTCGCCGATCTCTATTATGGTACCGAAATCATTTGATGACATATTCCACCTTGCTGCCCATGTCCAGGTCGCGCAGGGCGCTCCGTACCCCTTCGAGGGTAACCGCCTTGATATACTGCTGGTAATTGGAAACTATATCCTTGCCCTCGGCGTCACGCATCAGGATGGCATCCACCAGACCTTCGGACTGGGAATACTGGTTCTCCATGCGGTTAAGCAATTCCTCTTTGTAGCCCTTGAGTTCGGCAGCGCTGATGCCGTCCCGCGCCACTTCCATCACCGCCACCCTCACTGCGCGCAGCGTCTCCATCGGATCCGCCGGCGAAATCCCCGCAGGGAGTCCGCTTTCCTCACACGGCCGGCAATTGATGAAAATGGCCACTTGCTCCGTAGGGAAAAGGCGCACGTCGGTGAGGGTGCGGGGATAATAGCCTTTGCCCGCAAGTTCATTCACCACCGCATTCTTCAGTGCCACGGCGGCTATCATGAATGCGCTGTACGACTCCATGGTAAACTGCCTTTCCGCCGCAAGTCCCATGCTGACGCAGGTTTCGCCGCCGCCCACGCTGCTCTTGTTGGCATCGATGGAATAAGTGAACCATCCCTTACGCAGTTCATAATCGGTCTTGGGCCTCAGCGAGAAGCCATCCCCTGTGCGGAAGTTGCCGAGATAGCTGCACAGCAGCTTCTTCAGTTTGCGTTCATCGGTATTGCCAATTATTACCAGGGCACCGTCATCCGCTTTGGCGAATTGGGTCCTGAGATACTGTTCCACCCTCTGGGGAAGGTCGTCCCGTAGTTTGGAAATGCTCTTCGTCGCGGGATAGTAATAAGTCGGGCTCATTATGCTGTCTATCGCATCGTTGATGCCGTCGATCGACAGCCTGGTGCGCTCTTCGCGCAGCACCTCGCACTTGCGGTAATAAGAGAACGCTTCCTCGGAAACGGTGCGCCCGGAGGAAAAAGTGAGCAGCGAACGCAGCAGCAAGGGAAGTTTTCCTTCGGGCACCCTCCCCTGCATGCGCATATCGGTAATGGAGACCTTCGTTTCGAGCGATATACCGTTGGCTTCCATCATGTTGCGGAAATTCCACGGCTTCCGGCCGCCAATGTTGTACATCTCCATCATGTCGCCCACGAAGGCACTTTCGCCTTCTCCCAGATCCGGCACATGGCTGTATCCGCCCTTGAGCATGAAGGCATAATAGAGGGGGGCGCTTCCCGAAGTCTTCTTGAAAATGACCTTCATTCCGTTCGAGAAGGTCCATACACTGCCTCCGGACACGGGATCGACGGCGGTGGACTTTATTTTCACCTTGCCGGCTACGGGCACGAAGAGCCCTAGGGTGTCCCCTACGTTCACTTTGTACTGCGAGAGCTCCTGCGATGCGCTCATCCCCTTCTTCCAGCCATCGGAGAAGACAGTGAGCATCTCTTCCCTGTCAACCGTGCCGGACGGAGTGTCCACCCTGAGCGTGAGGGCCTTCTGCGGATCGAGAAGGGCCTTGACGAATCCGTTGAAGAGTCCGAGTTCGCGTGCCGCGGGGAGTTGGCGTCCGGCGAAGAATGCCGAAATGTCCTTGCGAGAGGCCAGGCTTGCGCCCAGCAGGTAATGCGACACGCATTTGTCCACGTATTCCGCATTGCTGACGGGAGAACCTACGAGCAGGTCGTCCTCGGTCCGGGCCCATCCCATGGCGTCCTTGAATTCGGCCGAGACCACGCCCTGGGTATCGAGTTCGGCGAAGACCACGGCCATGGCGTCCACTGCCCTCTGGAGATAATCGACACCGGTATATATCGTAAAGGAAAAGGACTCGTCTCCGGAAGAGGCGGCGCTGTCCATGTAGCGTATGTCGATATCGGCGAGCGGGATGCTCCAGCTGCGGAAGGTCCTCTCTATCCTCTTGCGGGCAATATATCCGAGCTCGGCGGCATACATGCGGCTCACGAGCGGCTGCGGGGTATTCATGGCTTCCGGCGGGGTGCGGGGAGAACTCCAGCTGAGTGTCACCCCGGCCACCGAGGCGGTCGAATTGCGGCCGGACTCGAAAACCAGGCTGCCGGAAGGTTCCCACGAATATGCCTTTGCAGGATGTCCGGTATCCTTCCGCGCCCCTATGGTGAGCGACAGAACCTTCATCTTGTCCACGATGGAATTCAGGGAGATGTCACCGCTTATTATTATACTCTGCGGGCCGTCGAAGGAATCTACGAGGTCGAAAACCAGCAGGAGGGTGGAGTCGGCGGCGGCGGAGTCGAAAGTCGGTACGTTCCTGAAATTGAAGAGCGTAGCGCCGTCGGGATAAGAAAGGTAGCCTTCGGGGCCGTAGCCCACTCCCTTGGAGGCTTCGAACTGGTATGGAGACACTTCGGTGAAGTGCGGAAGGCGCCGCAGGAGCCGGCGCGACGGGGCGGTATCGGTCCCTCTTTTTTGCACCAATGCAAAATTGGCATAACCTTTGGAAGTAGTGTTCGGGACCAGATAATATGAGACTCCGTTGGGAAGGGCGCCACGGTGAATGGCATTGGATGATTTGAGAGCCGGGAGCTGCTGACCCATAGCCTGTAAGGAAAGCAGGGCGCACAACAGGGCGACGATATATCTGGTAAAACGCCTCATACGGCACAAAATTAAGACAATTTTATTAAATTTGCGGTTCAACTGCCGAATATAAAACAAACTAAAGTATAAGGATTATGAAAAAGTTGTTCATCACTATCGCAGCCATCGCCCTTGGCGCAGGTGCAGCCTTCGCCCAGGACCTCGCTTCTTTGACTGAGCTCTACAACAATGGAGCCATGAAGCTCAACGACGGTGACAAGGTCGCCGCCCTCGCGACTTTCAAGCAGGCCCTCACCCAAGCCGAAGCCCTCGGTGAAGAAGGAGCCGAAATCGTTACGAATTGCAAGAACGTCATTCCCGATATTCAGTTCTCCATCGCAAAGGAACTGGTCAACAACACCAAGTACGATGAGGCTGTAGCCGCCCTCAAGGAGACTGTCGCCATCGCCGAAAAACTCGGTGACGCTAATGTGGGAGAATCCGCCAAGGACCTTATCCCCCAGGTAATCTTCCAGAAGGCAAACCAGCTCCGTGAGGACAAGGATTTCGCCGCAGCAGCCGCTGCTTTCAAGGAAGTTCTCGCCCTCGATGCAGCCAACGGCAATGCAGCCCTTCTGCTCGGCACCTGCCTCAACTCAACCGGGGATAAGGACGGTGCCATCGCAGCCTTCGAGCAGGCAGCCGCCAACGGCAAGGAAGAACTCGCCAACAAGCAGCTCGGCAACCTTTATCTTAAGGAAGCCGCCAATGACCTCAAGGCCAAGAACTACAACGATGCAATAGCCAACGCACTCAAGGTCAATGAATACGGCGAGAACGCAAAGGCTTATCAGGTAGCCGGCCAGGCCGCCCAGAGCGCCGGCAAGAACGCCGCCGCGATCGAGTACTTCGAGAAATATCTCGAGCTCTCCCCCAAGGCAGCCAACGCAGCTTCGATAGCCTTCACCGTAGGCGCCCTCTATCAGAAGGCCGGCAACAACGCCAAGGCAAAGGAATTCTACAAGAAGGTGGTATCCGACCCGAAACTCGGCACCCAGGCCCAGCAGCTGCTCAACGCTCTCAAATAACATGACGGCACTGGAGTTGCTGGCCCCGGCCAGGAATGCAGACATCGGCATCGCGGCAATAGACTGCGGTGCCGATGCCGTGTATATCGCGGGCCCCGATTTCGGGGCGCGCAAGGCCGCCTGGAACTCCTTCGACGACATTGCAAGGCTCTGTGACCATGCCCACAGGTACGGAGCACGCATATTCGTCACATTCAACATAAGCGTCAGGGACGATGAACTGGACGAACTCCACTCCCAGATGCTTGCCGCCCAGCGGGCAGGCGCCGACGCTTTCATAGTGCGCGACGAGCGCATCTTCGGTTGGGAAGATATAAAAGTGCCGCTTCACGCCTCGACCCAGTGCGCCATCCGCGATGCCGCAAGGGCCCGTTATTTCGAGGGGCTCGGAGCCGGCAGGTTAGTCCTCGAAAGGGAGCTTTCGATGCAGGACATCAAGGCCATACGCGAAGCGGTGGACTGCGAACTAGAATTCTTCGTGCACGGAGCCCTGTGCGTGTGCTACAGCGGCGATTGCCGCCTGAGCGAATACCTCGACGGCCGCAGCGCCGACCGCGGGGAATGCATTCAGGCGTGCCGTTCACTTTACGACCTCACCGACGCGGACGGCAAGGTGCTGGTCCGCAACAAGGCCCTGCTTTCGCTCAAGGATTTCAACCTGCAGGCCAGACTTTCCGACCTCGCGGAAGCCGGGGTGTGCTCATTCAAAGTCGAAGGCCGGCTGAAGAGCATATCATACGTCCGCAACATCACCCGCTGGTACAGCATGGCGCTTGACTCTCTTGTGGCCGCAAACCCCGGAAAATACCGCAGGGCGTCATTCGGCCGGGTGTCGGGAGGCTTCGAACCCGACCCGGACAAGACCTTCAACAGGGGGTACACCGAACTGTACCTCGACGGCGTTCGCGGGAAATGGTCGTCGATGGACGCGCCCAGCCATCTCGGCACTTTCGTGGGCAGCGCCGGAAGGATAAAGCACGTGCGGAACGGGCTGGAAATCACCCTGACGGGATTCAAGGACGGAACGGTCCTCAACAACGGGGACGGCTTCGCCTTCATCGACAGGGGGACGGTAACTGGCTTCCGCGGTGACGTGTGCGAAGGACGGACAATACGCTGCACTTCTGCCGGCAGCCTCAGGGAAGGGACAAAGATCTACCGCAATATCGACGCGGAATTCGAAAAGACTCTCGACAGGAATGTATGCAAGAGGGAGATAGCGGTTTCGCTGCACGTAAAGATACATGGTCGCTGGACCGTGGAAATAAAGGCGGTGAGTGAAGACGGGAGGGAGGTACAGAGCCCGTTCAAGGCCGATGTGGAAGCCGCGGAAAACCGCGAGAGGGCCGAGGCCATGTTCCGGGACCAACTCTCAAAGCGCAGCGGGCACTACATATTCTCGCTGGATTCACTCGAGGCGGAAGGAGCCTTGCCCCTGCTCAGCGCATCCACCCTCAATGCAATGCGACGCCTGGTGGCGGAGGATCTCGACTCCCTGCCCTGCAAACAACTCCCAATGGCACCGGGCCGGAAGACGCAACCGGCTGAATCCTGTGCCAGCCCCGGCATCATATGTCCGGCGAGGGACATCCAGGAGCCGCTGATGCGCAGCAAATACTGCATACGCTACGAACTCGGCATGTGCCCGGTACATCAGGGAGCCAGGGACTCCGGCCCCCTGTACCTCGTCAACAACGGCCGCCGCCTCGCACTCGGCTTCGACTGTTCACGCTGCGAAATGACAGTCAGCGCGGTCACTCCAGCTTGAAGCTTATCTTGACATCGCCGAAGCGTCCCGTAACGGCATT
>ONSD01000147.1 GCA_900320385.1 uncultured Bacteroidales bacterium
ATCGCCGAGGCAAGGGCGCTGGATGCAGACAGCCTCCAAAGGCTCATCCCGCCCCAGGGGATGTCCAGCGTCGTCCTGGACGGATATTTCATGAAGGAAAGTGCCGATGACGTCTTCAAGAAAGGCGAACAGGCTCAGGTTCCGGTACTCGCGGGCTGGAATTCTTTCGAAGGGTCTCCGCTCAACTCCCTGAGAGGCATGAAAGAGACCATTGAGAACTACCGCAAGGCCATGGAAGGCACCTTCGGCGACATGACCGGCGAGATATTCGAAGCTTATGGCCTGTTGACGGATGCGGACCTCTTCTCGCAGAAGAGCCTGGACCTCGCCTCGGACCTCTTCACCGGCTTCCCGACCTGGAAGGTATGCGATTACCACGTGAGGTACTCTTCACAGCCTGTATACCGGTATAAATATATGCATGCCCGCCCGGCTCTTTCGGCCAGGGCAGGGGGTAAGGGTCCCGCGGAAAGGTCCCTCCCACCCAGGGAACTACCCCAACTGCCCAAAGGCGCGGTCCATTCGGCCGACATCGAGTATGCGATGGGCAACCTTGCCACCAATGAGACATTCGACTGGCAGCCGGAGGACTATGCAATCTCCAGGCTCTTCCTGAGCTATTACGCGAATTTCTGCAAGACCGGCAATCCCAACGGCGAGGGCCTTCCCCAATGGTCTGCCATCACCAAGGATAACCTTGATGCAGCCCCGGTCATGATAATCGACGTCGAAAGCAAGACCGTATGCAAGCCCGCAGTGGAGAACGCATACCGGACTCTGGAAAAATTCTACATGCGCACATGGAAATAATCACTGATATGAAGAAAATCTTTATGCTCCTCGGTGCAGCCCTTTGCACCCTTCCCGTCCTTGCCCAGCCCAAGTTGGGCAAAGACAACATCGACGAGATCCTCAAGGCGATGACCCTGGAGGAGAAAGCCGCGCTCTGCGTCGGCGGCAGCCGTGCCGTCAACATTGACGGTGTCCCTACCGGAATGACCTCCCTTGTCCCCGGTGCCGCCGGTGTCACCAGGACCATCCCCAGGCTGGGAATCCCGCAGACAGTGCTCGCTGACGGCCCTGCAGGCCTCAGGATCGCCCCGACCCGCGAAGGTACCGCGGACACGTTCTATTGTACCGGCTTCCCGGTAGGAACGCTCCTCGCAAGTTCGTGGGACACCGAGCTGGTGGAGAAAGTCACAAGGGCCATGGGCAATGAAGTCCTCGAATATGGCGTGGACGTGCTTCTCGCTCCCGGCATGAACATCCACCGCAACCCTCTCTGCGGCCGAAACTTCGAGTATTTCTCCGAAGATCCCATCCTTTCCGGGAACATGGCGGCAGCCTACGTGCGGGGCATCCAGTCAAATGGAGTGGGAACGTCCATCAAGCACTTCGCAGCCAACAACCAGGAAACCAACCGCAACGAAGACAATGCCGTCGTGAGTGAAAGGGCCCTGCGCGAAATCTATCTCAAGAACTTCGAGATCGCCGTGAGGAAGGGCGCCCCGTGGACCGTCATGTCTTCGTACAACAAGCTCAACGGCGAGTACACGCAGCAGAGCCATGACCTGCTCACAAAGATACTCCGCGACGATTGGGGGTACGACGGCATAGTCATGACCGACTGGGGCAACAAGGCAGGCACCATCACCGCCGTCAAGGCCGGCAACGACCTCATGGAGCCCGGAGCTGAGAACGAAATACAGAGGATCATCGATGCCGTCAAGGACGGCAGCCTTCCCGTGGCCGACCTCGACAGGAACGTCCGCAGGCTCCTCGAATACATAGTGCGTACACCCCGCTTCAAAGGATACCGCTACACCGACAAACCGGACCTCAAGGCACATGCCAAGGTCGCCCTGGAAGCGGCAGGGGAGTCCATCGTCATGCTCCGCAACGAAGCGACCCTTCCTCTCAAGGGAAGTGAGACCGTGGCCCTTTACGGCGTGTCTTCAGTCGATTTCGTCGCAGGCGGCACAGGTTCCGGCAATGTCAACAAAGCATATGTGGTGAACATGAAGCAGGGGCTCGAGAACGCCGGCTTCAAGCTCGACCCGACCCTGGTCAATTTCTATGATGCCCATGTTGCCTACGACAAGGCGACCCGCGCCTTGTCCGCTTCGGTCAACCGTATCCTCCTCGGTAGCCCAAAGCTTGCTGAAGTGGATATACCCGCCAACAGCATCAAGAATCACGCTAAGGCGAACGATGTGGCCATCATCGTCATCGGCAGGAATGCAGGCGAAGGGGCAGACCGTCGCGTAGAAGACGACTTCGAACTCACACTCGCCGAAAGGAATCTCATCAACAGGGTTTCCAGGTCCTTCCACGCCGAAGGCAAGAAAGTGGTCGTGATCCTGAACATCGGCGGTGTCATCGAGACCAACTCCTGGAAGAACCAGGTCGACGCCATCCTGCTGCCCTGGTCGCCCGGACAGGAGGGTGCTAACGCCGTCGCACAGGTGCTCACGGGCAAGGTGAATCCATCGGGTAAGCTCCCTATGACTTTCCCCGTCAATTACCTCGACCACCTCTCTTCATTCAATTTCCCCGGTGAATACGAACGCCCCCAGCAGAATCCCTGGGGACGTGGCCCCCAACGCCCCGTAAAGGATGTCGACTACACCAACTACGACGAGGGAATATGGGTGGGCTACCGTCTTTTCGACACCCGCAAGATAGCGGTTTCCTATCCTTTCGGCTTCGGACTCAGCTATACTGATTTCACTTACGGCAAACCGGTGGTCAAAGCCGGCACCGACGGCTTTACCGCAACCATCACGGTCACCAATACCGGTTCAGTAGCCGGAAAGGAAGTGGTGGAACTGTTCGTAAGCGCTCCGAAGGGCGGACTCGAGAAGCCCGACAAGGAACTGAAAGCCTTCGCCAAGACGAAGCTCCTTGCTCCAGGCGAGAGCCAGACCCTGACTTTCAAGGTCAGTGCGTATGAGCTCGCTTCGTTCAACGGCGACAAGGCCGATGTGTCCAGGTGGGAAACCGCTGCCGGTACGTACAAACTCCTGTTCTCTTCCAGCATTGATGATGTGAGGGCGACAGCGGCCTATGTCCAGAAGAAGGCGATGACCTTCCCCGTCAGTTTCCAGGCCTGCGCTCCCGAATAATAGTTGACATGCAAAGACACAGCTTCAAGGAATGGGTTGCGGCCACTCGTTACTGGTCTTTCCCGGTATCAGCGATGCCGGTCATCGTTACTTTCGCTTATCTGCTCAGCCGGAATCTCTTGCCGGTCGAATGGCGCAGTCTTGTGCTTTTCCTGCTATCGGTCCTGGGTGTAATCATCCTTCACGCGGCAGGGAATCTGCTGAGCGACTGGGCCGATTACCGCAGCGGCGTGGACAATGAGGATGCCTTCGCCGTACCGAACCTGGTCTTCGGCCAGTTCCGGCCGGCGGAATATCTCAGGATGAGCATTATCCTTTTTGTGGCAGGGTGCCTTTGCGGAGCGGGCATTGTCCTGCTCAGCGGTCCGGCAGTCCTCCTGATAGGAGGGATAGGCGTCGTTCTTACCCTTCTGTATTCCTTCCTGAAGTATCACGCCTTGGGAGATCTGGACATATTCCTGATTTTCGGAGTGTTGACCG
>ONSD01000098.1 GCA_900320385.1 uncultured Bacteroidales bacterium
CTCCTTGGAATAGTTGTACTGGCAGAGGCAGTTCTTGCAGTAGAAGTCGAAGTCATAGGCGAAGCCGTCGCCGTTTCGGATCTGGCGGCCGGTGTCATACACTTCGTTGAACTGCATGATGGTTTCTTCGCAACGGATGATCCAGCATGCGGCGGTATGCGGCCACCAGCCGTTCCCTCCGTTCTCCCAGCCGGTGTCGCCCGGAAGGTAGAGGTTTCCCGAACGCATGCAGGAACGGTGTATCTCGTTGAATTCGATCACTGCGCGGTACGACCCGCTCACTATGATGCCGTCGCCGCCGAGGTTGTCCATCCAGTTCCTGCGCACGCGCAGCTTGCCGAGTCCGCCGGTGGTGATGCCTACCTTGTCGACGCGCTCGATGCGGTTGCCCTCGATGAGAACATCGTCGAAAGCGGCCCCTCTGGCGTTCACGGTAATAGCGGCGTTGCGGTTCCGGGTTCCGCCCATCTGTCCCCACACGTCGTGGATGTAGTTGTCCTTGATCACCAGATGCTCATAACGGGCGCCTTCCTGCGTGGCCATGACGACTATGCCGCTCCGGCCCACGCCCACCTCGGGAGAATGGCCGCTGGTGATTTCTATCCCTATTATCTCCCATCCGCAGGCATCCGTGAGGGTGATGGCGTTGCCGGCTTCCTTGCCCATATCGATGACCGGGCGCCCGGCTCCGTATGAACTCAGGATGATGGGGGAGTCCGGGGTCCCGCTGCCATTGAGGACAAGCTGGCCCTGGAAAGTCTTGCCTCCTTCGAACAGGATCCTGTCGCCGGGCTGGAAAGTGACGGTATTCACCTTGCCGATAGTCTTCCAGGCCTCCTTGACAGAAAGGCCGCTGGAAGCATCATTGCCGCCGGGTGAGACGAAATAGGTCTTGCCCTGCGCCATCAGCGCAGTCAGGGGGAGTAGCAGCGCCAGTGTGATTATTATCCTTTTCATATCTATGTTCCTTTGTTAAAACCTTCTCCTTTGCGGCATCGGGGCGAAGGGAATCTCCCAGTTTTCCGAGAACCTGCCGTTATTGATGCTCACCTTGAGTTTGGTGCCGTTCGGATCCGTCTTGATGGGAAGGGCTATACGGCTGCGGTCCTTGACCTTGGAAAGGTCGACCACGACGGGCTTCCCGTTTCCGCCTTCCCATGTGAGGGTACCCTTGATCTCTGGCTCGAGAGGCTCGCGGAGATTGATCGCCGGGCCGTTCGGGCTGTCGGAATAGATGACTGCGGGGAACATCCACTTGGTCCATGCAATCTGCGAAGCCTGGCGTGCCGTCTCGTCCTTTGCGGCTTCGGTGCCGTCGGCGAACACGCCCGAACCGGGCTGTTCAAAAGCGCCGAAATCCGGATGTCCGTCTTCGAGGACATTCCCGAAAAAGTCAGATTTGCCCGCATTCGGCACGTACATGCCGGTATTGATGCAGGGTGAATCGGGGCGGAGCCTGTACCCGCCGAGGGTGCCGAGGCCCGTGCCTCCGGTGCCGGGTGCCACGAACTTGGGATCGGCGACGAGTGCTTCGGGATCATCCGGAAGTCCGTTGTTCCAGGGACCGAAGTAGCAGTTGTGGAGGAAGATGGATCCGGCAGGGAGGTTCGGTTTTATGGTCTCGTCGTATTTCCTGGTCTGGGTGGGGCCGGATGAGTATGCCGTCCTGAACCGTCCCTGGCCTGTAGCATAGAAAATGTTGTTGTAGAACTTTGCGCCGAGCAGGTCGGGATCGCCGTCGCCGCCGTCGCCGAGGAAGAAGTCGAGGTCCGCCATGCCGTAGTCGATGTAGAAGACGTTATTGTAGACGAGGTTGCCGTCTCCTACAAGGGGCCCCTGCATCTGCACCAGATGGGTATGGTCGTTCTCTGAGATATTGTAGCGGGTCACGTTCTCGAAGATGTTGTACATCAGGAGCATCAGCCCGTAATTATTCTTGCTGTAATTGTACTGCGCTATGCAGCGCTTGCAGTTGAAGTCGAAATCGTATGCGAATCCGTCGCCGTTGTAGAGGTTGCGTCCGGTATCGTACACTTCGTTGAACTGCATGATGGTCTCTTCGGTGTTCTGGATCCAGCATGCCGCCACGTGAGGCCACCAATGCTCGTCTCCGGGCAGGTCCGGCGTACCGGAACGCATGCATGAACGGTGGATCTCGTTGTACTCGATGAGCCCGCGGTAGGGTCCGTTTACGAAGATGCCGTCGCCGCCGAGGTTATCCATATAGTTCTTGCGGACGACCACGTTGTTGCGGGCGCCGCGGCATACTATGCCGCACTTGTCAACCCTTTCTATCCTGTTGCCCTCAATGAGGACGTCGTTCATCACCGTGGGCGCGGAGAATACGGGAGCCTGTCCCGGGGCGGGACGCGGCCTTGCGGTGTGGACCAGGATGGCGGAACTGTTATAGCCCATGTAGAGGCCGTTGCCGCCCAGCTGGCCCCAGATGTCATGGACATAATTGTCCTTGATGACAAAGTGGTCGAATGTGCCCTCTCGGCTCATGCGCACCACGATGCCCTGACGGCCGGTGCCTATCCTGTAGGGTTCATAGGAGACTACCTCCATGCCGATGACCTCCCAATGGGAAACGTTCTCCATCAGGATGGCTGCTCCTTCGGCATCTCCAAGGTTGATTATCGGGCGTCCTTCGCCGTAGCCGGAGATGACGCACGGTTTGCCTTCTTCTCCGGAACCCTGCAGTTTTATCTGTCCGCAGAAGGTCCTGCCGCCTTCGAACAGTATCTTGTCGCCGGGCTGGAACACGACGGAATTGACTTTGTCGATCGTCTTCCATGCGCTTTTTATGGAAAGTCCGGACGCTGCGTCATTCCCGTCCGGGGATACGTAGTATGTCTTGTCCTGGGCCGATGCGGCAAGCGCAAGGGTGAGGATCTGGATGGTCAGCAATAACTTTTTCATGCCATTTAGCGGGTTTCGGGAAGATTTAAAGAAAAGTGGAAGCTCGGAAAGTCCAAGCTTCCACTATCCACAATTAACCAAAAAATAAACCTATTACAGCCTCGGCTAATAGCCGGGATTCTGTTCGAGAGTGAATTCTCCGTTATAGTACGAAGCTTCGATAGCCTGGCGGGAGATGGGCATGTGGACATGGTATGGCTGTACATACTTGCCCTTGTCCTGGCCCGAGTTGTACTCGTTGGGAGTCGATTCGTACTTTTCGTAGTATGCCTTCATGGTGTCGTAAAGGCGTCCGGTCCTGGCCAGGTCGTAGTAACGGTTGTACTCCATGGCAAGCTCGACGCGGCGTTCGTGATAGATCGCATCGCGCAGGGCGGCCTTGTCGGTAACGGTTACCTTGGGAAGGACGTTTGCGCTCGCAGCGCTCTTCCTTGCACGGGCACGGACCATCTCGAGATATTCGAGAGCCTCGGAGCTCTTTCCGAGTTCATTGCAAGCCTCAGCCATGTAAAGCAGTATGTCGGAATAGCGGAGAACGATGAGGTTCATACCGAGGTTGTCCTCGTTGGAGAGGTCGGTACGGTATTTCATCGGGCAGTATTCCTTCTTGGACTGGAGCCTGGACGGACTCGAAAGGTTGAAATGGGTGAATCCGTCGAACACCTCTCCCTTCTCGATGATGGTGGCCGCACGGCGCGGGTCGCCCTCTTCGAATTCGTTGTAGAGGTCCCATGTGGGGCAGTGGAGCGACCATCCCGTCATCCTCTTGAAGTATGCGGTGGGTTCGCCCTTGTCGTCAACGAATACGCCTTCTTTCTTCATGGTATTGTATACCCAGTCGTATGTGCCTTCACCGAAGTCCTTGTCGAGGGTGGAAGTCTCCGGATCGAGGTCGGTAAGGGACACGCCGGCGTCACGGCCATAGAACGACATCATGTTGCCGTCGTTGCTGTCACCCCAGCCGGAAACCGTTGTCCAGAACTGGATGGAGAATACTATCTCCTTGTTGTTCCTGTTCTCGTATTTGAAGATGTCGGCATAGTTGTCGAGGAGCTTGAAATAACCGCCGTCGATCACTGCCTTGCAGGCATCATAGGCCTTCTGCCATGTTTCCTGGCTCTTGTTGAAGCTGGCATGGTAGATATAGGCCCTGGCGAGCATTGCGAGGGCAGTGCCCTTGGTAGCCCTTCCCAGGTTGCCGGCTCCCCACTCAACGGGAAGGTCCGGAATGGCTTCTTCGAATCCTTTTTCCACGAATGCCCATGTGTCTTCCATAGAGGCCCTCGGATTGTAGTATTCTTCCGAAGAGAGGATGTGGTCGACGATGGGAAGTCCGCCGAGCTGGGCGGCCATGTCGAAGTATACGTAGCTGCGCAGGAATTTGGCCTCGGCAATATACGGCTCCTTGTTCTTTACATCGTTCTTGATTGCATTCTCGATGATGTAGTTTGACTTCGTTACGACCTGCCAGTCCTGGTTCCAGGTATTGTTGCAGGCGTAGGAGTTGTTGGGGAGGATGTTGTACTGCACGAGCGATTTGGCGTTACCTGCCCAGGCGAGACCCGGGGAACGGGAGTTTCCGAGTTCGGAGTCGTCCGAGAGGTTGTCGCCCACGTGCAGATAATGGTAGAGGCCGAAGTTCTCTGTCATGAACACATGGTAAACACCAAGTACTGCAGTATTCAGCTGGTCTTCGGTTTTATAGTAATTCTCAACGGCCAAGGAACCGAGCGGGGTCTTTTCGAGCAGGCCGTTGCATGAACCCAGCATGAGTGCCGATGCGGCAATGAGTATCAGTTTATTGATTTTCATGATGGTCAAGGATTAAAGGTTCAAATTGATACCGAGGATGAACGTGCGCGGCTGTGGATACTGGCCACGGTCGATGCCGATTCCGGGAATCTCGGGATCAAGGCCCGAGTACTTGGTGAAGGTGAGAAGGTTCTGGGCCGATACGAATACGCGCATGGTCTGCTGCCTGTTGCGGATGAAATTGGGGTGGAAGCTGTATCCGAACTGGATATTCTTGAGCCTGAAATAGGAACCGTCTTCCACGTACATCGACGACTGCCACCAGTTCTGGTTGTTGCGGGCGTCATCCTTGGAATATGCCAGGGTGATCGGCAGTTCGTTGGTGGAACCCTTTCCGTTCCAGCCCTTCATGTAAGCGCTGGCAAGGATGTTCTGGCGGCCGTCGAACTTCTGGAAATAGTACTTGGATGCGTTGAAGATATCAACTCCGTATACACCCTGCCACAGCATCGACAGGTCGAAGCCCTTCCATGCGAAATTGAAGTTGATACCGAAGGTGGCGTCCGGGTTCGGATCGCCGATGAAGGTCATATCGCTCGAATTGATCTTGCCGTCGGGGATGGGGTTGCCGTTTTCGTCCTTGCCGCCGCCTATATCTGCGAATTTGGCGTCACCGGGCTTGGCTTTGGGCTGTATGACGGTGCCGTCAGCGGATTTGTAGTTGTCGATTTCTTCCTGGTCCTGGAAAATACCGAGGAACTGGTAACCGTAGAACTGCCTGAACGGATGGTTGGGTTCAGAACGGAGCACACCGCTGAACTGACCCTGGAAATCGATGAGAGCGTAGTCGTAGTCGAACGAAGAGGACAGGTAACCGGACTTTCCGAGATTGGTTACAAGGTTCTTGATGAACGATACGTTGCCGTTGATGCTGTACGAGAAGTCGCCGATGTCATCCTTCCAGCCGAGGGTGAGTTCGATACCCTTGTTCTGCATACCGCCCACGTTGCGGGTGAACGAGCCGGTTCCGGAAGTTCTCGGGACTGACTCGGATAGCAGGATGTTGTCGGTCTTGCGGATGAAGTAGTCTCCGGTGAAGCTGAGGCGGTTGTTCAGCATCGTCAGGTCGAGACCTACGTTGAACTGCTCGGAAGTCTCCCACTGAAGTTCGGTATTACCGAAGGACGACGGAGCTGCACCGTTGGTTCGGGTAGGATTCTCACCGATTATGTAGTACTGGCCCTGCGAGATGCTTGTCTGGTAGGGATAATATGACCATACGCGCTCGTTACCGATCTGTCCCCAGCCGATACGGAGCTTGGCGGTATTCACTACGCTCTGGTCCAGATTCTTGAAGAACGGTTCTTCGGAGATCTTCCATGCGAAGGAAGCCGACGGGAAGTAGCCCCATTTCTTGCTTCCGAGGAAGCGGGACGAACCGTCAGCACGGTAGGATGCAGTAAGCAGGTACCTGTTGAGAAGCGTGTAATTGATACGCCCGAGGTACGAGAGCATGCCCAGAGAACTGCCGGAACCCCTTACGGTCGGCATGGCGTTCGTTGCTGCGGAGAGGTAACGGAGCGCCGGATCTTCCGAAGGCAGGTCCATCCTGCTCGCGGAATAATCCTCGCTGTAGAAGTCGCGTGCGGACATGGCCACCATCGCCGAGAAATCATGCGCCTTGCCGAACTTGTGGGTGTAGGTGAGCATGTTTTCCCAGGTCCAGTCCTTGCTGAACGAAGTGCTGCGGCTGACGGAGTTGTTACCGCTTGCTATATTCGAGGTTTCGTAGTAGATGGGGCTGAATCCGTTGCCGAGGTTGATGTCGTACCTGTAGCCGAAGCGCGAGGTGAAAGTGAGGTCCCTGAACAGTTTGATGTCGCCGCTGAAATTGCCTATCAGGTTGTTGCGGTTGCTTCCGCCGCTGTCTGCGTTACGGTAGACGACGCCTGCCGGGTTGGCCAGACGGAATACGGAGATACCTGCATAGTAGTCGGTGATGTTATCCCAGACGGGGACGTTCGGAGGAGCGATGAGGGATGAGAGGAAGATGGTTCCGTTGTTGGTACCGTTGCTGCCGAGCGTGAAGGTCTTGGAGAAGGAACCCGAGAGCGAAGCACGCAGCGTGAGCCATTTGAAAGGCTTGAACATCGTGTTGCTCGTAAGGTTGATCCTGCTGAATCCCGTACTCTTGACGGTACCGTCGCGGTTGAAGTAGTTTACGGAGAAATTCTCCGAAACACCCTCCGAGCCGCCGGAAAGGTTCAGGTTGTAGTTCTGGTAGATGCCGGTGCGCATTACTTCGTTGTACCAATCGGTGGTGGCTACGCCCTTGGTGCTCGGATACGCGGCCTCGAGGCCGGAATTGGCATTGGCGAGGTTGGCCATCTCCATGTACTGCTCCGATGTAAGCATAGCGGGCTTGCGGGGAGCGGCTTCAGCGCCGAATTCAGCCGAGAATTTAACCCTGGCTTCGCCGGCCTTGGCCTGCTTGGTGGTGATCATCACGACACCGTTCGCACCGCGCGAACCGTAGATTGCGGTAGCGGATGCATCCTTGAGAATCTCGATCGACGCTATGTCGTTGGGCGAAAGGAAGTCGATGTCGCCCATCGGGAAACCGTCAACGACGAAGAGCGGGTCGGTGTTGTTCGTGGTACCGGTTCCGCGGATTTTGATCTGTGCGGAAGCCGAGGGATCGCCGGTTCCGGTGATGATGCTGACACCGGCGGCGAGGCCCTGGAGGGCCTTGATGGGGTCGCTGGTTGCGGACTTGTTAATATCTTCTTCGCCTACGGAAGCCACAGCACCGGTAAGGTCGCTCTTGCGGACGGTACCGTAACCGATGACTACCAGCTCGTCAAGAAGGTTGGCATCTTCTTCGATGAAGACGTTGACCACTTCCTGGGCGCCTACGGTCACTTCGACCGTCTTGTAGCCGATGAAGGAGAATTCGAGGACTGAACCTACGGGAACATCCTGGATAATGTACGATCCATCGTTGTTCGTCATCGCTCCCTTGGTGGTTCCCCTGACGACGACATTGACGCCTGGAACCGGTCCTGAAGCATCTGTGACGACACCGCGAACCGCATGTGACGACTGCTGGAGGTTAGCCTCCGAGCCGGTCGTAGCCGCACCGGCGAAGAAGCCGGCCGGCAGGAGAGACAGACATGTGATGCATGCTGCAATCCTCAAGGCTGAAATAAGTTTTTTCATGCTTTTTGATAGTGTGTTAGTAGAATGGTTATATGGTGGTGTTAATGGTTGCTCTATGCCGATATAAAGTTAGGCATATTAAAAGTCTGCTGCGATACCGTAATCGGTCAAGCTGAGTTCACAAATCTTTCACTACGGACATAAATCCGTCATGCACGGTGGAAAAATCGTTCAACCTGCCTATTTATCAGCCATCAGGTTGATCATGCAAGGCTCGTTGGTGTCGCAGTAAAGCCTGCCTTCGGAGTCAGTCTTGAGCTCTGCTACATATACGGCCGAACCGCGGCGGCGGACGAGCTCCCCAGTCTCAGGATCTGTCTCCCGGATACCGCTGAAATAAAACATATATGCATGCCCGTCAACGACTTCGACATCAGCGTGGTTTCCCCGGCGCTGGCCTTCCTTGCCGTCTATAAGGTACCGTCCTTCCTGCTTGGTCCATTCGGTAAGGTCAGTAGATGTGAAGACAGACAAGCCCTTCCACTCGTCGACAATCATGTAGTACACTCCGCCGAGGCAGAAAACATTAGGGCCTTCGCCGTTCGTTACTATCGAAGTCACCTTGCCCTTGTCCTCCCAGTTGTAGAGGTCCTTGCTGTCGGCGTAATATATGCTTTTGCCGTCGGTCTCATTGTTGTACCAGAGTCGCCAGGTGCCGTTCGGCATCTTGTAGATGCATGCATCGATTACCCTTTTGTCCGAGAGCCGGAGCACGGATTTGGCCGTCCAGTCTTTCCCGTCCTGGCTGGTGAGGTGTACGATGTCACGGGGATGTTCCCAGGTGTCGAAGATTCCGGGAACATATGAAAGGTACATATGGAAGGAACCGTTGGCATAGATCACCTCGGGTGCCCAATAGGTGGGATTCTCGTCGGGATGATAGTCGATCGAAGCGTTCCCTATGTATTCCCAGGTAGCGCCTCCGTCCTTGGATTCGGCTATCCCGATAGGTGATCCGTGCACGGACTCTATTCCGCCGAGACCGGGTACGTTCGACCTGCGGCTGGTATAGTACATATAGTATGTCTTGGTGACGGGGTTGTAACAAACCATCGGGTCCGTCGACCCGTTATACACCGGATCGATGAACAAAGGACAGGCTGCCTCTTTGTATTCCGCCTTGCCTGTGCCCTGCCGGCAGGAAACCGACAGGAGCACTGAGACGAAAAGCAAGACTGTGATTATTCTTTTCATTTGCAAGGGCGGGCGGATTACTTGACCGTATTCAGGTAGTACTTGGCCCAGACGTTCGACGGATAGATGTCGAGAGAGCGGGTGAAGCACTCTGCGGCGGCCTTCTTGTTGCCTTCGGCGAGGTTGACAAGTCCGAGGGCATAGATGTTGCGCGCCTGGATGATGTCGCTGGTGCCGTCTTCGCCGAACTTCGAATAGATGTCGACTACGGAGTTGCCTCCCGACTTGAGGGCCTTTTCGACATTGGTGCGCATCTGCGAGAGGATGCGGTCGCATTCAGCCTTTTCGCCGACTTCCTTGTGAGCCATGGCAAGATAGTACTGGCTGTCGTCGACATTGCCGTTCCTGCGTTCGAAGCGTCCGCCTCCCGAAGTGGTCTCGATGCAGCGGCGGAAAGCCTTTTCAGCCTTGTCTGCCTGTCCGAGCGCCTTGTAGGCAAGTCCCTGATGGTAAGCCACCTTGGCAACAGTCGGACCGGTTGACAGCTCGTTGGTCTCCAGGTTGCGCGGGAATGTGCCGGCTTCCTCAAAGTCGACGAGGGCCTTCTTGGCCTGTTTCTTCGAGAGGAGCTTGAGGCCGTTGAGGAGGTGGGCATCGACGAACTGGGTGTAGACGGTACGTCCGCCTTCCCAAACGCGGAAGTGACGGTCCTTCATGATCTTCAAGGCATCCTCATACCTTCCGTTCTCTACGTAGAGATACACGAGGCGGGAGGTGGCGTCGTCAGACTTGAAGATGGTCTTCTTGTTCTTGTCCATGAGCGCGAGCCTTTGGGTGGAAGGAACCTTGAGGGCTTCCTGGAGGACATCGAGTTCGGTGAAGAACTTGGGATCGCTCTTGTCAGCTGCGATGGCCTTCTTGTAGTATTCAGCAGCGGCAGTCTTGTCGCCGATGAAATTGTTGGTGGCGAAGCCGAGGTTCCTGTAAACCATGCCGTACGACGGATCGACGGCGGCAGACTTCTTCCAAGCATCCATGGCGGCTTCTTTCTGGTCGATGTAATAGAGCAGGTTGCCGAGATAATAGCCGGCCTTGGCGTCGGAAGGATTGAGCGCAAGCACGTCCTCGAGCATCAGCTTTTCTTCTTCACGGAAGGGGAAGCAGTAGTCGGGAGACATGGCGGCGGCCTTCTGGTAATAGCTCAGAGCCTTGTCCTTGTCTCCGGCCAGATGGGAATAATAACCGGCCATGTAATTCAGCAGGGGAGAAGCGGTGAAGGGCTCCACGGCATTCTTCTGCATGGGAGTGGATGCGTATTGCGGGCATTTCGCCATCACGTAATCGAGCAGTTCCACAGCCTCTTTGTTGGCGCCTACTGCACTGTAGTAAGTAGTGACCTCTATCACCTCCTGCAGCGGAATGCCCATGTGGGCGATGATATCGTCGAGCGCAGCCTTGTCCCCGGAGAGCCTGGCCAGTTCTATGCGGCTGAGGAAGTCGAGCGGGTCGAAAGCAACGTTCTTCTCGAGGAGGGCACGGGCTTCAGCCTTCTTGCCTGCGTTGCTGAGGAAGCAGGCCTTAACGAACTTGGACAGGGTGCTGTTGCCGCTGAGCTTGATGGAGTTGTCGATAGCTTCCATGGCCATGTCCTTCTTGTCCTGGCTCCAGTAGATCTCGGCCAGATACAGGTAAGACGGCGACTGGAATCCCGGATACCAGGCTGATTTCCAGAAGTAACTCTCGGCTTCTTTCTCTTTTCCGAGGGCACGGGAAACCACGCCCAGGTAGTACATCAGCTCTCCATCCTTGGGATTGGTCTGATAAATGATGCCGGTCTTGTCGATTTCGGGCATGAAATGAAGCCCGGTGAGACGTTTGTATGCTCTCTGGAGATGCTTTTCAGCCTCTGCCCAGCGCATGTGGCGGGCATAATAGATGCCGAGATTGACATTAGTGCGGGAATCGAGGGAGTCGCGGCGGAGTGCCTCTTCGTAATAAGGAAGCGGGCTCACGCGGGCATTGTGGAATTCTTCGAGACGCTGGCCTGCGAGCAGCAGTTCTTCTACGGTAGCATACTCTGCAGGATCAAGCGGACGGTCGGCGGGATGCGGCCTCTGTACTTCAGGCTTCGGAGTGTCGGTATAGCTTACAAGCTCGACTCCATTGCTGTCGTAAAGGGCTGCGGAGAGTTCTCCTGCCTGGGCCGAGGCGGGAATGCTTACATTCGTCTTGAACGGAGTGTTGGGGTCGATGTCGATCACACGCTCGAATACCACCTTGTCTCCTGCCTTGGCAACGACCTTGGCGTTCTTGTAGAGGGAGGTGGCATTGAATCCTATCATCATGGAAGTGGGGGATTCACGTACGAGATTGACCGCCGCCTCAAGGGTCACGCTCTTGGCGCCGCCTATGCCCTTGATCGGATACCAGTACTGCTTCGTGACGCGTACTTCGTTCGGGCCGATCCAGCTGTAGTCGGGCTGGTTGTCGGAGAATGTGCCCACCATGAGTTCAAGATATGCTCCGTCTTCCTCGGTGAGCATCTCGTTCCACACGCTCTCGGTTCCCCACAGGAAGAATTTCTTGCCGGGGACCACGTGATGGTTCGCCCAGTGGGCGGTTCCGGCATCGGCACCGAAATCATATCCTACCAGATAATCGTCAGTATAATTGACTGCAAAAGTGGAGTTGCTGTTCTGGAAGTTCACCCACCAGCTGTCGTCGACGGGATTGCCGTCCTTGTCCTTCTTGGCATAAGGCCAGTCGGAATAATTGGTCTTGCTGTGCGTGGTGCCGTAAACGGTCTCCGGCGGGAACTGCACCTGGTAGTTTTTGTTGGCATGGACCGAAACATTCGCCCAATACAAGAACGACTGCATCATGGGAGTGCGGTTCTGCATCTGGAAAGTCGCTTCGACGTATGACTTGCCGGGGTACATGGTGAGCCCTATGTTCCATTTGAGCC
>ONSD01000046.1 GCA_900320385.1 uncultured Bacteroidales bacterium
ACGTCGCACTTGACGCAAAGCACCCTGTCCGAAGGGGCAACGCCAGGAGCAAGGCTTTCCAGCAACTCCAGCCTCCGGGCGGCCATCACCACCTTTGCGCCGAGGCTGCCGAATAAACGGGCCGAAGCCAACCCTATTCCAGAGCTGGCCCCGGTAACGATTATCACCTTGTCCCTGAAGCAGTCCTTTCTCATTCCACAGTCATCTCGGCGATATCGTCGCCATCGTAGAGGCCGGCATCGAGTTTTGCCTTGATTTCCTTGAACGCCCTGAGGGTGTATTCAACATCTTCCATGCTGTGGGCGGCGGTGGATACGATGCGGAAGATGATCATTCCCTTGGGGATGACAGGATAAATGACCATGGAGCAGAATATCCTGTAGTTCTCGCGAAGGTCCTTGGCCATCTTGGTCGCCTGGGCTATGCCGCCCTTGATATGCACGGGAGTGACGCAAGCCTGGGCCTCGCCGATATCGAAACCTTCCTTGCTGAAACCTTCCTGGATGGCCTTGGTGATAGCCTTGCATTTTGCGCGGAGAGCATCGCCCTCGGGCGAATCGATTATCTGCATACGCTTTATGTTTCCCAGCACGAAAGGCATGGGCAGGCTCTTGGCGTACATCTGGCTGCGGAGGTTCGCACGCAGATAGTTGATTATGGCGTGCGGGCCGGCCACGAAGCCGCCGATGGAAGCCATGCTCTTGGCGAAGGCGCCAATGTAGAGGTCGATCCCGTCCATGCAGTGCTGCTCCTCGGATGTGCCGCGTCCATGCTCGCCCATCAGTCCGAATCCATGCGCGTCGTCGATGAGGAAGCGGAAAGGATACTTCTGCTTGAGCGCCACGATGTCTGACAGTATTCCCATGGCACCGGTCATTCCGAATACGCCCTCGGTGATGACGAGCACGCCGCCGCCACTTTCTTCGGCTACCTTCTCGGCTCTCTGGAGAACCTTTTCGAAGTCTTCGATATTGTTGTGGCGGAACTTGAATTTTTCGCCCAGGTGCAGGCGTATTCCGTCCAGCAGGCAGGCATGGCACTCCGC
Source organism: uncultured Bacteroidales bacterium (assembly GCA_900320385.1). GTDB lineage: Bacteria > Bacteroidota > Bacteroidia > Bacteroidales > UBA932 > Cryptobacteroides. The sequence goes on from ONSD01000046.1 coordinate 1,046, forward strand.
ATCGTAGACTATCACATCATGCCTTCCGGTGAGGGCATCTATGGTTGAGACTATGCCCTGATAGCCGAAATTGAAGAGGAATGCGTCCTCCTTCTTCTCGAAGTCGGCGAACATCTTTTCCAGCCTCTCATGCTCGCGGGTATGGCCGGAAAGCATGCGGGAGCCCATGGGATAGGCCAGGCCGTACTTCGCAGCCGCTTCGGCGTCGGCCTTGCGCACCTCGGGGTGGTTGGCGAGACCGAGATAATTGTTGAGGCTCCAGTTCAGGACCGGGATGCCGTTGAAAGTCATGTGGGGTCCGAGTTCACCCTCGAGGCGCGGATACATGTAGTATCCGAAGCCCTGCTCGAAATACTGGCCTATCGGGCCGGCGGAGCCGGTCTCTATACGGTCGAAAATATCGGAATACATTGGTTATGTGAAAATTATGCGTCAATATTGGCGTAATGGGCGTTCTCCTCTATGAACTGGCGGCGAGGCGGCACGTCGTCTCCCATGAGCATGCTGAAGGTCCTTTCGGCCTGGGCGGCATTCTCGATGGTGATCTTGCGCAGCCAGCGGTTCTTCGGGTTCATGGTAGTGTCCCAGAGCTGCTGGTCGGACATTTCGCCGAGGCCCTTGTAGCGCTGTACGGAGTAGCCCTTGTCCGATCCCTTGCCAAGCTTCTGCGCCGCTGCCTCCCTCTGGTCTTCGGTCCAGCAGTAGATCTCCTCATTGCCCTTCTTTACGAGGTAGAGCGGAGGTGTCGCAAGATAGACGTACCCGTTCTTGATGAGGTCGAGCATGTAGCGGAAGAAGAAGGTGAGGATGAGGCAGGCGATGTGGCTGCCGTCGACGTCGGCATCGGTCATGATTATGACCTTGTGGTAGCGGAGACGGCTGAGGTCCATGTGTTTCTCACCCGTTTCATCCTCCTGGGCCACCCTCACTCCGAGGGCGGTATAAATGTTCTGGATTTCCTGGCTTTCGAAAGCGCGTCCTTCCACAGCCTTTTCGACATTGAGGATCTTGCCCCTCAGCGGGAGGATGGCCTGGTAGCGGCGGTCGCGTCCCTGCTTGGCGGTTCCGCCTGCGGAGTCGCCCTCCACCAGGAAGAGTTCGCACTTTTCGGGATCGTTGTCGCTGCAGTCGGCGAGTTTGCCGGGCATTCCCGCGCCGGTCATGACGGTCTTGCGCTGCACCATCTCGCGTGCCTTGCGGGCTGCGTTGCGGGCGGTTGCGGCAAGGACTATCTTTTCTATGATGAGCCTGGCGAGCTTGGGATTCTCTTCGAGGAAAATATTGATTGCATTGGCAGTCGCCTGAGACACAGCAGAAGTAACTTCGGTGTTACCGAGTTTTGTCTTGGTCTGGCCTTCAAACTGGGGCTCCGCGACCTTCACCGACACCACAGCCGTCAGGCCTTCGCGGTAGTCTTCGGGTGCGAGGTCGACCTTAGCCTTCTCGAGGAGTTTGTTGGCGTCGGCGTAGTTCTTCAGCGCACGGCTGAGGCCCATCTTGAAACCCTGGAGGTGGGTACCGCCTTCGATTGTGTTGATGTTGTTGACGTAGGAATATATCTTCTCTGTATAGCCGGTGTTGTACTGGAGGGCTATGTCGATAGGGATGATCTTGTCGGAATTGACGCAGATGGGCTCGGGGATGAGCTTCTCGGCACCGGCGTCGAGGTAATCGATGAACTCGCGCAGGCCTTCTTCGGAATAGAATACGTCGTGCTTGTAGACCTTCCTGCCGGTGGCCTTGCTCTCGCCGTCATCGCCTTTTACGAACTCGTCCACCATCTCCCTCTTGTCGGTAAGGGCGATGCTGATGCCCTTGTTGAGGAAGGCAAGTTCACGGAGACGGGCGGCCAGGGTATCGTACTTGTAGACTATGCTCTGCGTGAAGATGGAGGCGTCGGGATGGAAAGTGATGGTGGTTCCGTGTTCACCCTCGTCGCACTCCCCAATCACCTCGACCGGTCCGAGGGGCTTGCCCTTGGAATACTTCTGCATGAACACCTTGCCCTCGCGGCGCACTTCGGCAACCAGGAGGTCGGAAAGGGCGTTGACGCACGATACGCCCACGCCGTGGAGGCCTCCGGAAACCTTGTAGTTGTTCTTGCTGAACTTGCCTCCCGCATGCAGCACGGTAAGCACCACTTCGAGGGCCGAACGGTGTTCCTTGGGATGCATGCCGGTGGGGATGCCTCGGCCGTTGTCCTGCACGCGCACCGAGTTGTCCTCGAGGATCTGTACGTCGATGGTGTCGCAGAAGCCGGCCATGGCCTCGTCGATACTGTTGTCGACCACCTCATAGACCAGGTGATGGAGTCCGCGTTCGGAGATGTCGCCTATGTACATCGAAGGTCTCTTGCGGACCGCTTCGAGTCCTTCGAGCACCTGTATGCTGTTTGCGGAATACTGCTCTTCCGCCTGTATTATCTTCTTTTCGTCAATGTCGTTCACAGCCATTTCTAACGGTTCTATAATAGTCAGCAAATATACTCAAATTATTGCAATCTCAGGCAAAGTCCGGCGGTAAAATTGATGCCTCCGGGGATATATGCGGGCATCAGCGTCATCTTCTGGTCCAGGATGTTGTCGATGTTCGTCCACAGCGAGAACCTGCGGTTCACCAGGTACTCGAAAGACAGGCCGGCAAGGCAGAATCCGCGGACCTTGTCCTCTCCCCCGTTCCACGGACGCCTGCCCATCCCGGAGAGGTTGACGCCCGCATAAACGCGATGGTTCCAGTTGTAGACTGCGCGGAAGTCGGCTTCGAAGGGAGCGACCCCCACCCAGGAGGTGTTCTCCTTGAAAGACTGCCTCGTGGCAAGGTCGGAGTTACGGTAGAGCAGGTTGCCGCCCAGTTCCAGGCGGTCGGTCTTCCAGGACAGCCCGAGGCCGGCGTACACCTGGCGGTAATCGGCAAACGCTATGCCCGAGAACGGGTTGTAGATGACCGAAGAATTGGTGGAGAACGGATAAGTTACAGTATACAGCAAAGCGTCGTCCTTCATGGCGTAGCCGAGGAAAACGTCGTACTGCAGGTCGGAGAACACCTTACCGGTGACTCCCACCCTAGCATCGAGTCTGTCGGCGCTCACGCCCAGCCCGGACTCGGGGATGAAAGAGAGATTGAGCCAGTGTATCTGCTTCTTGAGGGAAGCATAATCGTTGAGATGCTGTCCGCCGCCGACATTGGCGTATGCGGAGAAAAGCCCGTCGAGGAAATTCATGCGCACACGGAGGTCGGGGTAGATGCCGTTCTTGGTACCGAGCCCGGCGGTGAAGCCGGCAGTCAGCTGCACCGACTTCCAGTTGAAGACCGCCTTGGGATTGAAGACGGTGCTGAAAGCGCCCTTGAGCGCGTCGCCTCCGTAGAAATTGCCTTCCATATCCACATCCACCACAACGTCGATCATACTGGCGATTTCGGGCATGAGCGTCGCGTCGAGGGTGAAACCTCCGCCACCCTGGCTTGCGATATTGGGATCGCCCGAAATGGCGTCGCGGAACATGGATCCGCGCAGACCGAGGTCGTAGAAAAGCGGGACATCCCTGCTTGCAGAAGCTATCCTACCGGACAGGGAGCCCTCGTGGAAACCGCTCTTGACGGCGATGTCCTTTGTAAGGATGCCCTCATAGCCGAGATTGCCGTAGATATTGACCTTATCGAGGTTCCACCTGGCTTCCGCCCCGGCATCGAGCGAATAATCGTGGCCGTCGAAGCTGCTCGGGTTCTCCTTGCCGTAGACGAAATCCGAATTGTAC
>ONSD01000045.1 GCA_900320385.1 uncultured Bacteroidales bacterium
AGTCCGGGAAGTGTACATGGACGAAAAGATAGAAAGATACATAGTCGACATCGTCTATGCCACCCGCACCCCTGCAGAGTACGGGCTGAAGGACCTCGGAGGGCTTATCTCGTTCGGAGCCAGCCCCCGCGCCAGCATCTCCCTGAGCGCCGCAGCCAAGGCCCACGCCTTCATCAAGCGCCGCGGCTACGTGATTCCGGAGGATGTCCGCGCCGTGTGCCCCGAAGTGCTCAGGCACCGCATCGGCCTTACCTACGAGGCCGAAGCCGAGAACGTGACCAGCGAGCAGCTGATAGAGCAGGTAATCAATGCAGTGATAGTTCCGTAAGGGATGCCCGGGCAAAGCGCAACAGACCTTCTCAAAAAGGTACGGAAGATTGAGATCCGCACCAAGGCCCTCTCTCACCAGATATTCGCCGGAGAGTATCATTCCGCGTTCAAGGGACGGGGAATGGCCTTCAGCGAAGTGCGTGAGTACCAGTATGGCGACGATGTGCGGAGCATGGACTGGAATGTGACCGCCCGGCTCCGCAGTCCGTACGTCAAGGTGTTCGAGGAAGAGCGTGAGCTCACCGTGGTGCTGCTCGTGGACGTGAGCCGTTCCGGCCTCTTCGGAACCGTTGCAGCAACCAAGCGGGAGCGCCTCGCCGAGATAGCAGCTGTGCTCACCTACAGCGCCATACTCAACAACGACAAAGTGGGGGCGCTCTTCTTCAGCGACAAGGTCGAGAAATTCATCGCCCCCGGAAAGGGCCGCAGCCATCTTCTGCACATAATAAGGGAAATGCTTCAACTGCAGCCGACCAGCGACGGTACCGACCTGTCGGTAGCACTGCGTTTCCTTGCCAACGGCATCAAAAAGAAATGTACGGCCTTCCTCCTGAGCGACCTGCTGGATACCGACGCTTCGGGCAATCCCCGCTACGAAGACGCCCTCAAGGTGGCCGTCAACCGCCACGACATCTCTGCCATAAGGGTTTACGATCCGCGCGAGAACAGCCTTCCGGCCGTGGGGCTGGTGAACATAAAGGACAGCGAAAGCGGCAGGACGGCTTGGGTGAATACCGACAGCAAGGCGGTACGCAGGGCCTATTCGGACTGGATGGACGGATTCGTCTCTTCCACTTCGAGGCTGCTCCGACGGTATAAGGTGGACAGCGTGGACATATCGACCGACTCCGATTATGTGAAGGGTCTTATGAAACTGTTTGCAGGAAGATGAGGATACTCTTTGCCATACTGATGCTCACCCTCGACCTCGTCCCTTCGGGCAAGGCCTGGATGAAGCAGCTGCAACAGCGGGATTCGGTGCTCATCGCCGACCAGCTCGAATACGGATTCACCCTCGAAGGCGTCACGGCTGAAACCCGGCTGGCCCTTCCCGATTACAGCAGGGCGTCGAACGACACCCTCACCCTCGTCCGTGGATGGAAACTTGACACCCTGCGCACGGACAGGAAAACAGGCACTATGGACATACGCGGCACGGTGGTGCTGGCCCCCTTCGAGGCGGGTACCTACCGCTTGCCCCCGGTATGGGTGCAGCGGACCGTGGGACAGAAGGTGGATACCCTGGAATTCGAAGCTCCCGAGCTGGAGGTGAAGACCATGCCTGTGGACACCTCCACCTTCATCCCGCACGACATCAAAGGACAGATAGGCTACCCGCTTACGTTCAGGGAAATGCTTCCCTGGGTGCTCGGAGGCCTCGCCCTGTGCGCCCTTGTGCTGCTTTGCATCCGCCTCTACAGGAACCGCAGCCGCAAGGAAGACGCCGGACCCAAGGATCCGCCGTATGTGGTGGCCCTGCGCAAGCTGGACCGTTACCGCGGCGACAGGTATTGGGCTCCCGACCAGCAGAAGGCGTTCTATTCCGGGGTCACCGACGCCCTTAAGGAATACATGGAGGCACGCTTCGGGGTGGACGCACCCGAAATGACTACCGCCGAGCTTTTCGATGCCCTGAAGTCGGAGAAGGACATCACTCCCGCGACGCATGCCGATCTCAAGGACCTCTTCGAGAGGGCCGACTTCGTGAAGTTCGCCAAACACCTGGCTTCCGATTCCGAGAACGCCACGGTGCTGCCTGTCGCGGTGAAATTCGTCACCGACACCTACCAGTCGCAGCTGGAGGAGGAACAACCCGCAAAGGAGGAGGGTAAGGATGTTCTTTGAGTACCCACGTTTGCTATGGCTCCTGGCCGTTCCGGCCGCACTGCTGGCCCTTTATGTCTACAGGCAGATAAAGGGACGCGACCCCCACATGCGGGTTTCGGTCTCTGCGCCGTGGCTCCGCCGCAGCGGGGGCCTGCTTCAGGTGCTCCGGCATCTGCCGGCCATACTCCGCACCATAGCTTTGTGCATGATAGTCATAGCGATAGCCCGCCCGCGCTCGTCTACCGAAGTGGAAAAGGTTGACTCCGAAGGTATAGACATCGTGCTGGCCATGGACGTGTCGACCTCGATGCTGGCGCGCGACTTCAACCCGGACAGGATTTCGGCGGCCAAGGACATCGCCATCGAATTCATTTCCCAGCGGCCTTCGGACCGTATGGGAATAGTGGTCTTTGCGGGTGAGAGCTACACCCAGTGCCCGCTCACTACCGACCGCGCCACCCTCATCAACCTGATGAAGGAGGTGCAGACCGACCTCATCGAAGACGGTACCGCCATAGGCAACGGCCTCTCCACCGCCGTTGCCAGGATGATGGATTCCGATGCCACCAGCAGGGTGGTCATACTGCTTACCGACGGTGTGAACAACAGCGGCGAAGTAGCTCCCGAAACCGCAGCCGAGATAGCAAAAACCTATGGGGTGCGGGTGTATACCATAGGTGTCGGAGCCAACGGGGAGGCACCTTATCCGGTGATGACTCCATGGGGCGTGGAAGTCCGGAACGTGCCGGTGAATATCGACGAAGACCTGCTCAGGAACATAGCCGAAACCACCGGCGGGCAGTATTTCCGCGCCACCGACAATACGAAACTGAGTGAAATCTATTCCCAGATCAACAAGATGGAAAAGGTCCGCACCACGATCGACAGCTTCCCGGTGTACAAGGAGCTGTTCGGCAGATATGCCATCGTGGCCCTTGTCTGCCTTCTCCTGGAATTGATACTGAGGCTTTTTGTCAGGAGGTTGCCGTAAGATGCTGTACTTTGCGAGTCCAAGGTTCCTGATGCTGCTGTGGCTGGTGCCGCTGATACCGGTGCTGTATGCCCTGATGCTTTCCCTGCGCCGCCGCAGGGTGCGTTCCTTCGGCGATCCGTCGATGGTGGAGGCCCTGATGCCCCACCGCTCCCGGGCCAAGGGCTGGGTGAGGATCATCCTCTTCGACCTCGCCCTGATGTTCTTCATCATAGGCCTGGCCCGTCCCGGGATAGGGGCGAAGCTGAGCAAGCGCGAGACGTCCGGGGCGGAGATAATGGTCTGCCTCGACGTTTCCAACTCCATGCTTGCCGAGGATTATTCCCCGAACCGCCTGGAAAGGGCCAAGCTTGCCGTTTCGCGCATGGTGGACAAGCTCGGGAACGACCGGATCGGACTGATAGTCTTCGCAGGTACTTCCTTCGTGCAACTGCCTATAACCACCGATTATGTGTCTGCCAAGATGTTCCTCGGAAGCATAGACACGGAGTCCGTTCCCGTCCAGGGTACTGCCATCGGCGATGCCATCTACACGGCAGCGAGGGGCTTCAGCGCGCAGAGTGAGAAGAGCCGCGCGATAGTGGTCATAACCGACGGCGAGAACCATGAGGACGATCCGGTCGAGGCTGCAAGGCAAGCCGCCGATGCAGGGATAAAGGTGTACACCATAGGCGTCGGTTCGGCACAGGGGCAGCCCATACCCCTGAAAGGGGAACTGCTCAAGGACAAGGACGGCAACATAGTGGTGACGCGTCTCGACGAAACCACCCTGAGGCAGGTGGCGAAGGCAGGCAACGGGGCTTACGTGCATGCCGGCAACGAGGAATTCGGATTGAACCCGATAATCGACGAACTCCGCAGGATGGAGGATGAGCGCTTCGAATCGGTGGTGTTCGAAGAGTATGATGAACAGTACATGTACTTTTTCGGTATAGCACTCGCCCTTTTGGCGATAGAGGCCCTGATTGGTACAAGGAGGGCAAAAAGGAGACTTTTCGAATGAGGAAGCTGGTTTGCATATTGCTGATTCTCAGTGGTTTGTCTGCGTACGCACAGACCGACCGGCGAGAGGTTCGCGCCGGTAACCGCAAGTTCGGCAAACAGGATTTCAAAGAGGCCGAGATCGATTACCGGAAGGCCCTGGTGAAGGATTCCCTGTCGCTTGCCGGGAACTATGACCTTGCTTCTTCGCAGTACAGGCAGGAAGATTATGACGGGGCGGTGAAGGCGCTGGACGCAATCAAGGAAATCGCCCCGGCTGGCGGACATGCCGCCGATTATTATTACAATCTGGGTGACATCGCCCTCAAGAAGAAGGATTACGGCGGGGCGGTCGACGCTTTCAGGCAGTCGCTGCTGCTGAAACCCGGCGACCTCGACGCCAAGGAGAATTACATCTACGCCAAGCTGATGCTGCAGAACCAGCAGAGCGGCGGAGGCGGGCAGCAGGATCAGCAGCAGGACCAGCAGCAGGATCAGGACCAAAACCAAGACCAGGATCAGAACCAGAACCAGAATCAGAACCAGGATCAAAACCAGGATCAGCAGCAGGACCAGCAGCAAGGCCAGCAGGACCAGAACCGACAGCAACAGCCTCAGCAGCAGGGGATTTCGGAACAACAGGCCAGGCAGATGCTGCAGGCGATCCAGGCCAGGGAGAAGGATACCCAGGACAAGGTGAAGAAAGAGAAGGCGGCTCTTCTCAAGTCCAGGCAAAAGGAGAAGAATTGGTAGGATGAAAAGAATCGCAATCATATTGGCGGCCTTGCTGCTGGGGGTTTCGGCCTTCGGGCAGGGCATAAGCGTCGAGGCCCCCAACCTGGTGGCTGCCGACGAACAGTTCAACGTTACCTTCAGCGTAGAGGGGGATGAGGCTCCGTCCGATTTCTCATGGAGCGCAGGCCAGGACTTCCAGTTGGTCTGGGGGCCGCAGAAAGGGACCAGCACCTCCATCAGCATAATCAACGGCAAGCGTTCGAAATCTTCGCAGACAACCTATACCTACGTCCTCTTGCCCCGTTCGTCCGGCACCTTCACCCTGGCCGCGGCCACTGCCAGGCTCGGGGACAGGCAGATATCATCTTCCCCGAAGAAGATAGAGGTCGTGGCAGCAGGAGCCTCAAAGCCTGCGGCGGGCCAGCAGGGCGGTGGCAACGCCGCTTCGCAGGCCCAGGGTACAGGCACGATTTCCTCCTCCGACCTGTTCATGCGCATGAGCGTCAGCCGCACGTCTGCGGTGATAGGCGAAACCATCACAGCCACCCTCAAACTGTACCAGCGGGTGAACATTGCCGGATTCGAGGATGCCAAATTCCCCACTTTCAACGGTTTCTGGAGCCAGGAGCAACAGGCTCCCACCAATATCGAGTTCCGGCGCGAAAACGTGGGCGGCACCATCTACAACGCCGCCGTGCTCCGCAGCTGGACCCTGATACCCCAGAAATCCGGGGACGTGGTGGTAGACCCCGCAGAACTGGTCTGCCTTGTGAATGTGCGCCAGGCCAGGTCCGGTACCGGCAGCATCTTCGACAATTTCTTTCCCGATGACTTCGTCACCGTGCGCAAGCGCCTCACCACCCCGGCGGTCACCGTTCACGTATCGCCCCTTCCGGCCGGGGCTCCGGCCTCGTTCGGAGGCGGTGTAGGCAAGTTCAGCATGAAGGCCGCGCTTACCAGGGACTCGCTCGGCACCCACGATGCCGCTTCGCTAAAGGTCACGGTTAGCGGAACCGGCAACGTCGCCCTCCTCGAGGCGCCCAAGGTCAAATTCCCGCCGGACTTCGAGGTATATGACACCAAGGCTTCCGACGCCGCCCGCGCCAAGACTTTCGAATTCCCGTTCATACCCCGCAGCCATGGGGACTTCGTCATAGGACCGGTGGAATACAGCTACTACGATGTCGAAGCGCATAAGTACGTCACCCTGGTGTCCGATGCCATGCCCCTCAAGGTATCCCGTTCCCAGGGCGATGCCGCAGCCCCCGCCGGGGGACAGCTCATGCCGGGAGTGGACCGCAAGGATGTGAAAGACCTCGGCAGCGACATCCGCTTCATAGAGACCAAGGTCCCCCGTTTTTCTCCCAAGGGCAGCGCATTCGTGCTCTCGCCGGCTTTCTGGGCAATCACGCTCCTCATCCTGCTCCTTGCAGCTGCGGTGTGGTTCTTCTTCCGCCGTATGGAAAGCCTTAGGGAAGACGTGGTGGGAGCCCGGAACAGAGGGGCGGTGAAAATGGCCCGCAAACGCCTTTCGGAAGCGGAATCATATCTTTCGAAGAATCTTTATTCGGCTTTTTACGAATCGTTGCACAAGGCCCTTGCCGGCTTCATATCGGATAAATTCAACATGGATGTGTCCGACATGAGCAAGGAGAACATCTCCGCCCGTCTGCAGCAGAGCGGTGTGGGAGAGGGACTTGCAGCCGATTTCATCGGGCTCCTGGATGCGTGCGAGTACGCCCGCTACGCTCCGGATGCCGGACATGACGCCATGAACGCCCACTACGACAAGGCTGTCGGCGTGGTTTCATTGATAGACCAGACCATGAAAAAGAAACGCAAGGTTCCTGCCGGCACCGCTGCCGCCCTGGCCCTGTTGATGCTGATTCCGCTTTCCGCCAGTGCTGCCGATGATCCGGATTCCCTCTGGACTTCGGGTGCCAACGCTTATTCGGCAGGGCTTTGGACCGAGGCCGGAAAGGCCTGGATGAAGATAGAGGACATGGGGCTCGCCTCGCCTGAGCTTTACTGCAACATCGGTGATGCGTTCTACAAGGACAGGGACATAGCGCATGCAATCCTTTATTATGAGAGGGCGCTCAAGGCGGATCCTTCATACGGCACTGCGCGGTATAACCTCGAGATTGCGAGGGGACAGGTGCAGGACAAGATAGAGGAACTGCCGGAATTCCTGCTGGCCGGATGGATGCGTTCCCTGGGGTGGAAACTGTCTTCGGACGGCTGGGCGGTGGCTTTCCTGCTGCTGCTCGCCGCGGGGCTGGCCCTGCTGCTGGTCTTCCTCCGCGGCCGGTCGCAGGCCTGGCGCAAGACAGGATTCTTCGCCGGAATCGTGCTTCTGCTGCTTTCATTTGCCGCTTTGTCATTCTCCTTATGGCAGCGCCACGAAGCCTCTTCGGAGTCGGGAGCCATAATCACCAGGCCGGTCGTGACCGCCAAGAGTTCTCCCGGAGGCGGTGAATCCAAGGACCTCTTCATCCTTCACGAAGGGACCAAAGTCGAGATCCTGGATACCGTCGGAGAGTGGTGTAACGTCGAAATCGCCGACGGCCGTCAGGGTTGGTTGGAGTCATATAATTTAGATAAGATTTGAATTTTTAAAAATTTGTTCTTAACTTTGTCTTTTGAAGCCCCTTAAAACAGGGGTAAAAACAACAGGCAAGAATATAAAGAACAACTAACTCTTATTTAAATCATGAAGAAATTTTTTGTTATCGCTGCCTCCCTTCTGCTGAGCGTTGCCGCTTTTGCACAGGAGACGAACAAGGACGCCGACGGTCTTACCCAGTACGGTCCTTACGAAACCAACAAGTTCTTTGACAATTGGTTTATCGATCTCGGCGCCGGCCTCAACACCGTCGCCCTCGATGCTGACAAGTGGGGCAACAGCGGCCTCGCTATCCAGGCTGATCTCGGCAAGTGGTTCACCCCTGAATTCGGTGCCCGCTTCGGTTATCATGGCCTCAAGAACGAGATCAAGGATTATGAAGCTGCCCTTACCGGCTACAACTTCTTCAAGATGGACGGTATGGTCAACCTTTCCAACCTCCTCGGAGGCTACAAGGAAACCCGTTTCTGGGAGTTCATCCCGTTCCTCGGTTTCGGCTATCTCGGAGCCAAGAACAACGATGGCGCCCTCAACAAGGAATTCGGTGCCGAATTCGGTCTCGTCAACAACTTCCGCCTCGGCAACAGGCTTGACCTCAACCTCGAAATCGGTGACATTCTCACCCGCGAGTACGCTTTCGTTCGTGGCAACGGCGGTACCTACATCAACTTCCCGTACGCCACCCTCGGACTCGGTCTGAACCTCGGCCGTACCAACTGGACCCGCAAGGCTACCACCATCGCCGCCTACACCGCTGCCGTAGCTGCCGCTGAGGCCGCTGCCAAGGCTGCAAAGGCCGCCGCTGACAAGGCTCTCGCCGACAAGGCCGCCGCTGAAGCTGCCCAGAAGGCTCTCCAGGATCAGCTCAACAGCCTCAAGAACCGCCCGGTAGAAGTAGCCGACTACTTCGAGGAGCCCGTTATCGCTTACTTCAAGATCGGCAAGAGCGTTCTTTCCGCTACCGAGAAGGAGCATCTGAAGGCTGCCGCCAAGAAGATCCTTGCCCATGGCGACAAGGTTAAGTTCACCCTCTCCGGCCACGCCGATCCTGAAACCGGCTCTGCAAGGCGTAACGAGTACCTCGCCAAGGAGCGTGCCAACACCGTTTACAACCTCATGCAGGAACTCGGTGTGCCCGCCGACAAGTTCGTGGTTACTTCCAGCGTCGAGGATGTATTCGACACTCCGGAACTCTGCCGCTGCGTGATCGTCGAGAAGCAGTAATCTTACGATCCAAAAGCTTATAAGGGCCTGGCCATTGCGGCCGGGCTCTTTTTTTTGCACTTTTCGCAGCGGTTGTGTATCTTTGCGCGTTTTTAGAGTGTATTATGCAAGAAATTAGAAACATAGCCTTGATAGCCCACGTCGACCACGGTAAAACCACCATGGTGGACCGTATGATCTATCAGGCGAATCTTGTCCGCCAGCCCGAAAATCTGGGGCAGTTGATCCTTGACAGCAACGACCTTGAGCGCGAAAGGGGTATCACCATCCTGGCGAAGAACGTTTCCGTTACCTACAACGGTGTAAAGATCAATATAATCGATACTCCCGGCCACAGCGATTTCGGCGGCGAGGTAGAGCGTGTGCTCAACATGGCCGACGGCGTGCTCCTTCTGGTGGACGCCTTCGAAGGGTGTATGCCCCAGACCCGTTTCGTGCTCCAGAAGGCGCTCAGCATGGGCAAGAAACCCATAGTGGTCATTAACAAGGTCGACAAGCCGAACTGCCGTCCCGACGAGGTGCAGGAAGAGGTGTTCGACCTGATGTTCAACCTGGGGGCTACAGAGGAACAGCTCGATTTCAAAACCGTTTTCGGAAGTGCCAAGCAGGGCTGGATGGGTCCCGACTGGAAGACTCCGACTTCCGACATCACCTTCCTTCTGGACACCATACTTGAAGAGATCCCCGCTCCGTCGGTGGTAGAAGGTACGCCCCAGTTGCTGATCACCAGCCTCGAGTATTCCCCTTATGTAGGCCGCATCGCGGTAGGTAAGCTCAGCCGCGGCAAACTCTCGAGCGGCCAGCAGATTACACTCTGCAAGCGTTACGACATCCAGCAGAAGACCAAGGTCAAGCAGCTGATGGTCTTCGAAGGCCTCGGCAAGAAAGAAGTTTCCGAAGTGCAGTGCGGCGACATCTGTGCCCTCGTCGGCATTGACGGTTTCGAGATTGGTGATACCGTTGCCGATAGCGAGAACCCCGAAGCGCTCCCCACAATCGCGGTGGACGAACCCACCATGAGCATGCTCTTCACCATCAACAATTCTCCCTTCTTCGGCAAGGACGGCAAATTCGTCACTTCGCGCCATATCAAGGAGAGGCTGGACCGCGAGCTCGAGAAGAACCTCGCGCTGCGTGTGAAGCCCGGCATGAATGCCGATTCGTTCGTGGTCTACGGCCGTGGGGTACTGCATCTTTCGGTGCTCATCGAGACCATGCGCCGCGAAGGCTTTGAACTGCAGGTAGGCCAGCCCAAGGTGCTGGACAAGACCATAGGCGGCCAGAGATGCGAACCTATCGAGGAACTCTCGATCGAGGTGCCCGAGCAGTTCGTGGGGGCGGCGATAGAGCTTTCGACACGCCGCAAAGGCGCCCTCGTCCACATGGAACCCCGCGCCGACCGCACCCTGCTGGAATTCGAGATTCCGACCCGCGGCCTGATGGGTTTGCGCAGCAATCTGCTCACGGCGACCCAGGGCGAGGCAGTGATCGCGCACAGGTTCAAAGAGTATCAGCCCTTCAAGGGAGAGATCGAAAACCGCACCAACGGCGCACTCGTCTCCCTTGAGACCGGCGAAGCCATCGCTTATTCCATGAACAAACTCCTGGACCGCGGCCGCTTCTTCATCGATCCTGGCGAAGAGATTTACGCCGGAGAGGTAGTGGGTGAGCACACCCGTGAGAGGGACCTGAACATCAATATCTGCAAGACCAAGAAGCTCACAAACGTGCGGGCTGCCGGTTCCGACGAGAAGATCATACTTCCTCCGCCCGTCAAAATGTCGCTCGAAGAGATGCTGGAATACATCCGTGAAGATGAGTTGGTGGAGGTTACCCCGCACCACATGCGCATGCGCAAGATTCTGCTCGACCCGTTGGCGCGCAAAAGAAATAGTGATAACGAGGCTTGATATTAGAAAAAAAATTGTTACCTTTGCAACCCTTTGTAATTGAACTGAAGGCTCTGGGCCCCGGAAAGTCCGCTTTCGAGTGGAAGACGGGGCGTGAGTTCTTTGAATCCTTCGGCAATTCCGACGTCCTCGACGCGGGTATAGCCGTTTCCGCAACCCTGGTGAACCACGGCCTTACGATAGACGTGGCCTGCGAAATCCGGGGCAGCGTGACGGTCCCCTGCGACAGGTGCCTGGAACCGCTCGAACTTCCGGTGGACACTTCGTTCGAAGAGACCTTTGCTCCGGAGTCGCACGTGCTGGACCTGAACCAGGACGTCTACGATTTCGTGATGACTTCTCTTCCTATGCAGAGGGTGCACGGGGAAGGGGGATGCAACAGTGAGACTACAAAGTTTATAGCTGAAAATTAAATTTAAATAACACAGATATGGCACATCCGAAACACAAATTCTCGCATCAGAGAACAGCGAAAAGGCGTACGCACGATTTCGCAGCCGTTCCGACTCTGGCCACTTGCCCGAATTGCGGTGCAACCGTAATGTATCACAGGGTATGTCCCGAGTGCGGCTACTATCGCGGCCGTCAGATCATCGTCAAGGACGAGAAGTAATCCTTCAGGAGCTTCAGGCTCCGTGATGGCCCTATAGTTCAATGGATAGAACGGAGGTTTCCTAAACCTTAAATCAAGGTTCGATTCCTTGTGGGGCTACAAAAAAAAGCGGAACAGAATCCGCTTTTTTTTGTTGTTATGCACCTCGCAACGGTTTGCGGTTTCGGCACTTTTTGCCATCTTTGCGAATACTTGCCGCAATCATCTTTACGTGATGCTGAAGCAAAGGATATCATCATTCTTGATGCTGTCGGTAATTTTGCCGTCAGTGCTGCTAGCGCCGTTCCATCATCATCCGGAACCGGCACGTGAAGACGTTGAGTGCGAGTGCTGTTTACAGCACAGGCCCCATCAGGGGCATCTTACGACCCAGACAAGCACGGATGAGTGCCTGATTTGCCAGCTTCTTGGCCAGCAGTATTTCCCGGCCGCAGTCCAGGCCATTCCATATCCCATATCGGCCCGTATCTTTGATTCCGGCTCCTTCTGCCAGGACATCCCGGTCTGTCATATCCATCATTCTTCTCCGAGGGCTCCTCCCGTATCATTCTGTTTTTAGAATCCCTTTTTAAACTTAAAACAAAACAGAATGAACAGGACAATCATTATATTGTCGCTGCTTTGCCTTTGCATGGCGGCGACTGCTCAGGAGAATCAGCCTGACAGTACGGATGTATTCTATAAACATCTGCAATTGAACGAACTGGTGGTTACCGGCCTTGCCGGAGACGCCAAAATCAAGGAAGTGCCGGCCCCGGTTTCGCTTGTACGGCCGGCCGACCTGTCAGCCCGTGCGGGCGGCAATATCATCAGCGCCATTGCCCAGGAACCGGGGGTAAGCGAGATTACCACGGGCGGCGGAATCTCAAAGCCGGTCATCCGTGGGATGGGGTACAACCGCATCGTGGTAGTGAGTGACGGCATCCGTCAGGAGGGTCAGCAATGGGGCGATGAGCACGGCGTAGAGATTGACGGGGCGGGGGTGCATTCCGTCGAAATCCTCAAAGGTCCGGCGTCGCTGATGTACGGCTCCGATGCGCTGGCCGGTATTCTGATCTTCCATCCGGAACCCATCCGCAGTCCCGGTGAATTCGGCGGCAGTCTGTCCTCTGAATACCAGACGAACAACGGATTGGTGGATTATTCACTCTCTGCGGACGGCAATATTAAAGGATGGCTGCTGGGCGGACGCTTCTCCGACAAGTATGCCCGCGCTTATTCAAATGCGCTCAACGGCCCGGTGTCCAATTCCGGTTTCAAGGAACGGGATGCCTCAGCCATGCTGGGGCGCAACGGCTCCTGGGGATATTCGCGGCTCCGTTTCAGCTATTTCCATCTGACTCCGGGAATGATCGAGGGGGAGGGAGACAATTTCGGTTACTCCCCGGGACTCCCTTACCAGCAGGTCAGGCATTATAAAGTTGTATCAGACAATACGTTTTACATCGGGCAAGGCAG
>ONSD01000037.1 GCA_900320385.1 uncultured Bacteroidales bacterium
ATCGGAAAGGACGGAGACTCTCTCGACATGCTCATCGACCGCCGCAACTACAAGGGATTCTCTGCCGTATACGGCCAGCAGCTCGCATCGACAGGCCAGATTATCGGCTGTGCTTCGCCCGCCCAGGACGCCGCAGAGGCCGGCAAGAACCTCAAGGTAAACACCCAGGCCTTCCTGGAGATAGCCACCGAGGTGTTCACCGAATGGATACCCCGTCTCAAGGGTATGAGCCTCCAGGCCACCTGGTGCGGTTACTACACCGAACCCCGGTACATCGTCGATCCGTCACTCGGCCTGTTCGTCGGCATGCGCGGCCACGGCTTCATGCTGTCGCAGTACATAGCCAAGCTCTATGTAGATTCCCTGCTCGGCCGCCCCGTACCCGAATTCTTCAAGGACCTGGCCCTGTCCGGCTCCGGCCTCAGCGAAGAGGCTTTCAAATAGGATATGGACATCAAGAGGGACCCGCTGCACAGGATAGCCTATTCCACCGATGCCTCGGTGTATAGGGAGATCCCCTTCGGAGTGGCGTTCCCCGTTTCGTCAGGGGAGATACCACAGCTCATAGCGGAAGCCCTTAGGCAGGGTACCCATCTCATCCCGAGGGCGGCCGGTACTTCCATTGCCGGCCAGGTGGTGGGAGACGGCATAGTGGTGGACATAAAGAAGTGGAACCGCATACTGGAGGTCAATGCGGGGCAGCGCTGGGCAAGGGTGGAACCCGGAGTCGTGCGGGACGAACTGAACCTTGCCCTAAAGCCTTACGGGCTGTTCTTCAGCCCCGAGACGTCCACCAGCAACCGTTGCTGCATAGGGGGCATGTTCGGCAACAATTCCTGCGGCACCCATTCGCTGATATACGGCAGTATGCGGCATCACGTGACCGCATGCAAGGTTGTGCTTTCGGACGGTTCGGTCGAAGAGATACGCAGCATTACCGTGGCGGCCCTTGAAGACCGTTTCGGCAAGGCTTTCTGGGAAAAGGACGAGGCCCCTTCCCTCATCGGGGGCATATACTCTCAGCTTATTCGCTTCGCCCTTTCGCCGGAAACGGTAAAACTCATAGAAGACAACTATCCCGACAAGGCTTTGCGCCGCCGCAGCTGCGGCTATGCCATCGACGAAGTCATCGAAGACCTGGTCCACAGCCCGCTGCCGTTCCGGCAAAGGTCAGTCAACCTTTCAACCCTTCTCGCCGGAAGCGAGGGTACACTGGCCTTTACCCTCGAACTCACAGTGTCGCTGGACCCGCTGCCGCCGGCATGCAAGATGGTGGTATGCGCCCATTGCCATGAGCTGGAACAGAGTTTCCAGGGCAATCTGGTGGCGCTCCGGCATTCTCCTGCAGCCGTCGAGCTCATGGATGGGAAGATACTGGAACTGAGTTTCCAGAATCTGGAGCAGAGACGCAACGGCTTCTTTGTCGAAGGACTGCCGGGTGCTCTGCTGATAGCTGAATTCCAGTCGGATACCCGTGAAGCAGTGGATGCAATGGCCGATTCTTTCGAAGCTGACATCATGGGATCGGGCCTTGCCTATACCTGCACAAGGGTATACGGGGATGACGTCGCAAAGGTATGGGACCTGCGGAAGGCGGGCCTCGGTGTCTTGAGCGGGATGAAGGGAGACAACAAGCCCGCCAGCGTGATCGAGGATACGGCCGTGGCCCCGGAGCGCCTCCCTGCCTATATGAAGGATTTCAGGGAGATGCTCTCCCGCCTGCATACCGGATGTGTTTTCTACGGACACATCAGTACCGGGGAATTGCATCTGCGGCCCCTGCTCAACCTTAAGACGCCCGAAGGACGGAAACTCTTCCGCGACATCGCCCGGGAGACGGCCCTTCTGGTACGCCGTCACAAGGGGAGCCTCAGCGGGGAACATGGCGACGGCCGGCTCCGCGGAGAGTTCATCCCTCTGATGTACGGCGAAGCGGTATACCAGCTGATGCGGGATGTCAAGAAGTGCTGGGATCCGCACGGGGTGTTCAACATGCACAAGATAGTGGACACCCCACCCATGGATGAATGGATGCGCTATGCGGCAGGACAGGAATACGCCGTGGAGCGGGAACTGTCTTCCGGCAGGACCTATTACGACTGGAGGGCGGCTTTCGACGAATGCACGGTGGAAGGTGCCAGCGGGGTACGCTCGCAGGCGCATGCCCTGATGTGCTCGGTGGAGCAGTGCAACGGAGCCGGAGCCTGTCTCAAGTCGAACCTTATCGGCGGCACCATGTGCCCGGCATACAAGGTGTCGCACGACGAAACCCGTTCCACCCGCGCCCGCGCCAACATCCTCCGTGAAATCCTCACACGGGGATTTGAAAGCGAAGTCTTCAAGGACCCCGGGTCTGCGCGTAAACATGGATCCGTTTTCGATATCCCCGAACTTTCCGAAGTCCTCGACAGCTGCCTGGCCTGCAAGGGCTGCCTCAGCGAGTGCCCGTCGAACGTGGATATGACCAGGCTGCGCAGCGAAGTCCTCCAGCATGAATACGACCGTCACGGCACTCCCTTCCGCTCCTGGATGGTGGCCCGCATGGCAAAGATGGAGTCGTTCGGCGCTGCCCTGCGTCCGCTTTATAACTTCTTCGCCGGCTGGGGACCTTCGGCCTCGCTCATCAAGAAGATAGTCCGATTCTCCGCCGACCGGAGGATCCCTGCCCTGAGCCGTCGGAGCATGAGGGCCCTGGTTCGCATGGAGAACCGCAACGCTCCCCGCAGCGGCCGCAAGGTATGGCTTTTTGCCGACGAATTCACCAACCATCAGGAAGCGGAACTTGGACTCGTGTTCGCACGGCTCCTGAACCGTCTCGGATATGAGGTGGAGATTCCGCGTCATGTCGAGAGCGGGCGCGCGGCCATCTCCAAGGGCTGCCTTAAGCTTGCCAGGAAGTTTGCGGTAAGGAATGTTTCCATCCTGAAGGACCTGGTGACGGAAGAAGTCCCGATGGTGGGCATCGAGCCTTCCTGCATCCTGACGTTCAGGGATGAGTATCCCGACCTGGTGCCCCGGGAAATGAGGGAAGAGGCGAAGCGTCTTGGGACCAACTGCCTCCTGTTCGACGAATTCATCATGAGAGAAGTCGCGGCGGGAAGGATTGCGCCCGAAGCCTTCAGACCCCTCGACGCAGATATATGGCTTCACGGCCACTGCCACCAGAAATCAATGGTCGGAACAGGCAAATGCGCTGAGATGCTGAGGCTTATCCCAGGTGCATCGGTGCATGTGATTCCCAGTGGCTGCTGTGGGATGGCAGGCTCGTTCGGATACGAAAAGGAGCATTATGCCACATCGATGGCTATAGGGGAGATGGTGCTTTTCCCGGCGGTCAGGTCCGCGGTTTCCAAGTCCGGCGGAAGGCCTGCCGTCGTCGCCGCTCCCGGCACTTCATGCCGTCAGCAGATATTCGATGGCACCGGAGTGCGGGCGCATCATCCCATAGAGATCCTGTATGACAATTTAAGATAGATAACGATGAAAGCAGTCAGAATCATGCTGGGGCTGGCAGCCCTTGCCATGGCGTCAGTTTCATGTGCGCCGAAAGCGCAGGAAGAAACAGTGATGGTGGTGGAGACTACCATGGGTACGGTGGAATTCAAACTTTACAACGAAACACCCCTTCACAGGGATAACTTCATCAAACTGGCGGAGGAACACTATTTCGACAGTCTCCTTTTCCATCGGGTGATTGACAATTTCGTAATCCAGGGCGGTGACCCCAATTCCAGATATGCGGAACCCGGGGCAATGCTGGGTGACGGCGAGCCCGACTACAGGGTGCCCGCGGAATTCCGCCTGGATAAAGGCATATTCCACCATAAAGGCACGGTGAATGCCGCAAGGGAGGGGGATGAAAGCAATCCAGAGCGGGAATCATGCGCGTCGCAGTTCTGCTTCATGATGGGTAAGCCCATGACTGATGAGCAGTTGGACCGCGCCCAGGCCAGGCTTGATGCTGCCACGGGTGGAGCCGTCAAGCTTACCGCCGAGATGCGCGAAGTTTACAAGAAAATCGGCGGCAGCCCGCATCTCGACGGGCAGTATACCGTATTCGGCGAAGTCGTGAGCGGGATGGATGTGCTGGAGGCGATCCAGAAAGTGCCTACCGATGAGAATGACCGACCCGTGAAGGATGTGCGCATGCTCAGGGTATATCGGAAAAAATAGTTATCTTTGTTGTCCGGAAATCTATCAAACAACCGTATAATTATGAAAAAGGCATTGTTTCTCTTATTGGCAGTAGCCGCTCTCATGGCTGCTCCCAAAAAAGCCGATGCACAGGTTGCAATCGGCGGAACGGGTTTCGGATTCTTCGAAACCGGCAACACCATCGGTGATCCCGCTATGAACCGTGCTGCAGGCATTTCTCTCGGCGCCAGCTATTACCAGCATGTGGGTAATGCAGCCGCAGTGAGCGCAGGACTTAACTACCGTTTCGTGCTCGACCCCAACCCCAAGGGCAATGAACATGGTGTGGAGCTTCCGTTGGCATTCAACTATTTCTTCGGTGCATCCAAGGACTTCGTACCCTTTGTTTCTGAAGGACCCGACGACAGCATCATCCCGTTCGTTTATGCAGGTCCCACCCTCGAATTCGGACTTGGCGGAAGCGTACCCGGAGCAAAGCGCTTCGACGTGCAGAACCGCTTCAACGTCCTCGTCGGTGCCGGCGCTGGTATGTACCTGGTGGACAACTACATCATCCTCAAGCTCGGTTACGACTACAGCCTGATGGACTACAGCGTCTCCGATGCAGACAAGCAGACCCGCCATTACATCCGTCTCGGAGTTTCGTTCGTACTGTAATCATCCTTTGACAGATATTCAAAGCGGCCTGCCGGATTCCGGCAGGCCGCTATTTGTATCAGGACATCGCAGCGGTATCAGTTCTTGCTCGCAAGTGTCCCGAGCAGATAGCAGACGGCGGCCACAGCCATGCCGTTGATCGCCGGGAAGCCCCAGTGCACGAGGTTGGCAACCACAGCGCCGAGTACCACGCCGAGTATGGCCCACCAGTTGACGGTTTTGTCCTGGAGGGAGCCGTCGAGGTAAGCCTTGCGATGAGTGAAGTAGCTGAGTATGAGAATGATGCCTACGGGCGGCAGGGTGCAGTTGAGCACATTGAGCCAGTCGCAGAAGTTCCAGTAGAGCCATACTGCCGCAACCGTGCCGATGATGCCGGAGAGGAGGACCATCTTCTTCTTGTCAGCCTTGAAGATGTTGGAGAGTCCGAGTCCGCCGGTATAGAGGGCGTTGTCGTTGGTGGTCCAGATGTTCAGTCCGAGTACCAGTACGGCGGCATAGAACAGGTTGAGGTTCAGCATGACCTCGAAGATGTCGTTACCGCCTGCATAGATGCTGGAGACAGCACCGAAGAGGAACATGAGGCTGTTGCCCACGAAGAAGGCTATGATGGTGACGATAAGGCCTACCTTGCCGCTCTTTGCGAAGCGGGTGAAGTTGGGTGTCGCCGTACCGCCGGATACGAAACTGCCGACTACCAGGCCTGCACCGGCTATGACGCCGAGGTCCTTGGTGCCCTTCGCGAACTGCTCTACCAGGCCCGCATCGCCGCGCTTGATGGCAAGGATCATGGCGACAGTGCCCAGGATGGCCACTGCCGGAACGGCTATGTAGCTGATGATGGTAAGGCTCTTGATTCCGAAGTACGCGCTGGCGGTCATGAGGATGCCGGCAATCGCAACCAGAAGGTATCCCTGCCACGGCATGCTGTCGGGAGTTACGTCGAGGCCCATCAGTTCCTTGGCCACGGGAATCGCGAACATTGCGAGACCCACTCCGAACCAGCCGATCTGGGTGAAACTGATCATCGCGCTGGGGAGGTAGCTGCCCTTGGTGCCGAAGCTCTTGCTGGCGAGCATGTCCAGTGTGAGGCCGCTCTCTGCGCCTATGTATCCGAGGGTGCCGGTGTAGGCCGCGAGGATGAGACCACCGAGGATGAGCGCCCAGACGAAGCCGGTCCAGTCGAGACCTGCGGCAAGCTGCTGTCCCACCCACATGCTGGCGGAGAAGAAAGTGAATCCGAGCATGATCATGAACATGCTCAGGGTCGATTTGCGCCCGGCCCTGTCAACGGGGCGGGTTGTGTAGTCGGCGTCAGTGTGTTTCATATTGTTTTTTGATTGAGTTGATAGATTCTATCCTTCGTCTTGCAATGGCGGCAAGGTCCTTCCTTTCGGAGAAAAGAAGTTGCTCACGCTGCCAAACCTCTTTCAGCCCTTCCGCCGGAAGGTCTTGGAAATCAAGCAATTCAAGCCACTTTTCGAACGGGACCGGGCCGTCGTAGCCGAGTTTTTCCTTAACCAGGGCGCCGGCATCTATGACTGAAGCCCTGTCGAGTATGCCTTGCCAGTATTCGAGCACTTCCTCGAAATGGAGGAGTATCTCGTAACGGCGCGCACCTCCGTCGTATATGATGCACTTTTCGAGGAGGGCGTCGGGATTGTCCAGTACAAAGCGGCGGAAGTCCGGACTGACGATACCGCCCTTCCACCCGAAATCGATGTTCGGGGTGTTGATGCCGCTCACGCCCTTGTCTTCGTAAACGGTGAAGACGCCTTCGTAGAAGAAGCAATCCACACCTTCGAAGCCGGGAAACATTTCCTGGAGTTTGGCGGAGAGATTCTCCAGTAGCGGAATCGCACGCGAGCCGCCAATGGTAAAGATTATCAAGCGCCTTATAGAACCGCCGCAGGAATGGAAGATTTCGGATACCTGTTCCAGGCACAGCCTGAAAGTATCTCCGGTAGCTATTATGTCACCTATGGCGACTATCCTGTCGGTATCGGGAAGGACCTTCTCGTAGCGGATGTCGAGCCCGGTGATAACCCTGTTCTTGATCACCCTTTCGCAAGAGACGAAATGCATGGTCCTGACCGGGATGCCAGTGCGGTACGCGGCTTCTTCCAGCGGGTAGTTGAGACCGCCGCGGAGTATGGTCATGATATCAATATCGCCGCTCGTGCCTGAAGGGAAGAGATGGCGTAGAGCGGCGATGGTTTCGTCAAGAAGGGCGGAATAGCAGGGGAAGCCGACCACTTCTGGAAAAGCGAGGAGACGGCGGCTCCCTGGTCCGCTCAGAATGAAATACCTGTTACGGAGCCTGGAGGAGTCCAGTCCGTATATATCCGTGTCTTCATACAGGCCGACATGACGCAGGCTTGTACCTTCTGGAATTGTTGACATTAAAATCCCGATTAGAAAGTCATCGGGGTACAAAGGTATGGATAATTTGTTTTCCTTACAAATCAAGTTATCCACAATTTTATCCACACCGCCCGGGGCAAAAAAGGCCGGACGCTTCGTGCATCCGGCCTAAAATGCTGGTCAGCAGACTTTTAATATCCGAAAATCTCTTCCAGGGTAAGGATTTTTACAGGGCCGAGGGTGGACAGAAAATCCATATCGATGTCGTTGACGTCGCCAAGGATAGCGTACTGGTAGCTGCGTCCCTTGATGTTCTCCTGCTGGAACTTTACCAGGTCCTCGAGGGTCATTCCCTGAACCTTTTCGAACACTGCCTTGTCGAGAGGTTCGTCAAGTCCGAGCCTCCTGCAGTTGCGGTAAGCGTCGAGTACCCTCATGCCGGTGGTGCGCTCGGTGCGCAGGCGGGAGAGCAAGGCTTCCTTGGCAACGCCGAAAGCGTTCTCGGAGGACGGCATGTCGTTGATGATTTCGTCGAAGCCCTTGACGGCCTTCTCCATCTTGTCGTTCTGCGAACCTATGAAAGCGTAGAAGCTATAGGTCCCGTCCGCCCAGGAAGGTTCTACGTAGTACGCCCTGGCGCTGTATGCAAGAGCCCTGGCTTCGCGCATCTCCTGGAACACTATGCCGTTCATGCCGCCGCCGAAGTATTCGTTGAAGAGCCTGATGGCGGGCGCTTTGTCGCGGTCGGCCTTCTCGCCGTTGTTGGAATACTGGACGTAGTTGAACTGCTTGGATTCATAAGGTGCGATCATCACCTTGGCCTCGGGAGTCAGCACCCTGGCGGCGAACTTCTCCTGGAGTGTCTCGGGATTCTCGCCCACGATGTGGTTTTCCTTGAGCAGGGATGTGAGTTTCTTCTGGGTATCGGGGCCGTAGTAGAGTATTTCGTGGCCCTTGCCTGCAAGTTCGCGTACCTTTGAGAGGAGCTGCTCGGAAGTGAGGGCCTCCAGGGCCTCGTCGGAGAGGGTGGTCTTCCTGATGTACTCGGGGCCGTAGAAGGTGTAGTCGCTCAGTGCGCTGTAGCACGAACTGAAGTCGGTCTTGGCGTCCGCGCGGTTCTTGAGCATGTCTTCCTTGAGGGCGACGAGGATGTTCTCGTCGGGCTGTGCATTGTAGAGGAGGTCTTCGGCGATGGATATGGCCTTGCCGAGGTTCTCGCTGAGGCCGCTCACCGTGATCGAGGAGTTGTTGCCTGCCGAGCCCATTGAGAATGAGCAGGCGAGATCGTACATTTCGGTAGCGATCTGCTCGGCGCTGCGGGTGGGCGTACCGAGGTACTGCAGGTAGGTGAAGGCCAGGTCGAGTGCCGGATCGTCTTCGCTTCCGCGGTTGTAGATGAAGCGGGCGGTTGCAATGTCGTTGATGCGGTTCTGCTTGTAGAGTACGTCTACACCTTTGCATAGGTCGAATCGGGCCATGTCCTTCCCGAAATCGAGGAATACGGGTTCGATGGGGGAGACTTCGCTTTTCTCAATGCTTTCGAGGAAAGCGCTCTTCTTGTCGCGGTTGGTCTGGATGGGGGTGATGGCGGGGGCTTCGATCTTATGGACGGTGGTATCCTCGCCCTGCTTCTTGTAGACAGCGACATATGCATTGTCGCCGAGGTATTCGTTGGCGAAGGCCACTATGTCTTCCTTGGTCACGGCCTGGTAGCGCTCCATATCCTTGACGGCGTCTTTCCAGTCGATTCCGGCGATGAAGGCCTGCACGTACATGCGGGCGCGCATCGAGTTGTTTTCGAGTTGGCGCATCTTGCGGAGTTTGATGTTGTTGACCGTCGCGGAGATGAGTTCCTCGGGGAAGTCGCCGGAACGGAGGCGTGCGATTTCGCCGAGTGCGAGGTCGCGGAGTTCATCCAGGCTCTGGCCCTGCTTCGGCATGCCGAGTGCGAGGAACATTCCGTAATCGGCCATCGATTCGGCACCGGCCTGGATCGTCATCACTTTCTGCTGCTGGATGAGGTCGAGGTCCATCAGACCGGCCTGGCCGTTGCTGAGTATGGAGCCTGCGATGTCGGCTACGGCTCCCGTCTTGAGGTCGGCGGCTCCGGGATATCTCCATCCGAGGGCCAGCATCTCGGCCTGCTGTCCGAAAACCTCCTTTACCACCGGGGTGGTGATTGGCTCTTCGGGCTGGAACTTGAATTCGGGCAGCTCGGGGTTGGATTCCCAGTCGCCGAAGTACTTCTTGATTATGGCGAGTACCTTGTCGGGATCGAAGTCGCCCGAAAGGCAGATGGCCACGTTGTTGGGGCGGTAGTAGGTGTTGAACTGCCTCTTGATGTTGGTGATCGACGGATTCTTGAGGTGGTCCTGCTTGCCGATGACGGTCTGCGTGCCGTATGGGTGATGCGGATAGAGTCCGGCGAGAAGGGCGTCGTAAAGCTTTTCGGTATCGCTGGTAAGGCCCATGTTGAACTCTTCGTATACGGCTTCGAGCTCAGTATGGAAGCCCCTGATTACCATGTCCTTGAAGCGGTCGGACTGGATCCTGGCCCAGTTCTCCACCTGGTTGGACGGTATGTCTTCGGTGTACACGGTCTCTTCCAGGCTGGTCCATGCGTTCGTGCCCCTGGCGCCTATCATGGCCATCATCTTGTCGTATTCATTGGGTATGGAGTAGCCGGATGCCACGAAGCTGATGGAGTCGATCTTATGGTAGAGAGCCTTGCGCTCATCGGGGTCGGTGAGGGTGCGGTACTGCTCGTAAAGGGTCTCGATCTGGTCGAGCAAAGGCTTCTCGGCGGCGTAATCCTGGGTTCCGAAGGAACTGGTGCCCTTGAACATGAGATGCTCAAGATAGTGGGCGAGGCCTGTGGTCTCCGACGGATCGTTCTTGCCTCCGGCACGGACCGCTATGTAGGTCTGGATGCGCGGAGTCTCCTTGTTTACGGTCATGAAAACCTTGAGCCCGTTGTCGAGGGTGCAGATCCTGGAATCCAGGGGGTCACCCGCGATCTTGTCGCTCTTCTTGCAGGCCGACACGGCAACGGCCGCAATGGCCAAAGTCAGGATAAAAAAAGATTTTTTCATAAAAAATTAAAAAAAATTGTATAAATTTTTACTATTAATCAAAAAAGTATTACATTAGTCCCGAAGTTTTTCATAGTTTAAGTTTAGGTTAAGTAGCGGGGCGCTCGCAGTGATGCAAGCTCCCCGTGAATTATTATTCCTGCAAATGTATAAAACTTTTTCTTTATAGCGGATTAATATACGTTTTACGGGGTCCTGTCTCGGTCGGAATGTCTACTTTCGCGAAAACGAATGACTATGAAGAACCCTTTGTTACCTTTGATCGCGGCCTGCGCAGCGCTGGCCCTTTCTTGCGACAGGATTGCTTCCGCTTCGATGGAACCGGGCGTCCTGCAACTGAGTTTTGTGAAGAACCTCCAGAATCCTTCAAGCCGCGCCACGGCCTCATTCCCCGACACTAACAGCTTCCATCTCAACATCACGGGACCGGAAGGAGGACAGGTTTACGACGGAACATACGGCGATGCTCCCGAGAGCTTCAGCGTGCCGGCGGGTAGTTATACGGTGAGCGTACGCTCCTGCAGTTTCACTGAGCCCATCTTCGACTGCCCGCAGTACGGGGATACCCGCATAGTAAGCGTACCATCGGGCGGTAAATGCGCGGTCAAGCTGTCCTGCACCCAACTCAATGCAGGGATACGCCTGCGCGCTGACGACAGTTTCGTGGTGAGTTATCCCGGAGCCAGCCTCATCCTGAAATCCGTGGACGGTTCCCTGATGTACGGATATTCCGAAAAGCGGACGGCCTTTTTCAATCCCGGAACCATCTGGCTCGACCTCAGCGACGGAGGCTCCATCACGACCCTGTTCAGCAGGATACTCTCTCCGCAGGAGATACTGACGCTCAACCTGAGCGCGGCCGACACCCCCGCCGGCAACGGAGGCGGTACTGCGGAAGATAGCCCCACGGCCGGACGGATCAGCATTTCTGTCGACACCAGCCGCAACTGGACGGTAGACAGCTTCGTCTCCGGCGGAACCGCTGCCGGAAGCGAACTTTCCAGTGCCTACAGCGTGGGGCAGGCTAAAGCCCATATAGGAGAAAGCGGCGTGTGGGTGTACGGCTATATAGTAGGGGGTGACTGCACTTCATCAAACTGCTCATTCACTCCTCCGTTCTCATCCGACACCCATCTGCTCATCGCGCCCAAGACCTCCTCGGCCGACAAGGCTTCGTGCCTTTCGGTGGAACTGCGCAAAGGCGATATCCGCGATGCACTCAACATCAAGGACCATCCGGAGCTTCTTGGGAGCCAGATATTCGTGAAAGGGGATATAGTGGAGAAATACTACGGTATTCCCGGGGTCAAGAACCTCTCCGATTACAGTTCGAAGCGGTAGGCGAGTCCGAGCCCGACGAAATACTTGTCCTTCAGCGTGAGCATGGGATAGCTGTTTCCGTAGCCTTTGCCGTCCAGGTCCTTTTTCTCAAGGCCTTCCGAATTCGTGTCTATGTCGAGGTCGTAATTGCAGTCGAGCACTGCGAAGATGTCCAGTTCGTGGGTCTTGCGCATCTTGAGCGTGCCCCCGAGCATGAAGCGCAGCCTGTCGATGTAGACGTCCGAATAATCCTTTGCGGAAGCATTCCAGCGGTCGTTCACCGAATCATAGGTGAACGACTGCGGATTCACGGCGTTGAGGGTGTTCCTCACCTCGGCAGAGGCGAAGGGATCGAACTTGCAGGCGGGGATGTCGTACTCGAATTTGAGGCGGGATTTAAGCTTGGCGTCGATCTGCGGTTCCTGGTAATTGTTCACGGAGTAGTCCTTGCAGGTAGCCTGGACGGTCTCCCTGAGCGAGAACGTCATCCTTCCTGCCTTGTAGTAACCCGTCAGGCTGAAGCGTCCGCGGTGACGGTTGCGCCAGCCGTTCTTCTCGGAATGCGAGTTGATGAACGAGTACTCGGCTCCGGCCTTGAGCCAGGGAGTGATCCTGTAGTCGAGCCCGATATTTGAATATAGCTTGGAGAGATCGAAGCCGTCTTCCGTCCGCACTTCCTCGCTCCATTCGATGTGCAGTTTCTTGGGTATGACCTTCCAGTCGACGCCCGCCGAGATGCGTGCTCCGTAGTCGGATTCGTTATCGGCCTGGACATAATCGAGAGTCTGTGCTCCGGCCATGAGCGGCAGGGCAAGGGATGCAAGAATGGCAATGAGGGACTTGATACTCATTTAATCCGGTATTTCCACAAATATAGGATTTTTTTCCGAAATTTGCCGAACCATGGACACCAACCACAGCGGTATAGTCATCCGGGATGCCTTCGAGAACAATCTCAAGCACATTTCCCTATCCATACCCAAATACTGCATCACGGTCTTCACCGGTGTTTCCGGCTCGGGCAAAAGCTCGCTCGTGCTGGATACCGTGGCGGCCACTTCGCGCAGGGCGCTGAACGACACCTTCTCCTCGTTCGTGCAGCAGTATCTGCCAAAATACGGACGTCCGCATGTAGGATCGATCGAGAACCTGCCGATAGCGGTCGTCATCGACCAGAAGAAACCCGCTCCGAATTCCCGCTCGACCGTCGGCACCTACACCGATATTTATTCGCTTGTGAGGCTGCTGTTTTCGAGGGTGGGCAAACCCTTCGTGGGCTATTCCGATTCATTCAGCTTCAATAATCCGCAGGGCTGCTGCCCCCGCTGTTCCGGTCTCGGGGAGATACGCGAACTGGACATCCACAAGCTGGTGGATTTCGACAAGAGCCTCAACGACGAAGACACCATCCATTACATAGCCTTCGGCAAAGGCGGCTGGCGCTGGATTCGCTATGCCAACAGCGGTCTTTTCGACCTTGACAAGAAGATCCGTGATTATTCCCCGGAAGAACTGGACCTCTTCCTCAACAGCCCTCAGATACGGCTCAAGAATCCGCCCTCCAACTGGCCCAAGAGCGCCAAGTACGAAGGACTGATACCCAGGATGTACCGGAGCATCATCAATTCCGAAGAAGGGTTGCTGCATGCGGCAGTGCTGAATCCCATGCTGAACATGGGCGTCTGCCCCGACTGCGGCGGCACCCGTCTGAATCCGAAGGTGCTTTCGTGCAGGATAGAGGGTAAGAACATAGCGGAAGTTTGCGATATGTCCATTTCGCGGCTCGCCGTATGGATAGGCAGTCTCTCCGACCCGCTTGCGGCCGACCTGAAGAAGGCCATAGGCGAGAGGCTGGGTGCTCTGGAGGAGATAGGGCTGGGATACCTCAGCCTCAGCCGGCCGGTGGGCACCCTGTCCGGGGGCGAAGCGCAACGATGCAAGATAGCCAAATACATCAACTCCCCCCTTTCCGATGTGCTCTACATACTCGACGAGCCCAGCGTGGGCCTTCACAACGCCGACATAGAACTCATGAAGAAGAGTGTCTGCAAGTTGCGCGACGCGGGCAACACCGTGCTCCTGGTGGAGCACCACCGGGAGATGATAAAGACGGCGGATTACATCGTGGACATGGGGCCGGGCGCAGGGATGCTGGGCGGCGAGATCCTCTTCGAAGGAACTTACCCTGAGCTGCTGCGCAGCGGCACCGATACCGGAAGGATGATGGGGGAGAGCCTGCCCATGAAGGAGGCGGTACGCACCCCATCGGGTTATTTCCGTCTCGAGGGTGCCGATATCCATAACCTGCGGAACGTCAGCATCGACCTTCCGCTAGGGGTGTTTGCGGCTGTGGCCGGCGTAGCGGGATCGGGCAAGAGTTCGCTCCTGGAATGCTTCCGACGCTCCTGGCCCCGCCCCGAAGAAATAGTCTACATCAGCCAGAAGAACATAGGCGCCAGCCTGCGCTCCACTCCCGCGACTTATATGGACGTCGCAGGCGACATACGCAAGATGTTCGCCCGTGCATGCAAGGTGAAGGAGGAATACTTCACGTTCAACGGCAAGGGCGCCTGCCCTGTTTGCGGGGGCAAGGGGGTGATAGTATCCGAGATGGCTTTCATGGATTCCATCGAGACCGTATGCGAAGCCTGCGGCGGCCTGCGTTATTCTCCCGAGGCGCTTCGATACAGGCTCAGGAGCGAGGCTACAGGAGAGGAGCTGAACATCGCGCAGGCCATGGATCTCACCGTCCGCCTGGCGTCAATCTTCTTCGCGGGTACCGCGGTTGAAGAAAAGCTGCGTCCCATGATGGATGTAGGATTGGGTTATCTCCATCTTAACCAGGCCCTTTCAACGCTTTCGGGCGGAGAGCTGCAGCGGCTCAAGATGGCTTCCAGCCTGGGCGTGGAAGGCAAGGTGTTCATAATCGACGAACCCACAGACGGCCTGCATATGAAGGATGTGCGGCATCTGCTGGGAGTGTTCGACGCCCTGGTGGACAAGGGCAACAGCGTCTTCGTGATAGAGCACAACACCGATGTGCTGCGCAGTGCGGATTATATAATCGAAATGGGCCCCGGAGCCGGGGAGAACGGCGGCCGCGTGATATTCGCCGGTACGCCGCGGCAGATGATGGATTGTCCCGTTTCCGTGACAGCGGCTTATCTGTAATTCCCTGTCATCCGCCGACAATGGCGGTGATGCCGTGGGCTGCGAACTGGGAGATGCAGCGCTGCTGCTCTTCTTTCGATGGGGTGCTGAACCGGTATTGCAGCGGATTGTAACTGGTCCACATCCTTTCGTGCTTGCCCTTTCCGATGTCGTGATATGGCAGAAGGTTCACTGTGCGGCGCTTCCACGGGAGCGCCTCGAGGAAGGCGGCCATGGCCTCGATATTGTCCTCGTCGGCGTTGACTTCGCGGATTAGGGGAACGCGGATGAAGAAGTCGGCGCCGATCCCCGAAAGCAGGCGTATGTTGTCCAGGATGGGCTGGAGAGGCACTCCGGTGAA
>ONSD01000038.1 GCA_900320385.1 uncultured Bacteroidales bacterium
GCCCAAGATTTCGTGGTGGAACGGTTCAGAAGTGAAGAGTTGGGAATTTGAATATACCCCTGTCACGGAAGACAAGCTGTATTCAGAAGTTACGTGGGATGTCAGCAGCCATACTGACGTCCTCGTATGGCTCAATTTCACAGGCAAGAGCGGCTTCAACCCCATTAATGACATTTACCATGCCCGCCTGACATTCAATGCCAGCAACTGATAGAAAGCCCGACACAGTAATGAAGTTACCACATACAGGACTGTTGCCCCGGGTACTGGCAGCCATTGCGCTCGGTATCATTGCCGGACTGTTTTTTCCCAAATGGGCGGTGAAGGCCTTCATGACCTTCAACGCGGTCTTCGGCCAGTTCCTGGGATTCCTCATCCCCCTCATCATCGTCGGACTTGTAGCCCCGGCCATAGCCGATCTGGGCAAGGGTGCCGGCAAAATGCTGGTAATCACGGTGCTTATCGCATACGCTGACACCGTTCTCGCCGGACTTCTGGCTTATGGCACCGGCTCCTGGCTGTTCCCCTCGATGGTGGGCGCCGCCCCCTCGCAGGTGGAACGGATGCAGAGCGTGGAGCCTTACTTCAGCATAGATATCCCGCCTATGTTCCCGGTGATGACCGGGCTGGTTTTCGCCTTCCTCATGGGGCTGATGATGGCCGCGACCAAAACCCCGCTGCTCAAGGACGCCTTCCATGAATTCCGGGAAATCATCGCGGTGACCATCAGCAAGGCCATAGTGCCCCTGCTGCCCTTGTACATCTTCGGCATCTTCCTGAACATGACGTACACAGGGCAGGTATGGCACACGCTCGGAGTCTTCTTCAAGGTGATACTCGTGATCGTCGTGCTTCACCTGCTCATCATCCTCTACCTGTATCTCGCCGCCGGTGCAGCTTCGCACAAGAACCCGTTCAGGCTGCTGTGGAACATGATTCCCGCCTACCTGACGGCGCTTGGGACTTCCTCTTCGGCGGCGACGATCCCGGTAACCCTCCAGCAGTCGCTTAAAAACGGAGTGAGGGAAGAAATCGCAGGGTTCACGGTGCCGCTGTGCGCCACCATACACATGCCTGGATCAGCCATGAAGATCACCGCCTGTGCGCTCACGGTGTGCCTGATGAGCGGGATGCCACACAGCTTTCCGCTGTTCCTGGAGTTCGTGATGATGCTGGGAATCATGATGGTCGCGGCTCCCGGAGTACCCGGAGGAGCCATCATGGCAGCCCTTGCTCCACTCGGCAGCATACTCGGCTTCGGAGCAGAGGCGCAGGCGCTCATGATAGCGCTCTATATAGCGATGGACTCCTTCGGCACGGCATGCAACGTTACCGGCGACGGAGCCCTGGCGATAATGATGGACAGGATCTTCAGCAGAAAGCGAAGCGCTGTTGCGTAGGGGAAGCCGGCATACGCGCCTCCAGGATCCCGCCCAGAGCGGAAGCAAGCGCTCCTGCCATAAGCTCCTGGCCTTTGAGGTTGGGATGTATACCGTCTTCACATAAGAATTCCGCTGCATTGCCGCCCTCCGTCAAGGGGGCGGCAATGTCGATGAGGGGCACATCGAAGCGGGAGGCCAGGCCGCGGACCTGCAAGGCGTACATGTCGTGCCACCGCGCAATGAATTCCGGCGTGCCGCCAAGCCATTCGAGGACATTCGCCCTGCCCTCAGGCGAGAAGTTCCGGGTAATATGCCTGAAGTACCTTTCGGGATCGAGAGGCAGCATGGTGAGCATCACCGGCACGGGGCCGGCGGCACGGATGGAATCCAGAAGTTTTTCGTAGAATAAGGAGAAGTCAGTGAGCGGGACGTTGGGATCGTGGTGCCTCCCCGGGTCCGCGGCTATGGCTTGCCAATAAAAGTCACAATCGTTCCCTCCGAATTTGAGGAGGGCGAAGTCGTATAGCGGGAGCTGGGTAAAATGACGTATCAGCATCTTTCCGCCCGCGGCGACGGTGCTGCCGAAACGCGCGAAGTTGTCAATGCTCACTCCCAGTTTTTCTGCCGCAATATCAGTGAAGGTTTTGTCGGGCAAGGTATATCTCAAAGGGGTTTCCGACTCGAGGACGGTGCCCTTCAAGGCTGAATCGCCAAAAGCACAGATTCTTGTCTTTTCCATGGTCTTTGCTGTTTTTTCAGCACAAAATTAGGAAGGATGTTCCGGCCCGGGATGAAAAAGTGACAGGGACGAACGCGAAGTGACAAAATTGAATATTAGTGACAAAATATCGATTATTGTGACAGAATCGGGATATTTAGTATATTTGTCACAACAAAAAAAGTGACGGAAATGCATAACCTTCCAAGGAATTTCTTCAGCTGGGGAGCTGTATTCGTACATATGGGCGTATGCTCCATGTTCTTCCTCGCCTTTGCCCTTGCATACAACCCGTTCGGCATGCAGGGCTTTCTGGACATGGGCCAGGGGCTGTACAGCTTCAACCTTTCGATATTGTTTGCAATAGCGCTGGCGGTCATTGCGGCGCTCAGGGTGGCCCTGCATTTCATGAAGGGGGTGAAGCACTTCACCTGGGCACATTACGTAGCCTGGTGCATAGGCGAATGCCTGATCGTAGCGCTGTTCTTCTCCCTGTATCTGACACTTATGTCCAGAGGCGGACCGGGCTTCTTCGCAGTCCTCATACGGCACGGCATCCCCTTTTCATTCCTCATCCTGATCTATCCTTACCTGGTGCTCGCGCTCGCATACAGCGTCGCCGCCCATCATGAAGCCGAAAAGGCCGGAGCCGAAGCCGATGCCAGCCTCATCCGCTTCTACGACTCCAACAAGAATCCGAAACTGATGATAGCCGTGAGCGCCATACTTTACCTCAAGGCCGAGGAGAACTATGTGAACATCTGGTACCTGGACAACGGCAGGGCCGTGCGCTACACACTGCGTTCATCAATGATGGCGCTCGAGGAAAACTGCACCCGCCACGGACTCGTGCGTTGCCAGCGCTCCTACTTCGTGAACCCCGCGCACATAACCGTCCTCCGGAAAGAGAACGGCTTCATCTTCGCGGAGCTTGACGTGCAGAACGCTCCCGACATCCCTGTCTCGAAGAGGTACTACGACAAGCTCGCGGCGCTGCTGTAGGAGCTTACAAGCCCTTGACCCATCCCGTGATATCCTCAATCACTTCGGGAGATATCGTTTCTTCTATCCTGTTGTACTCGGTTGCAAGGCCTGTCCCGCAATGCTGGAACAGGTGGTTCAGGCCGGGATACAGCCTGGCATCGGCGGATTGGCACAAAGCTTTGATCTTAGAAAGGTTGTACTCCGGGAGCACCTGACAGTCCTTTTCGCCGTTCAAGGCCAGGAAAGGGCATTTAATGAGCGGCAGACAGGCTGCGGGATCCAACTTGAGGAAATAATCCATCCAGGGCTGCCCGGCGGCGGCATTCGCCGAAAGGGCCTGTGCGGCGTAGGCCTCCGCCTGCTGGAGGTCGGCTCCGCCGAGGGTGAGTGTTTTCACCGCCTGCCTGAAGATGGTACTGTCGCCGCGGTCGGCCATGCCGGCGAGCGAAACTATGAAGTCGGGAGCTTTCTCTCCCGCAGCCAGCATCATGGCGATGGTACCGCCCTCGCTGTGGCCTATCACTCCCACCTTTCCATAACCGAGACTGCGCAGGTAAGCTACGCCGGCGGCAGCATCTTCCGAAAGGGTGAGGGTGGTGGCGTTCTCCGCGTCACCGGTGGAGGCGCCGAAGCCGCGGTCGTCATACCTCAGCGAAGCTATCCCCTCGCGCGCAAGGGCATCGGCCAGAACGGCGAAGGGCTTGTGGCCGAAGAGGGATTCGTCCCTGTCCTGCTGGCCGCTGCCGGAAACGAAAAGCACCGCGGTGCCCTTGGCTCCGGGAGCGGGTCCCGCCAGGGTTCCGGCAAGGACCGCATCCGCGCCCGCGAACGAGACTTCCCCGGTCGCATAAGGATACGGAGGCTGCGGGGTCTGCGGGCGGGCGTATACGAAATCACCTGGCTCCAGGGTCAGCGGGATGGACACCCCCATCTGCGTCAAGGTGCCGCTGATCTTCCCCTTGAAAGGCACTCCGGTAAACACGGCGCCTATCGACGGCACCGCTACCTTCAGTCCCATGTTGTAAGAAGAATCCACCACTGCGGGGATACCGTAAGCTCCCTGGTCGGGGCTGTCCATGCTGCTCTCCTGCCCGAGATGGAACACTATGCCGAGTTCCACCTGGCCCACCTTGCCGCGTCCGTGCCAAGTGCCTTCCAGGCCCTGCGCCTGCATGAGTGCGCAGGCAAGCAGAAGCGCGATGATAGTCACAATCCGTTTCATATAGGCAAATATACGTATTTATGGACAAAAGAAGAAGGGAGCAGCTTGCGCCCGCCCCCTTCTTGAATGAAACTGAAGTACCGCTAGCAGCCGAGCCTCTTCTCGAGGTGCTCGCGGATAGCGTGCAGGAAGTCGGCGGAATTCATCACCTTGGGCTCAACGCCTTCCATGAGGTGGCCGAGGTCCTTGGTACAGATGCCTTCGCCGAGGGTGTCGTAGCAAGCGGCCTCGAGGTCGTCGGCATACTTGACGAGTTCCGGAAGATTGTCCTTCTCACCCCTCTTGCGGAATGCGCCGCTCCATGCGAAGATGGTCGCAACCGGATTGGTGGAGGTTTCTTCTCCCTTCAGGTACTTGTAATAGTGACGGGTTACGGTGCCGTGAGCGGCCTCGTACTCGTAGTTTCCGTCCGGAGACACCAGTACGCTCTTCATCATGGCGAGCGAACCGAAAGCGGACGAGAGCATGTCGCTCATCACGTCGCCGTCGTAGTTCTTGCAAGCCCAGATGAAGCCGCCTTCGCTGCGCATTACGCGGGCGACCGCATCGTCGATGAGGGTGTAGAAGTACTCGATTCCGAGTTCCTCGAACTTGTCCTTGAACTTGGCCTCGTACTCTTCCTGGAAGATGGCCTTGAAGCGGCCGTCGTACTTCTTGGAGATGGTGTCCTTGGTGGCGAACCAGAGGCTCATCCTGGAGTCGATGGCATAGTTGAAGCATGAATCGGCGAAGGCGCGGATCGACTTGTCGATGTTGTAAAGACCCTGAACCACGCCGGGGCCGGTGAAGTTGAAGATCACGGACTCCTCGTGCTTGCCGCTTTCGCTGTCGTAGACGAGCTTGACGGTGCCGGGTTCCTCGATCACCATTTCGGTGTCACGGTAAACGTCGCCGTATGCGTGACGGGCGATGGTGATGGGCTTCTTCCAGAACTTTACCGAAGGCTTGATGGAAGGGATGACGATAGGTGTGCGGAACACGGTGCCGTCGAGCGTCGCACGGATGGTGCCGTTCGGGCTCTTCCACATCTGATGCAGGTTGTACTCGGTCATGCGCTGCACGTTGGGAGTGATGGTGGCGCACTTTACCGCTACGCCGTACTTCTTGGTGGCAAGGGCTGAATCGAGGGTAACCTTGTCTTCAGTCTTGTCGCGGTTCGGCAGTCCGAGGTCGTAATATTCGGTCTTGAGGTCGACGAAAGGCAGGATGAGCTCGTCCTTGATCATTTTCCAGAGTATCCTGGTCATCTCGTCACCGTCCATCTCCACGATGGGAGTGGTCATTTTGATCTTTTCCATAATCGGTACAGTTTATTTGTTGCGTTTCTTGTTCTGCTCTGCATAATAGTTGATGAGGCAGCCGTCGATGAGGATCTCCCTCTCTTCAGCACCCAGGTTCTGGAAGAAGAGATGGATGTCGTGTACGCCGTCCTTGGCGATTACCTTCGCATCGGCTTCTTCCTTACCGTCGAGGATGGCCTGACGGATGTCGGGAACGAATACGTAATCACCTACTTCATAGGGGAATTCGGTGCCTTCGGCGATGGTGAAGGGAACGATGCCCCAGTTGATACAGTTGCTGCGGTAACGCTTGGTGGCGTATTCGTAGCAGATGTTGGCGTCGCCGCCGAGAACCTTCTGGCACGAAGCGGCCTGCTCACGGGCGGAACCGTCGCCGGGCTTGTGGGCGAAGACGCAGGAACCATAGGAAGTCTCCTTGGGATCGGCGCCTACCTTTGCGAGTACGTCAGCAAGCTCTGCGGGAACGTTGCCGGCGCGGCGGGCGTGGTCGTCGTTCTGGATGGCCTTGGAACGTCCTACGTATTCCGGAACCCTGCGGCTGAGGGCGAATTCGCTGAGACGCAGCGGGTTGGAACGGTAGCTGGAAGTCTCGCCCGAAGGAATGAGCTCGTCGGTAGTGGTGACCGAGTCGTGGATGACGGCGGCCAGTTTGACGAGCATGTTCTTCTGCATGGGATACATGGTCGGCCAGTCCTTGATGTTGGGGCCGTAGCGAAGTTCTACGCTCGGGTCGGCCTTGCCGTAACCGTTGTATACGCGGCTCTTGTAGATGCGGTCGTCGAACATGTAGGGTTCATGGACGTCGGTGTACTCGATATCGGTAGCTGCGGTGATCCTGCCTCCGTTGATGGCGGATGCGGCAATGGAACGGGCATCCATGAGGGCTACCAGAGAAAGCTGGCCCTCTCCGGGCTTGGAACCTTCGCGGTTCGGGAAGTTGCGGGTCGTGTGACGGATGGAAAGGCCGTTGTTGGCGGGCACGTCGCCTGCACCGAAGCAAGGTCCGCAGAACGCGGGTTTGATGACTACGCCGGCCTCGAGAAGCTCGGATGCGATCCTGCTGCGGGTGGTAGCGAGATAAACCGGGGTGGACTGGGGATATGCCGACATGGTGAAGTAGTCGTTTCCGATGCTGTGGCCCTTGATGATGGATGCAGCCTCGCTGAGGTTCTCGTAGGTACCGCCGGAGCAGCCTGCGATGATGGCCTGGTCGGCGTATGCCTTGCCGTCCACCACCTTCACCTTGAGGTCGGGATGCACCTTCTCGCCGAAACGCTTCTTTGCATCTTCCTCGACGGCCTTCAGATACTTCTGGGGATCCGCCTGGAACTCGTGGATGGTGCATGCGTTGCTCGGATGGAACGGGAGGGCGATCATCGATTCCTGGGTAGAGAGGTCGATGCGTATCATGCTGTCGTAGTAAGCGACCTTGCCGGGACGGAGTTCCCTGTAGGCTTCCGGGCGCTTGTGCATGTCGAAGTACTCCTTGACCTTGTCGTCGGTGATCCAGATCGAGCTGAGGCAGGTGGTCTCGGTGGTCATTACGTCGATGCCGTTACGGAAGTCGACGGAAAGGTTGGCGACGCCGGGGCCCGCGAATTCGAGCACCTTGTTCTTGACGCAACCGGACTCGAAGGTTGCCTTGACGAGGGAGATGGCGACATCGTGAGGTCCTACGCCGTGGCGCGGCTTGCCTTCCAGCCATACCAGCACCACTTCGGGAGCGTTGATGTCCCAGGTGTTGTGGAGCAGCTGCTTTACAAGCTCGCCGCCGCCTTCACCTACACCCATGTTGCCGAGGGAGCCGTAGCGGGTGTGGCTGTCCGATCCGAGGATCATATTGCCGCACTTGGCGAGGGCTTCGCGAGCATACTGGTGGATAACAGCCTGGTTTGCAGGCACATAGATACCGCCATACTTCTTAGCTGCGCTCAGGCCGAAGACATGGTCGTCTTCGTTGATGGTGCCGCCTACCGCACAAAGCGAGTTGTGGCAATTGGTCATGGCGTACGGGAGCGGGAACTCGGCAAGGCCGCTGGCGCGGGCCGTCTGGATAATGCCGACGTAGGTGATGTCGTGCGACACCATCGCATCGAATTTGATGTGCATACGCTTCCCCTGTCCTCCGTTCACATCGTGGGAACGCAGGATTCCGTAGGTGATCGTGTTTTCACGGGACTCATCGGGAGATGGCAATCCGGCGGCGTCGGCCGCATTTACGACCTGCTTGCCGTCCAGAAGATAAACACCGTGTGGAATCAGTTCTACCATAGCAGAAATAAAATTAAAGAATTAATTGTTGATTGGTAATAGTGTTATAAAATATCGTCAGCGAAAGCATGTCCGCGCTGCCGCCCGGAGAGATGCCTTCGTCCATGAATTCCTTGTCCATCGCCTCCAGCCCCTCCGGTGTGAAGTTCCGGAGCAGCGAGGCGGCTTCTTCCTTTACTTCCGCGGCCCTGCCCGCACCGAGGCGGTGGATGACATTCGTGTCATCCAGGTCGGACATTATACGCAGAAGGGCTTTCTGCATGCGGAACGGGTCGCCCCCGAGGCTGCGATAGAAGGGCAGCCAGTCGGAGAAGAGCCGCGGCCATGCTTCGCGGGCCTGCTGCAAGGCGCCCGCAACCTTGTATCTTTCGACCGCATCGGCACCGTGGGTACCGTTTGCGGCGGGAATGCCGGCTGCAAGAAGACGGACCGCGCTGCGGACCGGTCCGATGCCGATGCCGGCGTCGCGGCGGAGGCAATCGGCGGCGGCACAGACCGACAGGCCCATGCAGAAGAGCGCACCCTTGTGGGTATTCACCCCGCCCGTTGCTCCGAACATGGCCTTTTCGGCTTCGATGCCTATGGCACGCAGCGCTGCCGGATCGGGCGCAGCTGTCTTGCCATAAAGCGAAATCGTTGTGAAGAACGGCCGCAACGCCTTGATGCTCAGCGACATCATGGCATAGTCCATATCGTGGTGCGAACCACTGTGTGCCTTGTCTACGAGGCCAGGCTTGGGAGTTGCGTCGAGTTCCTTCTGCAAAGAGCATACGGCACATTCCGAGAGCAGGTAAGCGGCAGTGGATGCAGGGCAGAGGGCCAGGGCGCCGGCAAGATTCTCGGCATCCAGGGCCTCCCGGACGCGGGATGCGCTCACCGGGCCGGCGGAATCCCCGAGCCTCCCGATCTCTTCGAAAGCGATCCCGTGCTTAGGGAGTATCTCCGCCATCAGGGAGTTGTAACGACCGGTCAGGGGGTCGGCGGACTCGCTGCCTGCAAAGCGAACTCCGGCGCCCAGGGCAGGAGCGATGCGGGTGGCGAAAAGGTCCAGGTCAAGCGCCATCTGTGTATCGGCAGCATCCTCCAGCTTCTTGAGGAAGTAGGTTGGGAAGGTTGCCTGGGAAATAACGTAATCGCTTCCTTCACAAACGGTTACATTGCCGAAAGATTCACATCCTTCAGCAATCATGGCCTTGCGCTCGGCATAGGGGAAACGGCTGCGGTCTTCCTTGACCGCAATCACGTACAGATTGTCCACCTTGCGGGAAGCCTGCTCCACAAGGTAACGGTGCCCGAGCGTAAAGGGATTGGCATTCATCACTATAACCCCGTTCCGTCCGGGCCTGCGAAGGCCGGAGAGATATCTTTCGTAGCCATTCAGTCCTATGCGGCCGTTCTCCATCAGCACCGCTTCGGGCGCGGAGGCCAGAAGCGAGAATCCAAGGCTTCCGAAGACAGCGGCGTTGGAGGGCTTGGTGAACACCTTGACGCTGCCGTAACCCTGCTGCACGGCCCGGTTAACCAGGAAGGATATCAACTTGTTGGTGCATCCGCCGCTGCGGGCTTCTTCCGAGACCGCCACGCATTTGATGACGTCGCCGTCCAGGCCGCCTCCGGCGACTATGCGCTCATCGTCGTCAAGGATGGCGGCATAGCAGTCGAGCGGAGCCGGGCGCAAGCCGTTCCTTTCCAGGAAGGCTTCAACCTTGGCCCGGACCGACCTGGAGCTCATGGGCAGCAATGTCACCTCATCGAACATAGTCTTCTATCAGCTGGTCTATCCTGGCCTGCACCTCTTCGCGGGTGTGGGTATGGTTGCGCATGCACCAGCGGGCGTCGTGGTCGCAGAGCAGGCACTTGCGGGGAGACTCCCCCACGGATTCGCGGGGGATCGGCGCTCCGTCCTTCCCTATGACGTCGAGGTCGAAGAGGCGTCCGAGAGGGTGGGTGTTCTCAATACGGCAAACTGCCCGCTTCGCTTCCTCGCGGGATAGCGGAGTGAGCAGAAATGCCTCGAATCCTGTCGGGAGATCCCTGGTTTCGATATGCAAGATGTCGCTTCCGAAACGGGCGACGAGCGCCGACAGGGCGGCGCCCGCCACTATAAGGGACCGGGAGTTGCGCTTGACGTTACCTGGCATTATGACGGTAAGGCATACAAGGGTGCTGCCGGGATACCGCCTCTGCAGTTCCTGTTGGTGCCGCACCCTTTCATCCCTGCCTGCAAGCAGGTCGTCAAGCGTAAGCTCCATAAACAAAGACTTAGTCCACTACGTTGTAGATGACGTCCTGTACGCTGCCTTCGCGGTTGTACACGATGCCGACCACCTTGTTGCCGAACTTGAGCGGCTCGGGGGTGCCGGCGATGCCGAACGCCCGGTTGCGCAGGTCGTGGATGTCGACTACGTTGAGTCCCGCGGCCTTGAGTTTTTCGGCAAGTTCGGGACGGCGCGGGTTGACCGCTACGCCGAAGTCGGTGACCACCACGTCCACGGTATTGCCGGGAGTGATGAGGGTGGTGACTTCGTCCACCACGCAGGGGATCCTGCCGCGGAGAAGCGGGCAGACGATCACGGAGAGGGCGGAATCGGCCGCAGTGTCGGGATGGCCGCCGATAGCGCCGCGTATGACGCCGTCGCTGCCTACCAGCACGTTCACGTTGAAGTTCACGTCCACCTCAAGGGCGGAGAGGACCACTATGTCGAGATAATGGGTGGCGCTGCCGGGTTCGTCAGCGCTGGCATATTCGTAAGCCGCCACCTCCTTGTGTCCGAGGGGATCGTTCTTGAGCGACTCGGCGGCTACCTTGTCGAACGACTGAACGTCGATGAGTTTGCCGATGAGGCCTTCTTCGTGGAGCTTGACCATGTGGGCGGTGATGCCGCCGAGGGCGTAGCTGGCCTTGATACCACGGTCGATCATGCCCTGGCGGAGGTATTTGACCACCTGGAGCGAAGCGCCGCCTGTACCGGTCTGCATGCTGAATCCGTCACGGAAATAGCCGCTGTTCTCAATCACCTTCGCCGCGGTCTGGGCGATGAGGATGTCGCGCGGGCTCTTGGAGTCGCGGATGGCGCCGGCGGAAATCTTGGAAGAATCTCCGACGGAATCCACCACCACTACATA
Source organism: uncultured Bacteroidales bacterium (assembly GCA_900320385.1). Classification (GTDB taxonomy): domain Bacteria; phylum Bacteroidota; class Bacteroidia; order Bacteroidales; family UBA932; genus Cryptobacteroides. Next base: position 11,005 of record ONSD01000038.1, read on the forward strand.
GTCGACGTCGTGCTCCGAGATGGCGCAGGGCGTGTTGGGATAATCTACGAGGTCGTCGGTGAGGATGACCACCTTGTCGGCGTAATGTGCGTCCGGAATGGCATATCCGAGGGATCCGCAGATACTCTTGGCGTTTTCGCTGCGCGAATATCCGGCGGCGTTGCCGAGCGGGTCGCACGAGGGGGCGCCCAGGAAGGCCACGTCGATGTGGATGTCACCGTTCATGATGGCGCTTCCGCGTCCGCCGTGGGAGCGGAACTCTACCGGTTTCTCCATGAGGCCGTGGGAGATGGCGTCGGCCAGTGCGTCCCTCATGCCCGAGGTGCTGATGCCGGTGATGACTCCCTGCTTGATGTATTCGATGAGCGGAGAATGGACTCCGGCAAGGCTCGACGATGCGAGGGTGAGGTTCTTGAATCCCATCTCGGCCAGTTTGGCGACCACCATGTTGATGACCTTGTCGCCACCGCGGAAGTGGTGGTGGAAGGAGATGGTCATTCCGTCCTTGAGTCCGGTCTTCCTAATGGCCTCTTCGAGGGTGACGACCTTCGGGCTGACCTTTTCGAGTTCAGCGCGGAAGGTGGTGTCCTTGCTGCCGCCTTCCTTATATACGGGCTTGCCCAGCCTGGCAGCCTCGGCAGCTATAGCGGCTGCCCTGTCTTTCAAACTGTTCATTATTGCAGATCCTCCTTTGTTATGACACCCGCAGCGAGTGCGAGGTCGATTGTACGCTGCGCCCTGAGAACTACAGGACGGTCAACCATCTTGCCCTTGTAGGAAATAACGCCCGAGTGGTTCTTCTCGGCTTCGCGTATGGCCGCGATGATGCCCTTTGACTTCTCGATCTGTTTTTCGGTCGGGACGAACACTTCGTTGACGACGGGTATCTGCTTGGGGTTGATGATGGACTTTCCGTCGAAGCCGAGGGTCTTGATGAGCTCGACCTCGGCACGGAAGGTATCCATGTCGTCGAGGTTGCTGAATACTGTGTCGAAGCAGGCGATTCCCGCGGCGCGGGCTGCTACGACTATGGTTTCGCGGGCCAGGAGGAGTTCAGCGCCTCCGGGGGTGCGGTTGGTCTTGAGGTTGGCCGAATAGTCTTCGGCTCCGAGGGCGATGCCCATCATGCGGTCGCTGGCGGTGGCAATCTCATAGGCGTTGATCACGCCCTGTGCGCTTTCGATGGCGGCCATGATGAGGGTACGGCCCACACATCCGAGCTCGGTTTCCCACTTGATTATCTCGGCTTCGAGCTCACGCACTTCGTCGGCGGTCTCGGTCTTGGGCATGCGGATCACTTCCACGCCTGCCTTCACTACGGCCTCGACATCCTTCTTGCCGTAAGGGGTGTTGAGGGGGTTGATGCGCACCACCATTTCCACACCCTGATAGTCTATGGTCTTGAGGGCGTTGTAGACCAGGAGCCTTGCGGCGTCCTTCTCGGCCATGGTCACTGAGTCCTCAAGGTCGAGCATGATGGAGTCGGGCTTGTAGATGTAGGCATCCTGCATCATTCCGGGATTGTTGCCCGGGATGAACATCATAGTTCTTCTGAGTCTGTCTTTCATATCGTCCGGTTTTTTAATCGCTCCACACATCCTTTCCCGTGGCACGGACCACGGCAGCGGTGACTCGCGCGCGGATGGTGCAGTCGAGAGCGCCTTTATCGGTGGCTTTGATATCGACATCATGGACATTCAAGCCTTCGAGGGTTTCCGTAATGACCTTACGGATCTGGCCGCCGAACTGGGCGGCGACAGAACTGTCGAGATCAATGTGGATTCCTTCTGAATTTGCCGGGGCTATCTGGACCATGATGTCACCAGACTCCAGAGTACCGGCCACAGCGTTTTTAATCTCCATATTTTCAGAAAGAGTTATAGAATTGGTTACTATTTCAGTCTTTGTGTTTTCGGTCCGACGAAGTTACTGCTTTTATTTGATATAAAAAAATAAAAAGGGCTTTTCCGGAACCTGCTGGAAACGGGCTTGGAAAGCGTGGATTATTCCTATATTTGTCACTATGAAAAGAATCCTTACCATTGCAGCTGCGGCCCTGCTCACGTTTGCCGCGACAGCCCAGAACTATAACGTGCTCGACGAAGTGACTGCCGACAGGCGGAAGGCCGCCGGCATGGAAGGCCCCTACCGCTTCGAACAGAGCACCCTCACCAAGGCTCCGAAAGGATACAAGCCATTCTACATCAGCCACTACGGCAGGCATGGCAGCCGTTACGCCTGGAGTTCCCGCACCTACAACATTCTGCACCGGGTGCTCTCGGATGCACACGAAGCCGGACTCCTGACGGCTTACGGCGAAGGCTTCCGCAGCCGTTACGAAGACTTTTACGAGGTGCCTCTGGTCAATACCGGCGACCTGGTTGAACTGGGGTGCAGGCAGCACCAGGGCATAGCGGAGAGGATGTACAAGGATTTCCCGCAGGTATTCAAAGGCGCATGCAAGGTGGAGGCGCGTTCTTCAACCTCTTCACGCTGCATCGTGAGCATGGCTGCATTCTGCACGACCCTGCAGAAGCAGAACCCGAAGATAGACTTCTCGTTTGAGTCCACCCATGTGGGGATGGGCGTGATCGCCCCGCCCAGCGCACCACAGGAGTTCCGCAGGAGATTCCGCGGAATGCAACTATCCGAAATCAGCCTGGAGAGGCCCGGAGACTTCTCCCGCAGGGTGGTCGACTACGACGGCATTCTCGGTAAACTGTTCACGGACAGCTCGTTCCTCAAGGATTACGAAGGCGGGAGAACCGCATTCATGAGCGAGTATTACAGCTTCCTTGGCAATTATCCGAATTACGCCCCGCTTGAACTCTTTGCCGATGCGGTCACGCCCGAGCAGCTGCGCGGCATGTGGGAATCCGCCAATTACGGTTCCTTCTTCTCCGACCTGAACGCCCGCTACAGTATGATACCGCTGCTGGAAGACGTCGTGTCGAAGGCCGATGAAGCCATCGCCGGCAAGGACATCGCCGCAGACCTTCGCTTCGGTCACGACTACATACTGGAAGCCTTCTGCTGCCTGCTGGACCTGAACGGCTGCGGCACGGTGCCCGAGAAGGCCGACGACGTGAAATACTGGTTCCAGAGCTACAATATCTCCAAGGCAGCCAACCTGCAGTTCGTGTTCTACAAATCCGCAGGCAAACCGGTGATTTTCAAGGTATTATGGAACGGCGCAGAGGCCCGCATCCCGGAACTTGAGCCTGTCTCCGGACCCTACTACGCCTGGGACTCCTTCAAGGCCCTCGCAGCCGGCATTACCGAAGGGCGCGAAATCAAATGACAGACGGGAAATAAAAAAAGGAGGCCGATCCAATCGATCGGTCTCCTTTTTTGTGAGGACTGGCAGATTTGAACTGCCGACCTCTTGCCTGTCAAGCAAGCGCTCTGAACCAACTGAGCTAAGCCCTCATTTCGTGGTCCCAGTAGGGCATGATCCTACGACCCCCTGATTATGAGTCAGATGCTCTAACCAACTGAGCTATGGGACCCTTTGCCGGCTGTGCCGGCGTTGCACTCGGGAACGCCGCCCGGGCGCAAAAAAACTTACTGCAAAAATCAGACCTTGATTTCAACTTCAACACCGGAAGGCAGCTCGAGTTTCATCAAAGCGTCAACAGTCTTGCTGTTGCTGTCTTCGATGTCGAGAAGCCTGCGGTAAGAGTCGAGCTCGAACTGCTCGCGGGCCTTCTTGTTTACGAAGGTGGAGCGGTTCACGGTGAAGATCTTCTTGTTGGTCGGAAGCGGAATAGGTCCATTGACCTTTGCGCCGGTGGCCTTCACAGTGTCGACGATCTTAGCTGCGGACTTGTCCACGAGCATATGGTCGAAAGACTTGAGTTTGATTCTAATTTTTTGGCTCATATCGTTTTAATTAATTATTCATCATCTGAAGGCAAACGGTATCCGCTCTTCTCCACTATGTCCTTGGCCATGGCAGCGGGAACTTCCGCATAATGGTCGAAGCTCATGGTGCTGGTGGCGCGGCCCGAGGAAAGTGTCCTGAGCACTGTCACGTAGCCGAACTGCTCGGCGAGCGGCACGTAAGCCTTTATGATCCTTGCACCGTTTGCCGTGCTGTCCATATTGGCGATCTGGCCGCGACGGCGGTTGAGGTCGCCCACGATGTCGCCCATGTAGTCCTCGGGGGTTACAACCTCCAGGCTCATGATGGGTTCCAGAAGGACAGGATGGCACTTCGGACACGCGTGGCGGAACGCCATGCGCGCTGCAAGTTCGAATGAAAGCTGGTCGGAGTCGACGGGGTGGTAGGAACCGTCCAAAAGGGTGACCTTGAGCGACTGCACCTCGTATCCGGCGAGGACGCCGTTCGCCATTGCAGACTCGAATCCCTTCTGGACCGAGGGGATGTAATCCTTCGGGATGTTTCCGCCCTTGACCTCGTTGACGAACTGGAGTCCGCTGACTCCCTCGTCGGCGGGGCCGACTTCGACGATGATATCGGCAAACTTTCCACGGCCGCCCGTCTGTTTCTTGAACACTTCGCGCAGCTGGGTGGATCCGGTGATGGCTTCTTTGTAGTTTACCTGAGGAGCGCCCTGGTTGATCTCCACACCGAACTCGCGACGCAGACGGTCGACGATGATGTCCAGGTGGAGTTCACCCATGCCGCTGATGATGGTCTGGCCTGTCTCGGCGTCAGACTTCACGGTGAAGGTGGGGTCCTCTTCGGCGAGCTTGCCAAGTGCGATTCCGAGCTTGTCAAGGTCCTGCTGGGTCTTGGGTTCGATGGCGATTCCGATGACGGGATCGGGGAACTCCATGGACTCGAGGGCGAAATGATGGCTCTCATCGCAAATGGTGTCGCCTGTACGGAGGTCTTTGAAACCCACTGCAGCACAGATGTCTCCGGCTTCCACGAAATCGATGGGATTCTCGTGGTTGGAGTGCATCTGGTACAGGCGGGCCACCCTCTCTTTCTTGCCGGTGCGGGAATTGACCACGTACGAACCGGCGTCCAGATGGCCTGAATAGGCCCTCAGGTATGCAAGACGTCCCACATAGGGATCGGTCGCTATCTTGAACACCAGGGCGCAGAAGGGACCCGAAGCCTTGGGCTCGAGTTTGTCTTCGCTGCCGTTGTGGGTGTTGGTGACCTTTACGGCGGGGATGTCGACAGGAGAAGGAAGGTAGCGGACAACGGCATCCAGAAGATACTGCACGCCCCTGTTCTTGTACGAAGAACCGCAGGTGGCGGGAACTATCTTCATGGCTATCGTACCCTTGCGGATGGCCGCTATGATCTCTTCTTCCGTTATGGAGTCGGGATCGGCGAAATACTTCTCCATCACGGCGTCGTCGCAGTCGGCGGCGGCCTCTATGAGCTTGTCCCTCCAGAACTCCACGGTCTCGGCCATGTCTGCGGGGACTTCGCGAAGCTCGTAGTTCACGAGTTCGTCGTTGTCCTTGTAGTATATGGCCTTGCGGCTCAGGAGGTCGACAATGCCCTGGAAGGTCTCTTCGGCTCCGATGGGGAGGGAGACCGGGACTGCCGTGGCGCCGAGCTTGTTCTTGATATCTTCGACACAACCGAGGAAATCCGCACCTACACGGTCCATCTTGTTCACATAGGCGATCTTGGGCACGCCGTACTTGTCAGCCTGACGCCATACGGTCTCAGACTGCGGCTGCACCTTGCCTACCGCATCGAAAGTGGCGATGGTCCCGTCCAGAACACGGAGCGAACGCTCCACTTCCACGGTGAAATCAACGTGTCCGGGAGTGTCGATAAGGTTGATCTGGTAGACCTGTCCCCCATAGTGCCAGAAGGCGGTGGTGGCGGCGGAGGTGATGGTAATACCCCTCTCCTGCTCCTGCACCATCCAGTCCATTGTGGCCTGGCCGTCGTGGACCTCCCCGATCTTGTGCGTCTTTCCCGTATAGAACAGGATACGCTCCGACGTGGTGGTCTTTCCGGCGTCGATGTGGGCCATGATGCCGATGTTCCTCGTGTATTTCAGATCCCTGCCTGGCATCTTGCTCTACTGCTTCCGACTAGAAACGGAAATGTGCGAAGGCCTTGTTGGCTTCGGCCATGCGGTGCATGTCCTCTTTGCGCTTGTAGGCGCCGCCTTCGTTGTTGTAAGCCGCAGTAATCTCCGCGGCGAGTTTTTCTGCCATGGAGTGACCGGAACGTTTGCGGGCGAAGGAGATCATGTTCTTCATCGACAGCGAAACTTTGCGCTCCGGGCGTAACTCCGTAGGCACCTGGAAGTTTGCACCACCGATACGACGACTCTTCACTTCGATCTGGGGAGTCACGTTCTCGAGGGCTTTCTTCCAAATATCCAAAGGAGCCTGATCGGAATCTTTCATCTTCTCGCCGACGATGTCGATAGCGTCGTAAAAAATAGCATACGCGATACTCTTCTTCCCCTGCAGCATCAAGTTGTTCACGAAACGGGTTACCTCGATGTCGTGGTACTTGGGATCAGGAAGTAGAATCCTCTTCTTAGGCTTTGCTTTTCTCATTGTTTGGAAAATTAAATTGTTTGTACCTCAGTTACTTCTTCGGCCTCTTGGCTCCGTACAGAGAGCGGGACTGGGTCCTGCCTTCCACACCTGCCGTATCCAAAGCGCCCCTGAGGATGTGGTAGCGTACACCCGGAAGGTCCTTTACACGACCGCCGCGGACCAGCACAATGCTGTGTTCCTGGAGGTTGTGGCCCTCGCCGGGGATGTAGGCGTTGACCTCTTTGGCGTTGGACAGACGTACGCGGGCAACCTTACGCATTGCTGAGTTAGGCTTCTTGGGGGTCGTTGTGTAAACCCTGAGGCATACGCCACGCTTCTGAGGACAAGCATCCAGTGCACGCGATTTGCTCTTTACGGTGAGCTGCTCGCGTCCCTTGCGGACTAATTGTTGAATTGTTGGCATAAAATTTAACTGTATTTTTTACCCCATTTTTTTGGGGCTGCAAATATACGAATAAAAAATTAATTCCCAAGTGCCGCAAATTCAATATCTTTCGCAGCCCTTTCCTTGAAGGACGGATCCTTCTCGAAAGCGGAAGAAAGATACATGCGGGCGTCGGAATTGCGGCCCTGCCTTGCGGCGGCGATGGCACGCAGGTAGTCGGCACGGGCGTCATCGTAGCCTTCGAGCGCGAGCTTCGCTTCGGAATACTTGCCGGTATAGATATCGGCAACCGCCTCATTGTATCCTCCGGTGCCTTCGAGCTGCTTGGCTGCCTTGGCGTAATCGTTCCTGAGCAGGCTCACCACGCCGATGTTGCGCTTGGCCTCGTCATTGTCGGCATGCAGGAAGAGCTTGATGGCATCGTCGTAGCGGCCCTCCCTCATGGCGACCACGCCGCGGGCGTTGACCACATCGGGATCCTCCTGGTCCTTCATCTGGGTGAAGCACTGGTCGGCAAGGGCGGTCTTGCCCTCTTCGAGATAGGTCACGCCCAGGTTGAACAGACCGCGCTGCGAGCCGAAGCGGGTGGCGAGTGCGTTGTAGAGCATCTGCTTGGTGCCGAGCGAATCGGACAGGGCGGCGATGCGCAGGCAACCCTCCTCATCCACGAGATAAAGGAGCTTGCGGTCGAAAAGACGCATCAGGTCGGCCTCCGTGTAGTTCTTGCCTTCGATTTCGGTGACGAAGCGGGAGCGCCTCAGTTCCGGGAACACGTCCGACTTGATTTCGGTGTAGATCTGCGACATGTTCTTGATCTCGCTTTCACGTACTGCAGGGTCGCTGTACATGCTGAGTACCCTGAGGATGAGTTCCTTGTCTTCGATGTTCGACTGTGCCACGGCCTCCTGGAATCCTTCCCAGTCCTGGCCTACGCTCACGACCTCGAAATCTTCGTTCTTGTACTTCTTGGCTATCTTGTTCCATGCCTTTTCGGCAGTGTTGCTGCGACGGTCGGAGAGCTTTGCGTTGTATTCCTCACCGCCTTCGGGGGAAGCGTAGGAGATGATCTTGGTGTCCTTGATGGTGTAGCTGCCCGATTCGCTGCGGTCGGCGAGCAGGAACAGATAGTTTTCTATGGAACGGGTGTTCAGCTGGTTGCCGAGTTCGGCCGAGTTCACGTTGTAGTGGATCTGGCCTTCAGCCTTCTCGATGTAGGTGAGCTTGTAATTGTCCTTCTTGTAATCGTAGAAGCCCTTCTTGTCGGCGAGGCCCGAAGTGACGCGGGTGCCGTCGGCGATCTTGATGGCGGGGAGGTCGAGCGTCTTGGCACCTATCACGGCCTTGGGACGCAGTTCCAGGTGCGCCTTCTCCATGCCGGGAAGATACGGGATGCTTATCTTCTCCTGTATGGTTCCGCCCTTGGACGAAATAACCTTATAGTTCTGCTTCACCCTTTCGCCCTGATAGATGCGGGGGTCGCAGTTGAATTCGCCGCCTTCGTACACCAGTACGGGCACGGCTACGATGAGTTCGTCCTTGCCGTTATATCCTGCGGGATAGGTTATGGTGAAATCGGCATCGATGTTGCCGTCCACCACTTCGAGGATTTCGGGATTGCATACAACCTTCAAGGCGTTGTCCGCCAGGTTTGCAGTCTTCTTGTTGCAGGCCACGAGAGCGAGGGCCGCCATTGCGATTACGAGTATTCTTTTCATATAAATATCACACGCGCGTAAGTGCGCGGGAATGCAAAGATACTTTTTTTTCTTTATCTTTGCATGATTATGGACACCCAAGACCTCCAAAGGCTAAAAAATAAGTTCGACATCATAGGCAACGACCCCGCGCTCACGCATGCGCTCGAGACCGCGGTGGCGGTTGCACCCACCGACCTCACCGTGCTCATCAGCGGCGAAAGCGGAGTTGGAAAGGAGAATATTCCCAAGATCATCCATCAGTACAGCCGCCGCAAGAACTCAAAGTATCTTGCAGTAAACTGCGGTGCCATACCCGAAGGGACCATAAACGCCGAACTCTTCGGCCATGAGAAAGGAGCATTCACCGGAGCCGTGAGCGAACGCAAGGGCTACTTCGAGGAGGCCGACGGCGGCACCCTTTTCCTGGACGAGATAGGCGAACTGCCCAAAGAGACCCAGGCTATGCTGCTGAGGGTGCTCCAGAGCGGTGAATTCATAAAAGTGGGTTCTTCCAAGGTGGAAAAGACCGACGTGCGCGTGATAGCGGCCACCAACGTACGGCTGTGGGACAAGGTCCAGGCCGGGGAATTCCGCGAAGACCTCTACTACCGCCTCAACGGGGTGCAGATAATCATGCCCGCCCTGCGCGAGCGCAAGGAAGACATCTACCTGCTCTTCCGCAAGTTCACTTCCGACTTCTCCGAGAAATACCAGCTCCGCAAGGTGTCCCTCACCATCAACGCCATCTCCCTGCTCAAGGGCTACCGCTGGCCGGGCAACATCCGCCAGCTAAAGAACGTCACCGAGACGATTACCGCCCTCGAATCCGGCCCCATCACGCCCGGCAGCGAAAGGGTGGAACTGGATGCCGACGCCATCAGGCGATATATCCCTGACGAACAGGACACCATGCTGCCGGCGGTTACGCCGGCGGCGGGAAGCGGCCTCAACGAGGATGAGAAGCGCGTGCTGGTAAAGGCCATACTCGACCTTAAGGCCGAAGTGGACAGGCTGAAGATGGAGGTGGAATCTATCAAGTCCTCCGCGCCCGCACCGGCCGAAGAGCGCCGTCCCGAAAGCATACAGCCCTCTCCCCAGAGGCCTGAAGAAGCCGAATGGCAGGAACAGTCGGACGTCGCCGACCTGTCGATACGCCGCAACAACGACACACTCATCGAAAAGGCGCTGGAGAAGCATGGCGGAAACGTGAAGCTTGCGGCCGAGGAGCTGGGCGTGTCCGAAAGAACCATTTACCGCAAGATCGCGGAAAAGAAGAAGAAATGAAAAGACTGCTGTCCATACTGATGCTGGCCCTGGCCATGACCCTTAGCGGCTGCTGGATTTACTCATTCTCAGGCACTTCCATCCAGTCGGACGTGAATTCCATAACCCTGCCCACCTTCGAGTACAAGGCGCTCAGGGTGAACCCGTCCCTTGCCAACAACCTCTCCGAGAAGCTGCGCGACAACTTCCGCCGCATGACCAAGCTGGAGCAGGTGGAGATGGACGGCGACCTGCAGATTGACGGAGAGATCACCGGATACGACGTGAAGGCATCCGCCGTGACCGCCGACGAAGTGGCGGCGCAGAACCGGCTCACCGTAACGGTGAACATAAACTTCACCAACCGCAAGTATCCCGAGGACAGCTTCGAGAACAAGAGTTTCTCGGCCTACGCCGACTACGATTCCACCAACTCCCTGGATGCGGTGGAGAACACCCTCTGCGAAGAAATCATCGAAAAGCTCGTCGAAGACATATTCAATGCAACCGTAGCGCAATGGTAGAAGGAGTCATAAACCTGAAGAAACTCAACCTCGACGAACTCAACGGCGTGGTGACGCTTTACCCGTGGTACGGCGGCGCCCGCAAGGAGCTGTGCCGGCGCATGGCCGCCCTGGGCGAAGGTGCCTGGAGCGACGAGCGCTACGCCGACGCCGCCCTGTACGTGGGTTCCCGTTCCCTCATAGGCGAACTCGCCCACAAGGGGAAGAAGATGGATTATTCCGACAGGGACGTGTCCGAGCTGCTCAAGAATTACATCGATTCCGGCACCGGGGAGGTTAAAGACGGGCAGGAAAGGCGCATAATAGTGGTAGGCGGCGATTATTTCTCCCATTCGCAGTACGAGAAAGTGGCCCGCGACAGCGACAAGGTTTTCTCGTCTTTCGCCACCAAGGCAAGGGAAGAAGGATATGTGGAGATGCCGGAGAGTGAATTCACCGATTTCTGCACCGAAACGCTCGCGCAAATCTATGCAGAACAGGGGTATGACGAGCAGGCGCGATCAATTTATTCGCGTCTAAGTTTGCGATATCCGGAAAAAAGTGCTTACTTTGCAGCCCTTATCGAAAAATTAAAGTAAAATTAAGAATATGAACGCAGTATTTACGATTCTCATTGTGCTAGTCATCATCGCCAGCATCCTGCTCATAATCACGGTGCTGCTGCAGAATGGCAAGGGAGAAGGCCTCGCCAGCAACTTCGTGGCGGGCAACCAGACCTTCGGCGTACGCCAGACGGCAAACCTCCTCGAAAAGATTACCTGGGGCCTTGTAGCCTTCATTCTCGTAGTTTCCATCATCGCATCCTTCACCACCGGCAACAACGGCGCCGAGATGGACATCACCAACCAGATCGAGAACGTGGCTACCGAGCAGCAGCCTGAATTCCCCACCGCTCCCATCGAGCAGGCCGCTCCCACCACCGAAGTTCCCTCAGCGGAATAAACTTCTCCCCGCACAGGAAAGAAAAAAAGCAGTTGCCTTCCGGCAGCTGCTTTTTAATTATCATCCATTGCGGAGAACCGTGTCGCCCGCATCGAAGTCGACCACTATGGCCGAGTCCTTGCGCACCTTCCCTTCCAGGATCTCGCGCGCGAGGCGGTTGACCAGTTCCCTCTGTATCAGGCGTTTTACCGGACGTGCACCGAAGGCCGGGTCATAACCGTCGCGCACCATCGCGTCCTCGAAGGCCTGGGTGTATTTCAGGCTCACGCCATCGGCTTCCAGCTTGCGCCGCAGCTGTTCCATCTGCATCTTCACGATCTCGCGGATATTGTCCGGAGTAAGGTTGTCGAACACCACGGTCTCGTCTATCCTGTTCAGGAATTCCGGCCTCATGCGCAGGCGCAGCTCCTCCTCCTTGAGGTTGCTGGTCATGATGAGGATGGTGTTCTTGAAGTTGACCGTGCGGCCTTTGTTATCGGTGAGACGGCCGTCGTCCAGCACCTGCAGGAGCAGGTTGAACACATCGGCATGCGCCTTTTCGATCTCATCGAGCAGGATCACGCTGTAAGGCTTGTTCCGCACCGCCTCGGTAAGCTGGCCTCCCTCATCGTAACCCACGTATCCCGGAGGCGCGCCTATCAGGCGGCTGACGGTATGGGATTCCTGGTACTCCGACATGTCGATGCGCGTCATCATGCTCTCGTCGTTGAACAGGAACTCCGCCAGGGCCTTGGCCAATTCAGTCTTGCCCACACCGGTGCTGCCCAGGAAGAGGAAGGAGCCGATGGGGCGGTTCTCGTTCGAGAGGCCCGCACGGTTACGGCGCACGGCGTCGGATACCGCCGCGATGGCCTTGTCCTGACCCACCACCCTTTTGTGGAGTTCGCTTTCCATGCGGAGCAGCTTTTCCTTTTCGCTCTCGAGCATGCGGTTCACCGGGATGCCCGTCCAGCGGGCCACCACTTCAGCGATGTCTTCGGGCGTAACAGCCTCGGACATGATAGGATTCTTTACCGCCGCCTGCTTTGCCTCGAGCTCTTCGATGCGCTTGCGGGCCTGTGCTATGCGGCCGTAACGGAGTTCCGCCACCTTGCCGTAATCGCCCCTGCGCTCCGCGATGCGCGCGTCATTCTCGTCGGATTCTATCTGTGCACGGGTGTCCTGAAGCTCCTTCAGGGTCTGCTTCTCGGCATCCCAGCGCTTCATAAGCTCCTCCCTTTCAGCCTGGGCCTGAGCGAGTTCCGTTTCTATCTTCTCGCTCTTGAGCGAAGTGCCCTCACGCTTGACGGCCTCCTTCTCGATTTCCAGTTCGCGTATGCGGGAATTGAGCACGTCGATGGGCTCCGGCACGCTGTTCATCTCCAGACGGAGCTTGGCGGCCGCCTCGTCCACCAGGTCGATGGCCTTGTCGGGAAGGAAGCGGTTGTTGATGTAGCGGTGGCTGAGGTTCACCGCGGCGATGAGAGCATCATCCTCGATGCGCACCTTGTGGTGGTTCTCGTAACGCTCCTTGAGTCCGCGCATTATGGCTATGCTCTCAGCCGGGGTGGGTTCATCCACCATGACCTTCTGGAAGCGGCGCTCGAGGGCCTTGTCCTGCTCGAAGTACTTTTGGAATTCGTCGAGGGTGGTGGAGCCTATCGTGCGCAGTTCGCCGCGGGCAAGGGCAGGCTTAAGGATGTTGCTGGCATCCATGGCCCCGGTGCTGCGGCCGGCTCCCACGAGGGTATGTATTTCGTCTATGAAGAGTATTATCTCCCCCTCGGATTCAACCACTTCCTTGACGACTCCCTTGAGCCTTTCCTCGAACTCTCCCTGATACTTCGCACCCGCGATAAGTGCTCCCATGTCAAGGGAATAGAGGCGTTTGCTCTTGAGGTTTTCGGGCACCTGGCCGTTGACGATCTTGGTGGCGAGGCCCTCGGCTATGGCGGTCTTGCCCACGCCGGGTTCGCCCACCAGGATAGGGTTGTTCTTGGTTCGCCGGGAGAGTATCTGCAGTACCCTGCGGATCTCTTCGTCACGACCTATCACCGGGTCCAGCCTGCCTTTGGAAGCAGACTCGGTGAGGTCGATCGCATATTTGCTTAAGAATTGATATTGTTTCTGTTCCATGGTTCTGATCCTCCTGCATACACGGAGGTCAAAACCCATTCCACTGACAATTTGTCAGGATCAGTGGCTCGTCAGCATGAGCACCCCGCCGACAAGCGGCAGAAGGACTCCAGCTGCAAAAACAGTGTTCACGACATTGAACACCCTGCCGTCGGCTTTGACGTAATTGCTTTTTACCAGATAGCAGACGCCGTCGCGGCCTATGAAGAAGTGCATGAAATGTTTGTTTTCCCGCACAGTGGTGGTATAGTCGGTATCGAAGAGTCCGAAGTGCGTGTCTTCATCGGTATCATAACTGCGGCTGATTTCCTCGTATATGAGGATCACTCCGCCGTCGCCGTCGGTAGTTTCACGGTCGGGAGCACCGAACTCGCGCACTATATCATGATGGCTGGCCCCCACCCACTGTTCGTTGAGTTCCTGCTCCATCGGGACGAATCGCGAAGACGCGCAGGAAGTCAGCGCTGCCACCGCCATGAGGACGGCAATTATCTTAAAGAATTTCATAACAGTTTATTTTCATATTAAAGATGCCGTGCAGCACGAAAGCGTTGCACGGCAAAAGCAACCGATAAAGGCTAGAGTGCGGCGTATTTCTCGCCGTACTCGAGCATCTGGCCGAGGTAGTCGGAAGGATACTCAACCTTGTAGTCCACGACCTTGCCGCCTTTGGTCACGGGCACGATGTCCGGATTCACGAAGCCGCCATAGGGCTTGAGGTTCAGGGCATCGTAGCGCTCGCGCACTTCCTTGTGCAACTGCGGGTCGATGTTCACCGCATAGGTCTCGATGAGGTCGCGTCCGGCGGCATAGTCGCCTTCGCTCTTGATGCGCTGGATCTCGGCGAGAAGCTGGGCGAACAGGCCGCGCAGGGCCTCATAGTCGTTGACCACGAAATATGTCTTGCCGTTTACCTTCTTCTTTTCGATGACGTTCCGGGCGGCGCCTTTCTCGTAGCACCATTCAGCGACGAGCTTGCGGTTCTGCATATGGGCCTCGGTGTTCTTCTTGCCGAGTTCCACCCGGGTGAACTGGGTCATGATGCCATTGCGTATATAACTGGAATACTCCGCCTTGTACGCATCCTTGTCCGGCACGATGCCGAGTTCCACCATCTTGGGATCGGCGCAGTAGTACAGGCCGAAGAGGTCGGCGCGGGCTTCCTCGAGGGCGCTCTGGTATTCACCGAGTGCGGTGGAGGAGACACCGGGCAAAAGCTGGCCGGAGCCGTGTCCGAGGCACTCGTGGAGGTCGGTGTGGATCTCATCCATGTAGTCGCCGTACTTCTTGACCATGTCGATTTCGTCCTGGTTGTATGCAAACTCCTTGAGCACGCTGTTCGGACTCTCGAGGGCCGCGGCGTCATAGGCGTGGGTGATGTTGGCTATGGTCACGCTCTTGGAGCCGTGTTCCTTGCGTATCCAGTCGGCATTGGGCAGATTGATGCCGATGGGGGTGGCGGGATAACATGCGCCGGCGAGCACCACGGCATTGATTACCTTGGCGGTAATGCCCTTGCATTCCGCCTTCTTGAAGCGTGCGTCCACGGGAGAATTGTCCTCGAACCACTGCGCGTTGGCACTGAGCAGTTCGGTGCGGGCCGAAGCGGCGGCGTCCTTGATGTCGACAATGCCCTCCCAGGTGGCCTTATGGCCGAGCGGGTCGTCGTAGTCCTCGATGAAGCCGTTCACGTAGTCGACAACGCCGAGGGTGTCCTTCACCCACTGGATATTGTATTCGTCCCACACGCGCAGGTCGCCGGTCTCATAGTACTTCAGCAGCAGGTCGATGCCCTTCTGCTGGCTCTCGTTCTCGGCGCATTCGCGGGCCTTGCGCAGTTCGGCACATATCTTCTCCAGGGCCTTGCCATAGGTTCCGCCGACCTTCCAGACATCTTCCACCACGTTCCCCGCCGCATCCTTTACCATCTTGGAATTCAGGCCGTAGGATATCGGGTGCGGGTCGCCGGCGACGAGGGTGCGGGCGTAGAAGGCCTCGGCATCCGCGCGGGTCACCCCCATTCCGTAGAAATTGACGGCTGAAGCAGCCACGATGTCCTTCGAAGTGTCGGTAGAACGTCTCTGCGGGTAGAGTTCGGGATTGTAGATTATCTCCAGGAGTTCGTCTCCGGTCATGCCGTCTTCAACCACCGGCATTGTATCCAGTTTCTCTCCGGCAACCTCGATACCGGCGCCCTTCAGCAGGCCGGCGAAGAACTCGCGGGAACATCCGGGGATGAACTTGTCTTCGGCATAATGGTGATGGATGCCGTTGCTGAAGAAAAGCCGCTTGGCATAGACCTCGAACTGCTTCCATTCCGCTGCGCCCTTGTCGCCCTGATAACCCTTGAGTATCTTTTCGACGGCGTGCCTTATGGGCAGGTTGAAGCGGCAGTACTGGTCCCAGGTGATGTCGCGGCCCCACTTCGCCGCCTCGGCGAGATGGTAGGCATACTCCTTCTGCTTGAGGGTGAGTCCGTCCCATCCTGGTATGCGGTACCTCATAACCTTGAGGTCCGCGAATTCGTCAACTACATATTTGAAATCTTCTTCTGCATCCGCAGCGGCGTCGCCGCCCTTTTTGCCATTGCCGCAGGCCGAAAGGGCCGCCGCGGTACCGATCAGGATCATCGCTTTCAGGATCTTGTTCATACAATTATCATTTGGGGGTTCAAAGATACTGATTTTCCTGCTAACTTTGTCTATGTGAATATCCTTAAAATATTGCTCGTTATGGCATTCTTCGGATTCGGCGGCCGGACTCCCTCGGGAAGCGACGGCAAGACCTTGCGGCCCGCTGCGGTGGCGGGCTCGTTCTACCCTGCAGACAAAGACGGACTGCGCGCCCAGCTGGACGAGTGTTACGCCACCGGAAGGCGGCTTGGCGGCTCCGAAGCCGGACGGCCCCTGGCGCTGATAGTGCCGCATGCCGGCTATGTCTATTCGGGAGGGGTTGCGGCAGCGGGCTTCCTTTCGGTAGCGGAAGATGCTGTATATGAGCGGGTCATACTGATAGGACCGAGCCACAGGGTGGCCTTTGCCGGAGCGGCGGTGGATACGGGCAACGATGCATATCTCACCCCCTTGGGCGAAGTGCCCGTGGACGTCAGCTTCGGGAAGAAGCTCGTTTCTTCCGGTTCGCCCTTCACTTACCGCGCCGACGCTTTCTCAGCCGAGCACGACCTCGAAGTGCAACTGCCGCTGATGCAGTACAGGTTCAAGAAGATGCCGCCCATCGTCCCCATAGTTTTGGGCACCGTGCGCTACCCTATACTCAAGGCGGTTGCAGAAGCCCTGAAGCCCTGGATGGACGGGAAGACCATGTTTGTGATCAGCAGCGACTTCTCGCACTATCCTTCGTATGCCGGCGCCGTAAAAGCGGACGGAAGGACCGGGGACGCCATCGCCACAGGGGACCTTGCGGCCTTTGCCGAGGCGCTGAGGAAGAATGGGGAAGATGGTATCCGCGGCCTGGAGACCAGTGCCTGCGGGCAAGCGGCCATTGCGGTGCTGATGGAAATGACCGGAGGAAATGAAGCATTTGAATATCAGCATATTGCATATAAGAATTCAGGAGATTCCCCATATGGCGACCGCGACGCCGTGGTCGGTTACCATGCATTCTCGGTCTACAGGAAAGAGGCTGCCGGATTCTCTCTCAGCGCCGGTGAAAAGGCCGCCCTGCTGCAAATAGCCCGCAGGAGCATAGAAGGATATTTCCGCGGCGAGAACGAAGCCGCCTCCTGGAAAGACGCGGAACTCACCGGCAAGCTCAAAGCGCGCGGCGGGGTCTTCGTAACCCTCAACAAGAACGGATTCCTGCGCGGTTGCATAGGGCACTTCGGAGAAGACACACAAGTTTACCGCCTGGTGGCGGAGATGGCCCGTGCGGCCGCTTTCGAGGACCCGCGCTTCCCCCAGGTCAGGTCGTCAGAGATGCCGGAGATAGACATAGAGATATCCGTGCTCTCCCCGCTCAGGAAAATATCTTCGGCAGATGAATTCAATTACGGGAAAGAAGGCATCTACATGATGAAGGGCGGCAGGTCCGGCACCTTCCTGCCGCAGGTAGCCGCCGAGAGCGGTTGGACGAAGGAAGAATTCCTCGGGCATTGCGCCCGCGACAAGGCCGGCATAGGCTGGGACGGCTGGCGCACGGCCGACCTTTACACTTACGAAGCCGCCGTATTCGGCGAAAAATAGCATCATGGAGGCAGCGCGTTTCTGGCATCCCCTCGAATCGGGCGCGGTACGGTGCGAACTCTGCCCGCACCGCTGCACCATCGCCGAAGCCCACGCCGGGCGCTGCGGATCGCGGGTGAACCGTGCAGGGAAATTGTACTCTGCGGTATACGGGTATCCCTGCGCCACTGCAATCGATCCGGTGGAGAAGAAACCCTTGCTGCATTTCATGCCGGGGACCACCTGTCTTTCACTCAGTTGCGTTGGCTGCAACCTTTCCTGCCGCTGGTGCCAGAATTGGGAAATCTCGCAGGCGAGGCCGGGCTGCGCGGAGCAGGAAAGATGGACGCCGGAAGAAGTGGTGTCCGCCGCACTGCATTATCACTGTCCCTCGATTGCGTATACTTACACGGAACCGCTTACCTACATCGAATACATTAGCGACATCGCAGTCCTCGCCAAAGAGAACGGCCTTCGGAATATCCTGGTGTCGGCAGGGTATGTTAATCCGGAGCCCATGGCAGGGCTGGCCCCCCTGCTGGACGCAGCCAACATAGACCTCAAGGCTTTCAGCGACGACGTTTACAAACGATACTGCGGAGGCAGGCTGCAGCCCGTGCTCGACACCCTGCTGCTCCTGCACAGGGCCGGTGTGCATCTGGAGATCACCAACCTGGTAGTGCCCGGAGTAAACGATGATGCGGGGATGATACGCGGAATGTGCCGCTGGCTCTCCGATAACGGCCTGGGAGACTGTCCGTTGCACTTTTCGCGCTTTTTCCCGAGGTATCAATTCACCGCCTGCCGTCCCACCCCGGTAAAGACCCTGCAGGAGGCCGCAGCCATAGCTTCAGCCGAAGGAATCTCGACCGTTCACCTCGGAAATGTTTGATTTTTTTTGGAAATTCAAAAAATCGCAGTATATTTGCAGTCCAATAACGCGGAAATAGCTCAGTTGGTAGAGCGCGACCTTGCCAAGGTCGAGGTCGCGGGTCCGAATCCCGTTTTCCGCTCCAAACGCTTGAAAATCAAGCAGTTAAGCCTTCCAAAACAAAAGTTTGGAAGGCTTTTTTGTTGTGACTCCCCCCAGGACCGGAAGTGAATGTCTTTATAATACTCTCCACAAAGGTCGTACAGCGTTATTTGAATAAAAAGTAATATCTTTGCAATAACTAAACAACGATTCTATGAAAAGAGTTATTCCGTTCCTTGTTGCTGCCATCCTATGTTTCGCTGCCACTGGATGTGCAACATTTTCTAATCTTAATGCCATTGATACCGGGACAGCTGTATCATCTGCCAATTTCCATTATGTAAAATCCGTTTCGGGAGAAGCAACCAGCACCTATATTTTTGGGTTTGCCGGTAGCGATGACGCGGGTAAAGCGATTGCTGATGCAAAAGCAAAGGCAAATCTGCAAGATAATCAAGCCCTGACTAATGTGGCGGTTGTGAATACTCAAAGAATAATACTTGGCATCATCATTAAGGTTAAAACAACCGTATCCGCAGATGTCATTGAGTTTGAGAAATAGCTAATTCCAAACACGCATCTTTACTGAGCCGTTTCACAATGTTGAGGCGGCTTTTTTCTTTCTCCAATACTCCTTCAAAGTCCGGCCTGAAGAAAGCGGGGCGTAATGGATACCCGGTCAGTCATCCCAAAGTACGGAAATGGCCATTAATGATCTTTAGGGTTACCAATTGGTCATGCGAAAGTGCATAAACCGGCATTTTCGTACGCCCGTATGGGCGGCAATCGGCGGAGGCGGCAACCATCGTATTCCTTAGCGTCAAACGGCGGAGGCGGCAACAAAAACGCCGGGGACAAGGTCAATTCAGCCTTTCAGGTCTTCGATCTGGGCAAGAAGGTCGTCTGAGGCGTCAAGGATGTCGCGGCGGTTCTTGAGACCCAGGACCAGGCCGAGGATCAGGCCGATGGCCGAACCGCAGATGAACCCGTACAGTTCCGGTCCGCCGAGCTGAAGATTCTTGACCACATCCCAGATGAGGATACCCAGCCACACAAGCAGGACGGGGAGACCGTATTTGTACCAGTCTGCATTGATTTTCCGGAACTTGGTGATTTCGCTTGCAGCGGTGACCAAATCCTTGTCCAGGCTGGGAATGTACTGCTTGGTGATGAGCGTGGCAACAATGCCCGCAATCATGAAGACTCCCGTGAAAATCATAAGGAGGAGGGAGAATCCCAAGTGACCGAGGAGGGGAATCAGCGCCAGGCCGGCAATCCCGGCGACGATGGGGGCGCTGGACTTGATCCGGAGACGGTCGATCGTCCGTCCGCAGGACCTGCGGAGAATCCTTTCATTGACAATCTTCTGGTTTTCAAGCTTATCGCGCAGCTGCTGCATCTGCTGCTGCATCTCGAGGAAGGTTTTATCGGTTGTTTCCATATTACTGCATCTTTTTGAGTTGTTCTTTAATCCTGACAAGACGGACAGAGACATTCCCGGGTGTGATCCCCACGATCTGGCCGATCTCCTCGTAGCTGAGATTCTCCAGCCAAAGTAGGACGATGGCGCGGTCGAAGGGCCCCAACTTGCTGATGCGCTCCCGCAGAAGGCCTATCTGGCGGATATCTTCGGCCTGCTCGTCGAACAGGTCGATGTCCATCGACAAAGGCACGGTCTTAAGGCCGCGTTTCTTTTTCCGGTCCTGTGTGATACAAGTGTTGAGGGCGACTTTCCAAATCCAGGAATTCAGCGCGCTTTCACCTCGGAAGGTTCCGGACCCCCGCCAGAGGTTGATTAAGATTGCCTGGAAGAGGTCGGCCACCTCATCCTTGTCGGTGGAGAACATATAACATACGGTATAAATCGTACTGCGGTGCTCTCTCACCAGGGTTTCAAATTCTCGTTCTGTCATTGTCGTCTTGCTTGTTTCTGCCCATTAGACGCAGATTACGCCGAAAAACTACAGCACGAAGATACTATTTTTACTTTTTCTTTTAGGCAAAATGGCTTATATTTACGTCAGCGAATCAGCATCGCAAAAAAGACATTGGTATGATCAAGATGTACGTTATGCACACCTGCCCGGACTGCGAGTGGGTGGAGAAGCAAGTCGAGGGAAACCCGGAATTCGAGGTGATCGACATCGGTGAACATGTTCGGAACCTGAAACGCTTCCTGGACCTGCGTGACAGCCATCCGGCATTTGACGAAGCGAAGAAGACGGGGGATGTGGGCATTCCCTGCTATGTGCTGGAGGACGGTTCCGTGACACTGATGTCCAAGGATGTAGGTCTGGAACCGCGCCCCGAAAACCAGGGCGCTTCCTGCAGGATCGACGGAAGCGGATGCTGACCGCCGTAAGCCAGAATCATTTACTGTCTTTACCTGTCAACGATAACACTTACCATGCGCAAACTTTTCCTTTCCCTGTCCATCGCCCTTGCCTGCGCCGCGTCGCTTTCCGCGCAGGACCGCCAATGGGCCAAAGAAGACGTATTGGCAGACCCTACCAGATGGGGAGGCACCTTCGGCATGTACCCCGAAGGACAACCACTGCCCCCGCGTCCGCCAAAAGGATACAAACCCTTCTATATCAGCCACATGGGCAGGCACGGAGCGCGCTTTGTCGACGGCTCCTCATTCTATCCCAAGATGTATGAGCTCTGGAAGACGGCAAGCGAAAAAGGACAGCTGACCCCGGCAGGGCAGAGGTTCTACGAAGCCTTCGCCAAAGTATATCCCCGCATGCTCTACCACGAAGGGATACTTACCAAGAAGGGTCAGCAGCAGCACAGGCGCATCGCATCCCAGATGTACCGCAACTACCCCGAGGTATTCAAGGGAAAGACCAATGTGGTGGCGATCTCGACGGAATCTTCCCGCGTGATAGTAAGCATGCTCTGCTGCCTGGACGAACTGGGCGACCTGGACAGGGACCTCACCTTCGAGGTGGATTACGGACGGCCGTACTATTCGATGCTCATCCCGGAGAGCCATTCCAATCCCGCCTACAAGGCGATGGAGCCCTTCAGCGAAGAGGCCATGGCAAGGTATGAACGCTTTGCTTCGGAAGTCATCGACGAAGATGCCCTGAAAGCACGCTGGTTCACTTCCACCGAGGGCATAGGCATGGACGGAGATTTCATGTACAACATGATGCAGCTGGTGTCCGACTGCAGCAACCTCGACTTCCCCGTGCCCGAGGCTCTTACGGACATCTTCACCCCCGAAGACCGCTATGCCATCTGGAGGCTGCAGAACTACAGCGACTACATGTACACAGGCGTCGCCCCCGGCGTGGACAAGCGCCGCTTCCTCGAAATGTCGGTCACCGCAAAGGATATCATCGACAGGTTCAACGAAGACTTCCTGAGCGGAGTGGCGATGAGGATGCGCTTCTCGCACGACACTGCCCTCGCCCCGCTCATCTCTTATCTCGGCGTGAACGGAATGGACGCGCAAATCGAGGATCCATACGATGTGGAAAAGGTATGGCGGAGCTACAACATCCCCATGGCCTGCAATCTGCAGATCGTATTCTTCAAGAGCAGGAAAACGTCCGACATCCTGATCCAGGTGCTCCTGAACGGCTTCTGCGCCACCCTTCCCCTGCCCGAAGCGGCTCCGGGTTTCTACCACTGGAGCGACTTCAGGAAGCGTTTCAGCGAAATCAAGATCTGACGGTTCAACGGGACTGGAAGCGCCATCCCAGGCCTCCGTGCACGAAAGTGGCTATGGGACCAAGCGTCGCTTCCCCGAAAAAGTAGAGGCGGCGGCCGCCGAAACGGACGCCCAGGAGGGTGATGTCGGGTATCGGAACTAATTCGACGAAACCGATGCCAGCCCCGGAATACAACAGCACTTTCCTTCCCGGATTCCAGATGTAGCGGTAAAGGAAGGACAGGGTGGGGACAGGCTTGGAGCTCTTCCATCCGGCCGGCGAAGGGTCATTGAGGTCGTAACGGGGATTACCTTGCGGATCGGTCCCGAAGGTACCGTACTGCGTTATTCTATAATACATCCACGAAACCCCTGCCGTAAGGATGAACTCACTGTGGGTCGAGTACGGCCAGACCCCCGAAAGGCTGAGAGTGGGAGAGAAGCTGCCTCCTCTCCAGCCGGAAATGTCGGCTTCCCGGCCCATTTCAGCCAGGGCTTCCTCCTCACTCCTCGTAGGCGCAAGCAGTGAAAGATGCAGAGGTTGGATACCCGTGCCGAGTTCC
The DNA here is from genome assembly GCA_900320385.1 of uncultured Bacteroidales bacterium. Lineage (GTDB taxonomy): Bacteria > Bacteroidota > Bacteroidia > Bacteroidales > UBA932 > Cryptobacteroides. The sequence goes on from ONSD01000038.1 coordinate 33,822, forward strand.
AGCGAAAAATTGTTCCGGGGAGCGGCAGCGTCCTGCGCGAATGCCGCGGAGCCCGACGCGAGCAGCAGGAAGACAAGGATCAGACGCAGTTTCATGGCATTACTGCAAAGGATCCAACTTGATGATGATATTCCGCTCGCGGAGGTCGGTGAGAACGGTGTCTTTCGGCATATACAAGCCTTCCGGGTCTTCGAACCGGAGGAACGGACCATAAGTATTCCTGTCGTAGGGAATCTCCACATTGCACATGCCGTCTCCGCCCGTTATGCCCAGTGCGGTGGAATGGTACCAATCGTCCCCGGATACCCTTCCCAGGACTTGTATGCCCTGCAGCGGTTCCCCGGTGAGGCGGGATACCAGCGAAAAGGACATCGGAGCTTCTCCGGGATTGTCTAAAAGCGGGGGCAGGGGGACTCCGTAGCAAGCCTCGAAGACGAAAAGCGCTCCGGTGAGGGATATGCCTTTAAGCAGATTGTGAAGCCATTTCATTACGGCAAAAGTACCAATTAATCCGTATATTTGCAATTACTGACCATGAAGCCATTCCTTTTCCGCCTTTTCCGCGGCAACGAGACCAAGGTACACGAACTGAACTACCTGTTCTGGGAGTGCACCACCCGCTGCAATCTCCATTGCCGCCATTGCGGCAGCGACTGCAGCGTCCAAAGCAGGGAAAAGGACATGCCTCTGGAAGACTTCCTCGGCGCACTGGACACCATCCCCGCCCGCCAAAGGCCCAAGGACTTCACGGTAGTCCTTACCGGCGGAGAACCTCTCATGCGACCCGACATCGAAACCGTAGGGAAGGAAATCCGCCGCCGCGGTTTCCTCTGGGGAATGGTCTCCAACGGATGGTTCTACGACGAAGCCATGCACTCCCGCCTGATGGACGCCGGAATGGGGGCGCTGACAATCAGCCTGGACGGCCTGGAGGCGTCCCACGACTGGATGCGCAGCCATCCGGGCAGTTATGCCAGGGCCACACGCGCCATAGGCATAGCGGCCGCCGAACCCCGGCTGGTCTTCGACATAGTGACCTGCGTGAACAAGCGTAATCTGGCGGAACTGCCTGAAATACAGCGCGTTCTCACGGAGCTTGGAGTGAAGCGCTGGCGCCTTTTCACCATCATCCCTATAGGGCGCGCGGCAAGTGATCCCGACATGCACCTGAGCGACGGGGAGTTCGTTTCGCTTATGGAATTCATAAAGGCGCGAAGGGAAGAGGGCGGCAGCATGGATGTCACCTTCAGCTGCGAGGGTTTCCTCGGGCGTTACGAAGAAAAGGTGCGGGTCAACCGTTTCTTCTGCCACGCGGGGATCAACATCGCTTCCGTGCTGATCGACGGCCGCATCTGCGCCTGCCCCAACATCGACAGGGACCTGTTCTCGCAGGGCAATATCTACAAGGACGATTTCTACCGGGTATGGGAAGAACGCTTCAAGCATTTCCGCGACCGCAGATGGACGAAGAAAGGCTCCTGTGCTTCCTGCAAAGAATGGAGGAATTGCCTCGGAAACGGCATGCACAACTGGCACGGCCCGTCCTGCGAGCTCCTGCAGTGCCATTATGCCAAGACGCTCACCGGAGCGTAAGGCTATAGCGCAGCGAGGATAAGCAGCTGGGCCACCAGTACCCTCATGAACATGGAGAGCGGATAAACCGTCGCGTAATTCACCGAAGCGTAGTCGGTGCCGTACAGGTTCTGGCTGAACGACAGCACTGCCGGATCGGTGGTGCCGCCGGAAACCAGGCCGCAGATCTCGTAGAAATTCAGCTTGAACACCAGGCGCGAGAGCAGGATAACGGCGAGAACCGGTATGATGGTGATGAGAGCTCCGTAGAGTATCCACCAGTAACCTCCTGAGGTAATGGAACTTACGAAAGTCTTTCCCGCATCTATGCCCACCGCCGCCATGAAGAACGATATTCCTATCTCGCGTATCATCATATTGGCGCTGACCGTGGTGTAGGTGGTTATCTTGAGCTTCGGACCGAAGTGGCCGAGGAGTATGGCTATGATCAGCGGTCCCCCGGCAAGGCCGAGTTTCACAGGCTGCGGAATGCCCGGGATGGTTATCGGGATGCTGCCGAAGATCACGCCGACCGCGATACCCATGAAAACGGGCACCAGGTTGGGGTGGGAAAGGGTTTCCGGCTTGTTTCCGACTATCTTGGCGACACGGTTGATGTCTTCTTCGGTTCCTACCACCTGGATGCTGTCACCCATCTGAAGGATGAGCGCCGGCCTCGCGACAAGTTCGATACCAGAACGTATCACGCGGGTGGCAGTGACGTTGTATTTGTGACGGAAGCCCAGCTCGGAGATGCGTTTTCCGGTAAGGGAGGGCTTGGTTATGCTCAGGCGGCGGGTGACCATGTGGGAGTCCATCTTCAGCCAGTCCCCGTGATGCATGGGCACTTCTTCGCCGAAGACCATGCGCACCGCGTCGACATCATTGTTGTCGGTGACTATGAGCAACTTGTCGCCCTGATGGAAAACCGTTTCAGGGCCGGGGACCAGTATCTCGCCATCATGCAGGATGCGGGAGACGACGAAGTTCCCGTGTATGACCTCGGCCACCTCAGCAAGCGTCTTGCCGTAGATGGCGGGATTGCTTACCTGGCAGTGCATGCGGCGCGCCTTTTCGCCGGCATCCTGATCCTTTTCCAACTGTTCCTGCTCGTGCTTCAAGTCTACCTTGAACATCGATTTCGAGAGGATAAGCAGGAAGATGACGCCCAGCACGCCTATGGGGTAAGCGACGGCGTATGCCGAAGCCAGGGTCGATGCGCTTGCCGCTGCAGTGCCCGAATCGGCCAGGGTCTGCTGCGCCGCTCCCAAACCGGGGGTGTTGGTGACGGCACCCGACATGACGCCGGTCATCGTGAACAGGCTTTCGCCGGTAATCAGATGAATTGCGACCGTAATCACCACGGCGAGGAGTATCATGGTCATGGCCAGCAGGTTGAGCCGCACTCCGCCTTTGCGGAACGACGCGAAGAAACCGGGACCTACCTGCAGTCCTATGGAGAAGACGAAGAGGATGAGACCGAAATCCTTCATGAAGGCGAGCACGGTGGGATTGGAGCGGAGTCCGAAGTGGCTGAGGATGATGCCCACGAAAAGAATCCAGGTGGAACCAATGGACACCCCCTTGATCTTGAAGCGCCCGAGATACAGCCCAAGTGCGATCACCGTCGCGAACAACAGTATCGAGTGGGCTATGCCTATTCCGGAGAAGAGATTGTGCATTCTAATGCTGGAAATTGAATTTTACGTCGACAGGGATGGATTCGAGACTCATAATACGCATGTCTTCAACTGCGCCTTCGGGCAGGGCTGCGTACTCTTTCTCGAATTCTTCCGCGGTGGCGAGGTCGCCTTCAGCCTGCACGCGGAGGATTGTGGAAGAAAGGTCCTGGAGGCATTGCATGGTCTTGTCATAATCGATGACATACTTGGCGGAGCCGTTGCGGGAAAGGGCGCCGTTCTTCATCAAGTAGTTGAATACCATGATGTTGCCCCTGCCGAGAGCTTCACCCGCGCCGAAGCGCTGCGAACGGATGAGGCTTGCGACGAAAGTGGCGATCACGTTCTCGCGCGAAACCATAAGCTCAAGGTCGGGATACTTGAATGTGTTGGCGGCGAGGAATGCTCCCACCACATTACCCTTGGCTTCTTCCCAGGTAAGCGCATGGGAACCAAGCGCCTTCTCCACCGGCACATTGCCCGTTACTGTCTCCTTTATTCCGAGTCCGTGCGCCATCTCGCGGAAAGCGAGGTTAGTCAGGAAGGCATTGCGGGTCACGTTGGGCGAATCCTCGACAAGGAAGAGTTCGGCTACAGGGTTGATGACCGAATTGAACTTGGCGTCGATAACGTTGCCGAGCAGGATGGTGCGGGTGCCGCGTTCAGCCTGGACCCTTTCGTCGTAAGGAAGGTTGATGGCGATTTCCTTGATGCCCGCATTGTAGCTGCCGCCATAATACAGGGCGTCGCACACGAAGATGTCGGAGTTGAGGCCGGGATTGAACACCTTGTATTCTTCCTTGCAGGGCAGTTCCTTCTGGAGTTCGGGCACCAGGGCGGCATATTTGCCGAGCAGCGAGCTGCGGCCTTCGTCCTTGAGAAGAACCAGGGCGCCATAAGACTTCTTGATGCCTTCGAACTGGTCGTCGTTGGTCTCGTTGGGGCCGAGGACGAGGTCCATCTTGCTGTCTTCCATCTCCAGCCAGGCGATATCGGCGTCGTAGTAATCGTCGGTCCTGAGGGCTTCGACCTTCTTGAGCAGGTAGTTGCGTACGCTGGGTTTGATGGTGATGTCGGCCGCGGCGGTAAGGTACGACGCGATCTTCTCGATCTCGGCGGCGTATTCGTCATGATACCATACCGTCTTCAGGGATCCGTCATCGCCGCGCCTGAGAAGGGTGTAGGGGCTGTCCTTATCCGGAAGCCCGCACGCGGCGAACTCGTCGGCCGTGATGTCGGCGGGATAGAAATTCACGCCTGCCGGCCTTTCACCGTAGCCTTCGACAAAAGCTTTGCCGTCGATGCGGTTCCAAGGTCCGTAATTGATCATTGCGAACTCCTTGATATCGGGGGAGGCAAGGCTGTCCATCAAGCTCTTGTCGCCGAAGTACTGCTTCCAATAGATCTTGTCGGCTTCGTAAGCAGCAAAACGGTAAAGATTGAGCACTTCCTTGCCGTTCTCCGAGATCCCGGACAGATCCGGAGCGGGAACGGTGACGGTTGCGTATTTGTCGATCTGGTGATCTATGGTGGTCTTCTGCCCTCCGCAGGATGCGAGGGCGAGCACTACCGGAATGAGGATAAATGATTTTTTCATAGCAGTATTATTTGTCTTTTTCAATTTTTTCGATAGTCCGGTTGATGTCATTATTGTCCTTCAGGTTTGTTATGAACGCATTCATGGCCTTCTTGAAATACGCCCCCTTCTGGATATGGTAAGCCCCTTCCATCGAAACGGAGGGGTTGCGCAGGGGGATGGAGCAGAGTGCCTTCATATGGTTTACGGAAGAACGCGACAGCACGGTAACGAGGTCGCTGCCCGCCACGATGTCGAGCAACATGTTGATATCGTTCACCTCAAGGTTCACGTCGAAGCGGTACTTGCCGGCGTCCAGCACGGCATTCAGGCTGTTGCGTGCCTGAAGTCCCCTGGCGGGCAGGGCCAGGCGGTGCATCGACAGTTCGGCAAAGTCGATTTCGCTCCTGTCGCCGAGGGGATGTCCCTGACGGCAGACGACACAGAGTTCGCTCTTGAACAAAGGGTGCGATTCGATGTTGCTGAAGGGGGATGCCGTCATATACGAAAGCACGACGTCGAGCTTGCCTTCATGCAGAAGCCTCATCAGGGTGTCGACCGAACCGCATATGATATCAAGGTGGATTCCGGGGTACTCCCTGACGAAATCGCGGACCGCGACGAGGAGCAGGGGGAAGAAGGAGTAAGTGGCTCCGATTTCGAGGTTTCCGGTGGCAAGGTTCCTGACGTCCCTGATCTTCTGGATGCTCGTTTCGACATCCTTGGAAATCTGCACGGCGAGAGGCAGCAGCATCTTTCCTTCATCGCTAAGGTCGACATGATGTGAATCCCTTATGAACAGGGGTGCGCCAAGTTCCCCTTCCAAAGTCATGATCTGCTCGGAAAGGGTACTTTGCGAAATATGCAGGAGACGCGCTGCCTGCGAGAAACTGCGCGTTTCAGCAACCTTCACGAAATATCTTATCTGCCTTAGTTCCATGGGGATTCCAATTCACGCTGCAAAGATATGCGGTAATTGTGATAATAAAAAGGTTTTGCGATAGAAATTTCCGATAATAATTATGGGCTCCCTGGATAGCAGTCTTCCCCGCTTTGAAAAAGCACGGAAATTATTGCTACCTTTATACCGCCATGTATAAATACAAACAAATTGCAGCCGACAGGTTCGTACTGAGCCTGGACAATCACGCGGAAGTGGTCGCCGCTCTCGAAGCGTTCTGCCTGGAGCAGGGTATCCTGGCGGGCAGCGTGGACGGCCTCGGAGCCGTGAGCGAAGCCACTTTCCGCTTCCTCGATCCCGCCACCAAGAAGTATGTCGACAAGACCTTCCAGGAACAGATGGAGATTACGAACCTTACCGGGAACATCTCGCAGAAGGACGGGAAGCCGTATCTGCACATCCATGTGACAGCCGGCAGGCGCGACTACAGCTGCGTAGGCGGACATCTGCTGTCGGCCCGCATCAACGGCGCATGCGAGCTGTCCGTGGAACGCTTCGACGGCGTGACCATAGGACGCCGCTTCGACACGGAAACGGGGCTGAACCTCTACGATCTCTAAAGCTCCCTCAGTTTAGCTATATGGACTTCAGGACGGGATATCTGGCAGTGCCGGCGCTGGCCTTGCTGGTGCTGTTGGCGTCAGGCTGCCGGCAGAAGGGGAAACCCGCCGAGGGGAAAGCGGCTGCGCAGGTCGAGGCCCCAGTGAAAAAAACGCACGGGCGGCAGCAGAAGGAGCGCACCGCCGATGTGGACACCGCACGTTACAACGCCCTGTGCGACTCCCTGGCCGCGGGCGACACCACGGGCAGATGGCCCGTAAGGACGGCCCCCTATCCCAACAAGGGCGCCCTCCTGCCCTACCACCGCATAGTCGCTTACTACGGCAATATGTACTCCAAGCGCATGGGCGTACTCGGCGAATACCCCCCGGATACTCTCTGGCAGAAACTCAACGCCGAAATCCGCAAATGGGAAGCGGCCGACCCATCGACCCCGGTGATCCCTGCCATCCATTACATAGCCGCCTCTGCCCAGGGCTCGCCCGGCCGGGACAAGATGTACCGCATGCGCATGCCTGCAAAGCAGATAGACTCAGCCCTGGCCATAGCGGCCATGGGAGACGCCATAGTCTTCCTGGATATCCAGGTGGGCCACAGCACCGTGCAGAAAGAAGTGCCTGTTCTTGAAGAATACCTCAAGCTGCCGAACGTCCACCTGGCCCTTGACCCGGAGTTCGCCATGCACGGCGGAGTGCTTCCCGGAAAGAAGATAGGCACCATGGACGCCAAGGAAATAAACTGGTGCGCAGAGTACCTGCAGAATCTCGTAAAGGAGAACGGCCTGCCGCCCAAAGTACTCATTGTCCACCGCTTTACCGAAGGCATGGTGACGGGCGCCTCCAAGATCCGGCCACTGCCCGAAGTGCAGATAGTCATGGACATGGACGGTTGGGGCGGCCCCGCGCTCAAGAAGAACACCTACCGCCAGTGCATCTTCAAGGCGCCGGTGCAGTTCGCCGGCTTCAAGCTGTTCTATAAAAACGACCTCCGGGAAAAGCCGTATCGCATGCTAACCCCGGAGGAAGTGCTCGGCCTCTGTCCGAAGCCGATCTATATACAATACCAGTAACTGCCGGTTAAACTTCGGTGGCGGCCTCGAACTCGTGGAGGAAGCGGAGGTCGTTCTCGAAGTAATGGCGCAGGTCGTTCACCTGCCACTTGAGCATGGCGATGCGCTCTATGCCCATGCCGAAAGCGAAACCGCTGTACTTCTTGGAATCTATGCCGCAGGCCTCCAGCACGTTGGGATCCACCATGCCGCAGCCCAGGATTTCCAGCCAACCGGTCCCCTTGCAGATGTTGCAACCCTTGCCGTGGCAGATGTTGCACGAAACATCCACCTCGCTCGAAGGCTCGGTGAAGGGGAAGTACGACGGCCTCATGCGTATCTTAGCATCGGCTCCGAACATCTCGCGGGCGAAAAGCAGGATGGCCTGCTTGAGGTCGGCGAAAGTCACCTTCTCATCGATATA
>ONSD01000056.1 GCA_900320385.1 uncultured Bacteroidales bacterium
CGCCTGTGCTCATGGGCAACGTCGCGATCTGGAAGCCCTCCAGGACCGCCCTCCTGAGCAATTACTACCTCATGCAGCTCTACAAGGAAGCCGGCCTTCCGGACGGAGTCATAAACTTCCTCCCCGGCAGCGGCGAACTCATCGGACGCATCTGCACCGAGAGCCATTATTTCGCAGGCCTGCACTTCACCGGCTCCACCGCAACCTTCAACGACCTCTGGGCATCCGCGACAAAGAACCTGGCGAATTACATCAGCTACCCGCGCATAGTCGGAGAGACCGGCGGAAAGGACTTCATCTTCGTACATCCTTCGGCCGATGCCGACGCCGTGGCCCACGCAGCGTTCACTGGCGCCTTCGAATACCAAGGGCAGAAGTGTTCCGCAGCCTCCCGCATGTACATCCCCAAGAGCCTTTGGCCCGCAGTTCTCGAAAAGATGAAGGGCATGGCTGCGGCTGTGAAGATGGGCGGCGTCCGCGACCACGACAACTTCATCAACGCCGTGATCGACAAGGCATCCTTCGACAGGATCGAGGCCCAGATAGAGAATGCGAAGAAGTCCCCGGACGCCAAGGTGGTGCTCGGAGGCAAGTGCGACAAGAGCGTGGGATGGTTCGTTGAGCCGACCGTCATCGAAACCACCGATCCCAAGTTCAAGACCATGGTGGAGGAGATCTTCGGCCCCGTGCTCACCGTCTATCCATATGAAGACGCCAAGTGGGAGGAAACGGTGAAGCTCTGCGACGAAACCTCTCCCTACGGCCTCACCGGGTCGGTATTCGCAAAGGACCGCCTCGCAGCCGAGAAGATCACCGACATGCTCTGCTATGCAGCCGGCAACTTCTACATCAACGACAGGCCGACAGGAGCAGTGGTAGGATGCCAGCCCTTCGGCGGAGCCCGCGCCTCAGGCACGGACGACAAGGCCGGCGGACCCTTCAACCTCTTCCGCTGGGTATGCCCCCGCAGCATAAAGGAAACCCTGGTTTCGCCCACCGACATCTTCGCCGCCTATCCTTACATCAAGCGCTGACATTCCGATGAAAAGAACAGTCACGTTCCTGGCACTTGCAGCCCTGCTCATCGCGGGCTGCAAGACTGCGCCCGAAACCTCTGAAGCGGGAAAGCAGCCCGAAATCGCAATCCCCGAGTGCGTCATCACCACACCCCCGGATTCCCTCGGCCTCGATCCCTTCTACGAGAAATACGTCGACGTGAACGGCATTCCGCTGCTCTCATCGTGGAGGGTGCCTGATTCGTGCCTCGTACAGGCCCACAAGACCATATACGCCATGACCTGCATGCTTTCTCCCGAAGTGATGGAGAGCATGCGCAGAGGCGGGGCGCGCGTCGCCATCATGGCCCGTTACGAAGGCACCTACGACATACCCGAACATCACGACATCCAGTATTCGGTAAAGCCGGAGGACATCGTCTACAACTGGGACCTCCGCGCCCGCGGCCTGGGAGGCGACCTGATGCTCCCCCTCACCACCGGTGCCGAGGAGAACGTTCTCGCATACCAGATAGACAAGTACCACGCAGAGGACATCCTCATCCATGAGTTCTCGCACGCGATACACCTGATCGGCATACTCCAGATCGAACCCGACATCACCGAAAGGCTCGATTCGCTGCGCAGGATGGCCCTCGCCGAAGGCAAATGGAAGAACACCTACGCCGCCACGGACCCGGCAGAATACTGGGCCGAGTGCGTGCAGGACTGGTTCCAGACCAATGCCGAGGTTGAGGTTCCGGACGGCAAGCACAACTGGGTGAACACCCGCGAGGAACTCAAAGAGTACGATCCCCGCATGTACGAGCTCATCAGCCGCTACTTCCCCGAGACCGACCAGAAGATCAGCAAACACAAGAAGATCGACCTCTACGGACCCGACGGTCCCCGTTACAAGATGGTCCCCATGGAACTTCTCAGATAAGCCATGTTCAGCATAGATACCTACAGAATGCGCCGCGCCTGCCTCAAGGAAAAGGTGGGAAGCGGCGTGCTCCTGTTCCTGGGGAACGGACTCGTCGGCATGAACTATGCCGGCAACGAGTACGCCTTCAGGCAGGACAGTTCGTTCCTGTATTATTTCGGGCTCGACTACGCAGGCCTCGCTGCCGTGATCAACGTGGATGATGACGAAGAGATCGTCTTCGGCGACGAACTCACCATCGACGACATAGTCTGGACCGGAACTATGCCCACACTCAGCGAGAACGCTGCAAGGGTCGGTGTAGTCCGAACCCTTCCGCTCA
>ONSD01000033.1 GCA_900320385.1 uncultured Bacteroidales bacterium
AGCTCATTGAAGTAGGAGACGCGCAGAGCCAGGTACGTGTTGGCGAAGAGCTTAACGGCCTCGGCTTCGGTGCTGCCCATGAAGAGGGTGGGGATGTCCCGGGCAATCGCCCCTTCCTGCAACAGGCCGGCGAAGGTCCTGGCGGCGGAGGCGAGTTCCTCTCCGTCATAACCCACGATGATGCGGGAAGGATACAGGTTGTCGTACAGGGCCTTGCTCTCGCGGAGGAACTCCGGCGAAAAGAGTATCCTGGGTGTCAGGTTCTCCTTCACATGGCGGGTGTAGCCCACGGGCACGGTGGATTTGATTACCATCACCGCCTCGGGGTTCACGCTCTGCACCAGCCTGATGACTTCCTCCACGTGGGAGGTGTCGAAGAAGTTCTTTTGGGAGTCGTAGTTGGTGGGCGCTGCAATGACCACAAAGTCGGCATCGCGGTACGCCGCCTCTCCGTCGAGGGTTGCGGTAAGATGCAACTGTTTCTCCCTCAAGAATTTCTCTATGTATTCATCCTGGATGGGCGAAAGCCCGCGATTGATCTTCTCTACTTTTTCCGGAATTACGTCCACGGCCACAACATCGTTGTGCTGCGCAAGTAGCGTAGCGAGGCTGAGTCCCACATATCCGGTTCCTGCTATTGCTATTTTCATATCTGTTTGTCGTACTCCGCGTAACGGGAGTTGGGAGCGCTCTTGAATTCAGGTACAGTCCGCTTCATCAACTTTACCATTTCAGGAATTTCGACTTCGCGGGACAGGGTTTCGAGTTTGTCGACCGCTGTACACGCCTCTGCGTAGTCGTATTGGCGTACCTTCGCGATTCGTATGCGTTCGTGGACGGTCGGCAAAGTGTTCTCCTCCGTAGCCAGCACTTCTTCGTACAGCTTCTCACCGGGCCTCAGGCCGGTGTACTCTATCTTTATGTCCTTGTCAGGGATATAGCCGGCCAGGTAGATCATTTTCCGGGCGAGGGTGTCGATCTTCACCGGTTCACCCATGTCGAACACGAAGATCTGGGTTGCGGTTGCCATTGTCGCGGCTTCCATCACAAGGCGGCAGGCCTCGGGTATGGTCATGAAAAAACGGTTGATGTCGGGGTGGGTGACGGTCACCGGCCCTCCGGCGGCAATCTGCGCACGGAAGCGCGGAATAACCGAGCCGTTGGAACCCAGCACGTTGCCGAAGCGGGTGGTGACGAAAACGGTCCGGCCTTCGTGCTTGCCCTGCTCTATCGCAAGTCCCAGGCTCTGGGTGTAGATTTCGGCCAGGCGCTTGGTGCAACCCATTATGTTCGTGGGGTTCACCGCCTTGTCGGTGGATATCATCACCATCTTCTCCACATCGTACTGGATGCATTTGTCGGCCACCATACGCGAACCCGCCACATTTACCAGCACCGCTTCGCAGGGATTCTCTTCCATCAGCGGAACATGCTTGTAGGCCGCTGCGTGGAACACGACCTGCGGACCGAAGCGGCGGAATGCATAGTCGAGCCTGCGCTCCTGACGCACGTCGCCGATAAGCGGCACGAAGTTGAGATCGGGGAACTTGTCCTCCAGTTCGAGACGCAGATTGTGCATCGGGGTCTCGGCGTTGTCATAGAGTATCAGCCGTTTGACTCCGAATCCAGCGAGCTGCCGCACCAGTTCCGAACCTATGGAACCGGCGGCTCCCGTCACCATCACGACCTTGCCTGCGAAGTTCTGGCGTATCGCCTCCATGTTGATCTTGATCTCAGCGCGTCCCAGAAGGTCCTCTACCCTGATTCCGCGCGGACGGAGGATCGACTGTCCTTCCTGCACCTCATCTACCGAGGGGATTATCAGAGGCCTGATTCCGTGAGAGTTGCAGTATTTGATAAGGCCGTTCTCTTCTTTCTGGGCATCGGTTTCCTTGGCGAAAAGGATGGTGTCGGCACCGCTGTTATGGAGTACGCGGGCCAGGTCCTTGGCGTCGTCCGCTCCGTACACCGGGAGCCGTTCGATACGGGTTCCGCGGCCCTGGTCCCCACGGATGATGAAGCCGACCGGGAGGAAGTGCGGGGAGTTCTGAAGGCGTATGGCTGCGGCGACCGATTTGTCGGTGATGCCGAAGATGAGCACCCTCTGCTGCTTGCCTTTATAGCGTTCGTGACGCAATACTATGCCATACGCTACTATCATTGCGAGACGTATGCCGAGGGTCAGGAAGAACGTCAGCAGGAAATCGATCGCAACCACCGCGGGCAAGATGTGCACCCATTGGCCGAAGATTGGCATCGTGCAGATCAGCACCACGCATTTGAGCAGCGCGAAGAAGATGAAAGGCACTATGTCCTTGGCGCTGAGGTGGCGTATGATGATCTTATAGCAGCCCGACAGGTATATCAGAAGCAGGGACGCTACCGCCGATATTATCATGTAGGTGTTGAAGAACCTGCCTGCGTAGATGTTCGATTCGGCCAGAAGGTTCACTGCGAGCAGCACCAGACCCGATGCGATGACCGAGAGGACAAAGTCGGCGACGAACACCAGTTTGCGGTTGAGGTAGCGCGATTGGAGTTTGTAAAGTATGTTTTTTAACATGAGAATGTTGTTTTTCAGGTGGTTTGTTTGCCAATGTATATTCCTTTGGCTCCCCGAATCCTAGTTAAAACGCTGGGAATCAGGTATTTACGGCCACGGATGGGTATTTGCCCGCTTACGGCTGAGTCTACAAAGATAACAATAATTCCGGAATTAATAAGGATTGCGCGCGCGTATGTGGCGCCAATGGCTAATCAAAGCGGCTTTTTGACTATATTTGCTGCATTCAATGGCTCGGGACAACTACACATTCCTCACAACGGCTCCGGAGCGCAAGGTAATACTTGCCCTCGCCGGGCCGGCCATAGTGAGCATGCTCGCCACCAGCCTCCACAACATGGTCTCCACTTTCTACGTGGGACGAATAAGCACCCAGGCCACCGCCGCCGTGGGCGTTTCGTTCGCGCTGATGTCGGTGATCCAGGCCATAGGCTTCCTCTTCGGGCAAGGCTCGGGGAACTTCATCTCGCGCGCCCTGGGAGCCAGGAAAAAGGAGCAGGCGGAGCGCATGGCAGCCACCGGTTTCATTTGGTCGGCAGGCAGCGGATTGCTTCTCGCCGCGCTCGGACTCATCTTCATGGAGCCGCTCTGCGTGCTTCTGGGTTCCACCCCTACCATCCTTCCGGAAACCAAGCGGTATCTGCTCTGGGTGCTGCTGGGCATGCCGGTGATGACGGGAACGATGACACTCAACAACCAGCTGCGATTCCAGGGCAGCGCACGCTTCGCAATGTACGGCGTGCTTGCCGGCACGGCCGTGAACGTAGCCCTGTCGCCGGTGTTCATTTTCGCTCTGCGACTGGGAGTTACGGGTGCGGGAATGGGTGTGTTCTGCGGGCAGGCGGTGAGCCTTGCCGTGATGCTTTGGGGCACTTCGCGGGCGGGGAACATCCGCATCCGGCCTAGGCTTTTCTCCACCGACGGCTTCTACCTCAGGGAGATGATGGCGGGCGGCACTCCGTCGCTTACCAGGCAGGGACTTGCCAGCGTCAGCGTCGCTCTGCTCAACGTGGCGGCGGGTGCGTACGGCGACGCGGCCATCGCGGGCATGAGCATCGTGGGGAGGATAACCTTCGTGATAATGTCGGCTGTGATCGGCCTGGGACATGGTTATCAGCCTCTGTGCGGGTTTTCTTACGGGGCGGGCCTGTACGGACGCGTTAAGAGGGGCTATTGGTTCGTAGTCCGTGTGGGAATGATTTTCCTCGCCGTCTGTTCGGTGCTGGGTATCGCCTTCGCGGAGCCGCTGATACGGCTGTTCCGGAACGATCCCGCTGTTGTGGAAGCGGGTTCGGTTGCACTGATATGGCAGATGTACACCCTGCCCCTCGGGGCCTTCATAATGTATACCAACATGATGATGCAGACAACGCGCAAGCCGGTGGAAGCCAATATCCTGGCTGCTGCGCGCAACGGCATCTTCTTCATACCGCTGATACTCCTGCTGCCCCGCCGCTTCGGCCTGCTCGGCGTGCAGATGTGCCAGACCTGGGCGGACGTGCTCTCCTTCATCCTGGCGGTAGCGATCGCCATCCGGGGATTCAGGGGCCTGTCGGAAAAAGAATAGGCGACGGAGAAAAATCTGCCGCCGCCTGTATGGATTCTGTAGGAATAATGCCTAACGGGTGAGGATGTCGATCATCTTCTGGTCGACCTTGCCGCCGGGAGAAAGGATGCCGAAGCCCTGGTCGCCTTCACGCCAGCACCATACTGCACGGGCGATGCCCAAATCGTCGAATACCTCGTTGACATCCGCAAGCCAGTTGTAGCGGGGCTCGTCATGGCCGTTCACAGCCAGCACGCCGTATTCGCCGCAGTATACCGGGATTCCGAGCTTCTTGGCAACGGCCACCGAACGGCCGAATTCCTTGGCGAAGCGCTCCTTGTTGTAAACGTTGCCGTTCTCTACGACTGCACCGGGATAGTGGATCTCTGCCTCCAGGTCGCGGAATTCAGTCCATGCTGCCTGATAGTGGGTGAGCTCCATGGGGTGATAGTAGTGGAAGCTCAGCATGACGTTGGGATCCCCTTCGGGAAGGCGGAGAGCCTCTACGGTATCGAAACTCTGCTTGTCGTTGCTGCCGATCACGATGACGCGGTCCTTCTCGAGTTTGCGGACCTCCTGGTAGCATTCATTTACGAGCTTGTTCCATGTTTCGTGCTCTTCGGCCACCGGTTCATTCATCAGTTCATATGCGACCATGCTCACGGGATAGTCCTTGAGTTCGTCCGAAAGCTTCCTCCAGCATTCGAAGAAGGCTTCCTGGGCGCTTCTTTCAGTGAAGAGAGGATTTACCTTGGATCCGAAGCTGTGGGTGCGGAGGATGTGCAGGTCGACGACTACGCGAAGCTTGTTCTTCATGCAAGCGTCCAGCGCGGTATGCAGGAGGGCGAAAGCTTCCTCATCCTTGGATCCGTCCAGATGGAACATCTGCTCTTCATCTATGGGAAGACGGATGTGATCGAAGCCCCATTCCTTGATCTGGGCTACGTCTTCGGGGGTGAAATAAGCCTTGCGGATCTCGCCGCGGGCCCTGCTCTGCGAGAGCCAGTGGGCGATATTGACGCCCTTCTTGATGGTGAAGGTTTCAACGGGTGCCTTGCCGCAGGAGAACAGTGCGCCCACGGTGAGCAAGATAACTAGTAAACGTTTCATGATGGGATATTTGAATGATGGTTGTGCTTTTTCCCTGCCAAGATACGGAAAACATCGGAAATAATAACAATAAACTGTATTTTTTGCCAATTGTATTTTGCCCCGCAGATTGCTATCTTTGCGGTATGCAGAAAGTAGATCTCGAAAACAAGACGATACTGGTGACCGGTTCGGCAGGATTCATAGGCTCGAATCTGGTAAAACGGCTTTTCAGCGAACTGGGGCGGGCCACCATCGTGGGTATCGACAACATGAATGCCTACTACGATGTGTCCATCAAGGAATACCGCCTGGCCGAACTTGACAGGCTTAAACCGGAAGGCATTGATTATTACTTCATTAAAGGTGATATTTCCGACCGCGCCACCGTTGACGGCATCTTCGGGAGGTTCCGCCCTGCCGTGGTGGTGAACCTCGCGGCACAGGCCGGGGTACGGTACAGCATCGAGAACCCCGACGCTTACATACAGTCGAACCTCATCGGATTCTACAACATTCTGGAAGCCTGCCGGCATTCGGCCGACACTGTCGAGCATCTGGTATATGCATCCAGTTCAAGCGTTTACGGCTCCAACAAAAAGGTACCGTATTCTACCGACGACAAAGTCGACAATCCCGTGAGCCTGTATGCCGCCACCAAAAAGAGCAATGAGCTGCTGGCCCATTCATATTCAAAACTCTACAACATCCCCAGTACCGGCCTTCGTTTCTTCACGGTCTACGGCCCCGCCGGCCGGCCGGACATGGCCTACTTCGGCTTCACAAACAAACTGGTGCGCGGCGAGACCATAAAGATCTTCAATTACGGCAACTGCCTCCGCGACTTCACTTATGTCGACGACATAGTGGAAGGCGTGCTGCGGGTGATGCAGGGAGCTCCGGAGCGCCGGACGGGGGAAGACGGCCTTCCGCTTCCGCCTTACAGCATCTACAATATCGGCAACAGCGCCCCCGAGAACCTGCTTGATTTCGTGGACATCCTCCAGCAGGAGCTCATCCGCGCGGGCATCCTTCCTCCCGACTACGACTTCGACTCCCATAAGGAACTGGTACCGATGCAGGCCGGCGACGTACCGGTGACCTATGCCGATACGGCACCGCTGGAGAGGGACTTCGGCTTCAGGCCGGCAACCCCGCTGCGCACCGGGCTCCGCGCTTTCGCGCAGTGGTACAAGGAGTTTTACGGATAATTTTTCCTTATGAAGAAACTGATCCTGATATTGGTCTGTGTGCTGTCATCGTATCATTTCGCTGCCGGCCAGGAGGCTCATGACATGAACGGCAACTCGCTGTCTATCATTTGCAGCGACGGCATAGGCGAGGGAGCCAGCGTCGTTTTCGCATCAGCCATCGCCTCCGTGATAGCCGCGATATTCGGTGCGGAAACTCACCAGGAACTCGGCTGGACGCCCTTCTTATCGCTGGGATATGACCACGGGTTCGACGGTTCCCGATGGTGCGCCGGCGCAGATGCCGGATTCATGCATGTCGGTATCACGGACACTGACACAGGCGATAAGAACCATTATTATATCGGCGTGCTTGCTGCTGCCGGCAAGTATTTCTACAAACCGGACGGCAATTGCCGCTTGTACGGCGGCTTGAATCTGGGCGCCGGAGCCGCTGGAAACGAGACACTTGACTTTTTCCCTGCCTTTCAGGTCAATCCCATAGGCATGCAGCTGGGTAGCAAGAGGGTGTCGTTCGTAGCGGAACTGGGCTTCGGATACAGGGGTATCGTTCAGATGGGATTGAACATCAAACTGTGACGGAATTCATTAAGATAAATGGCGTTGGGGATCCGGGAGTCGAAAGGTTTTTCCGGATTTCGGCGGCGCGCTTGCACCCGTCTTCGTTCATTGCGGAGAGCCCGAACGTGATTCTCCGTGCGCTGGAGAACGGCTTTGAGCCGGAGGCCTTGCTGTGCGAGGAGAACCAGACAGGGGAGGATGCGGCAGCGGTGCTGGAACGGCTCGGCGACGGAGTTCCTGTTTATGCCGCGCCGCCGGAACTGATGTCGCAGATTACCGGCTACAATCTGATCCGGGGGATGATGTGTTCGTTCAAGCGGCCCGTTCCCGTTTCGACAGAAGATATCACCGCCTCAGCCAGGCGCGTTGCGGTGCTTGACGGGGTGGTGGACGCCGCGAACGTTGGAGCCATATTCCGCTCAGCGGCGGCTCTCGGTATGGACGCGGTCCTCCTCCACGAAAGCTGCGACCCTCTCAACCGCCGCTCTATACGCTCTTCGATGGGTGCCGTTTTCCAGGTGCCCTGGGCAGTCCTCGACGGGCACAGCAGCATGGAAGCACTTCACCGTCTGGGCTTCAAGACAGTTGCCATGGCACTCCGTAACGATTCTATCTGCTTGGAAGACAAACGCTTGTCTGCGGAGCCACGGCTTGCGGTCGTACTCGGGAACGAAGGTCACGGGCTTCCCGCAGCAGAGATCGCCGCGGCCGATTACGTGGTTCGCATCCCTATGGCGCACGGGGTCGACTCCCTCAGCGTCACCTCCGCCGCCGCCATCGCTTTCTGGCAATTACGATAAGCCGCGGGTTCCACCTCCGCCGCCATCGCTTTCTGGCAATTACGGTAATCTCCCTGGCCGCTGGCGCCTAACACGCTGGGTTCCAACGCTTTAAGCAAACAAGGGGGTGGGTTGCAACCCACCCCCTTGTTGAAGCATCTGCAAGGCTGTCAATCACTTAAGTGCCAGCGCTCTCCAAGTTTAGCAACAGGCACTTGGCGTCGAGGCCTCCGGCACCTGAGTGACCGCTTTCTCCAATTTCAACAACAGGCGCTTGGCGTCGAGGCCTCCGGCATAACCGGTAAGGGAACCGTCGCTGCCAATCACCCGGTGGCAGGGCACGAAGATGGAGATCGGGTTCGCCCCAATGGCCTGCGCAACCGCACGCACCGCCATCGGCCGGCCTATGGCTTCCGCCACCGCAGCATAAGTGACCGTCTGCCCGTATGGGATGTTCAGGAGTTCCGTCCAAACCGCCTTCCGGAACTCCGTCCCTTCAAACAAGAGCGGCACGTCGAAGTCCTTGCGGACACAGGCAAAGTATTCATCCAACTCCTTGATTGCCAAATCTATAACATCAGGCCGAAGAAGTCCTGGAGAGCCCTCGGCGGCGGGAACGCCAGTTCCTCCTACCAGTCCGGGATGACGCCCAGCCGCCCAATCGCAAAGGCACAGCCTCCCCTCCCTCGCATCCAAAGCCAACTTTCCCACCGGCGAATCGTAAATAATCATAGCCTTTTTTTCCTGTAAAGATAGTGTTTTTCCAAAGTCTTGAATAACCGCATTTTCGTGACTTTGGAGGGTAAAAACATATGGCAAAGTCACGTTTTTGGCCGAATTCATGACTTTGCCCATAGAAATCCACAGCCAGAGTCATGAAAATGCGGTGAAACGGGACTCTGGAATTAAAGCGGATGCCGAGAGAGCGAAAAATCCACAAAAATTTTGCAAATCTGCAAAATATATCTACATTTGCAGTCCCAAAGCGGATGTGGTGGAATGGTAGACACGCTACTTTGAGGGGGTAGTGGGCGTTTGGCCTGTGTGAGTTCGAGTCTCACCATCC
>ONSD01000048.1 GCA_900320385.1 uncultured Bacteroidales bacterium
GCAGAAGATGTTCCTCTATCTCACCGGTAAGGAAAGCAAAATCTGCTTTACTTACAATGGGGAGTTATATGTTGTGGATGATTGGCGGCAGTAGTTAGATTCCAATTTGTAAAATACAATAACTTGCTGGATACTATGAATTCATTTTCGGCACGGCTCTCCGCTATCTGGAGAGGACTTCTCAGTAGCTTTCGGGACTTTCCTGTCGAAGCGTTCATTTCCGTCGCGGCCTTTGTTCTGACCCTTCTGTCCAACGAGAATGTAATCGAGACTGATTTTCCGCTCGTTTACTTTTTCCCGCTCGTAGTGCTTTCCTTCTGTCTGCATCGAATCTCCGACCGTAAGGGAACTATTGTATGGAAGGTCTGCTATTTCGCCTCAGCACTTTTATGGATTCCCCTGTTTGTATGGAAGTCGGAACTGGGTGAAGCCGGCTACGTCGTGACGTACCTCATTTCGTTCATTCTGCTGTTCGCGGCCGAAGGCCGGAAGGACAATGAGCATTACGCTGAGACTATCCTCCACAATCTGGTGAAAGGTGCGGCCGCGGTCCTTGTGGCCGGGGTCCTGTCGCTGGTGCTGCTTGCCATCATCGCCTCGGTGGATTCCCTGTTCCTGTCCATGTCCCTGGCCGAAAAATGGTATGTCTATCCTCAGCTGCTGGTCTGGCTGGTGATCGCCCCTATGCTCTGTTGTGCCTTTGTTTCCGAAGCTCCTACGCAGTGGAAAGACCGGCGCTTCCTTACCCTCGTTGTTGAATATATCCTTACGCCAGCCCTGCTGATATACGCCGTCATCCTTTATGCTTATATGCTCCGCAGCCTGATCCAGTGGAGGCTGCCGGACGGCGGTGTGGCGTATCTTGTCGGAGGGTTCATCGGCATGGCACTGGCCTGCCGCCTGTTGCAGGAATTGGTTGCAAAGCCACATTCCGAATGGTTCTACCGGAATTTCCCGTATGTGGCCATCGGCCCGCTTGTCCTGCTGTGGATCGGAATCGCCCGGCGCATCGGAGAATATGGCCTGACGGAAATGCGACTGTATCTGGTGGCTGTGTCCCTGCTGCTTACCTTCTTCACGCTGATGCTACTGTCGCCTCGGACACGGTCTTTCTTCCGAATGAGCCTGATTGTAGGCGGCGTTGCAGTGCTACTGACGTTCATTCCCGGGATCCGGGCCCGCGACCTGGGAATCCGGAGCCAGCGCGCACGGCTGGAGAAGGTGCTCCCGGACCTGCTGGTGGGTGGGAAATTCCCCGAGACCGCCCCCTATACGGCTATTGCCGCTTCCGAAGACCTTCGACGGAAATGGGACAGTGCTTCGAGTGCCATGGACTATCTTCGGAAGGGAATGGGGTATGACAAGTTCAATGACTTGTATGGGGCCTATGGCGATTTCCCTTATCACGTGCATATGATTGACGCATTTCCGGAAGCGGTAGTTAGGGTTGAGCCGGTTTTATACGAACGGAAGGACCCCGTTCCGCTGGACGGATATACGCTGCTCCTGCCCAGGAACGCCTATCATTACTATGAAGACAGTTCTGTCGTTGTCTTCTATGAGGACGATTCACGTGAAAAGGAACTGCTCCGCTGTGAGATAACTGCCCGTCTGGACTCCTCCAATCCGGATAAACTGGTCTATCGGAACGATAAGTATCTGGCTGTCTTTAATTCTATCAGGGATTATCATCACACAGAGCATAGACCTGCCTTCTTCACCGCCGGGCATACGCTCTACGCCCGACCTTGAATTGTTGATCTTCTATTTAGTGAAAAGGATATCCTTTAACCCGCGACTTTATTAAGAACTTGCTGTTATTGTGATGATAAATCGGAAATGAAGAAATGAAGACATTCGTTATTGTTTGGCTGGTCGTCATGTGGTTAGTGTTAATCGTCGGCTGGGTGTGGTATTATCTCGACAGAAAAAACGAGAAACGTAAGAAGACTCCTATGATTCTTCTTGCTATTGGCAATTTTATGATGGCCATCTTATTTTTGATTCTGCTGCGAATACTAAGGAAATAAATTCACATTTATCGGTGCGTATGAAACTGCCTGAGATCAAACTTGTTCCCCTGCATCCTGAAGATCGGGAGCAATTCATCCTGGACAACCAGTGGGCGTTCAAGTACGGTGCCCAGCAGGAGTTCGGTATGCGGGACGACCGCTGCGAGGAGGGAGAGGAAGTGATCTCCCGATCAACGATCGAGCATTCCATCGACGGGGAGACGGCTGAGACCTACCGGATCGTCCTGGACGGAAAAAAGGTGGGCGGCGTCGTTATTTCCATCGACCGGGAGAAGGCAAAGGGCGATCTGGATCTACTCTTCGTCCACCCCGAGTGCCACAGCAAAGGCATCGGGCAGGCAGCGTGGAATGCCGTGGAAGCCCTGCATCCGGAGGTGCGGGTCTGGGAAACCATCACCCCCTATTTCGAGAAGCGCAACCTCCACTTCTACGTTAACCGCTGCGGTTTCCACGTAGTCGGGTTTTGGAACAAATACCAACATGGGCCCGAGGTCCCCGAGGAGGAGACCGGCCATTGGAACGAAGATGACGAGATGCTCGTATTCCGGAAAGTTGTCGACAGGCCGCCTTTCCGCCCCATGCGCCGGTTCAAACAGGCCCTTCCGGAAGAAGCGTGCTTCCGGATCCTGAAGAATGCCTGTCGGGGCTTTCTTTCGGTCAACGGTGACGGCGGTTATCCTTATGCCGTGCCGGTCAATTTCGTTTTCGAGGACGGGAAACTGTATTTCCACTGCGCCCGGGAAGGTCACAAGCTGGATGCCATCCGCGCCTGTGACAAAGCCTGTTTCACAGTGTTGGATGAGCCCGAGAAAGAACCAGGCGACTGGTGGTATCACGTAAAAAGCGTAATCTGTTTCGGCCGGGTCGGCATCGTCGCCGATGAGCGGGTGCGCATGGAAAGACTCCGTTCATTGGCAGGGAAATACTTTCCCGCGGGCTACGACACGGAATCCGACATCCTTCGCAACGGTCCCAGAGCGGTAGTTTTGGAATTCACCATCGAACACGTCAGCGGAAA
>ONSD01000126.1 GCA_900320385.1 uncultured Bacteroidales bacterium
AGATGAGCCGTTGGACTCGAGGATATCGGAAACCACGCGCACTGCGTAGGGATTCTCGGGAGCCATGGGAACCACTGCCTTGAGAGCCCTCATGGCGAGGTTGCCGTGGCCGATCTCGCGGCGGCCGGGAGCCCTCTGGGCCTTGGCCTCACCGGTGGCGAACGGCGGGAAATTGTAGTGGAGCACGAACTGCTGGTCGCCCTGGATGAGCACCTCGTCGTTCTCCTTCATGTCCATCTTGGTGCCGAGGGTGACGGTAGCCAGGCTCTGGGTTTCACCGCGGGTGAACACGGCGCTGCCGTGAGCGCAGGGGAGCACGTCGGTCTCGCACCAGATCGGGCGCACCTCGGCGGTGCTGCGGCCGTCCAGGCGTACGCCTTCGTCGAGGATCATGTTGCGCATGGCCTCTTTTTCGACCTCGGCATAATATCTCTCCACGAGGGGAGTCTTCTCTTCGAGTTCCTCTTCCGGAATAGTGGCGAGGAATTCTTCCTTTATGGCCTTGAAGCCGTCTTCGCGGGCCTTCTTGGGAGAAGCGCTCTTGGCGAGGGCGTAGCAACGGTCGTAGCATGCAGTACGGACGGCCTTGCGGAGGTCTTCGTCCTGCACGTCGTGCGGATAGTCGCGCTTGTTCACGTCGGTACCCAGTTCATGCATGAGTTCCTTCTGTACGCGGCAGTGCTTCTTGATCTCTTCGTGGGCGACCTTGATGGCCTCGAGCATGTCGTGCTCCGAAACCTCGTTCAGCTCGCCTTCCACCATCATGATGTTCTCTTCGGTTGCAGCCACCATCATGTCGATGTCGGCACCGGCCATTTCGGAGAAACCGGGGTTGATGCGCCACTGTCCGTCGATGCGGCAGATGCGTACCTCGGATACGGGGCCTCCGAACGGAAGGTCGGAACTGGCGAGAGCGGCGGATGCGGCCAGGCCGGCGAGAGCGTCGGGCTGGGTGTCCTTGTCTGCGGAGATGAGGTTGATGTAGATGAAGACCTCGAGATGGAAATCATCGGGCCAGAGAGGACGGATGGGCCTGTCTACGAGGCGTGCGATGAGCACTTCGTAATCGTCGGCCTTGCCTTCCCTCTTGAGGAAGCCTCCGGGGAAGCGTCCTGCTGAATAATACTTTTCCCTGTAGTCCACCGAAAGGGGAAGGAAATCCGTTCCTTCCTTCACTTCGTCGGCGGCTGTCACAGTGGCGAGCAGCATCGTGCCGCCCATCTTCACCACTGCGGAACCGGCGGCCTGCTTGGCCAGCTTGCCGGTCTCGATTTCAATCACCCGACCGTCGGGCAATTCGATTTTTTTTGTAATTACGTTCATTATCGTGTCTCTTGACGTCTTTCTTCAAAAAAAAAGGGCGGAGCCGCCCTATGCAGCTCCAACCCTGAGGTCTTTCCTGCGATTATCGGCGCAGACCGAGTTCCTTGATAATCTTGCGGTAGCGCTCGATGTCGGTTTCCTTGAGATAGTCGAGGACCTGACGGCGCTTGCCTACCAGACGCAGAAGGGCACGACGGGTAACAACGTCCTTGCGGTTCTTGTTCACGTGTGCGGTGAGGTGCTTGATGCGGTAGGTGAAAAGTGCTACCTGGCTTTCAGGAGAACCGGTGTCGGTCGCGGTCTTACCATACTTTTCGAAAAGCTCCTGTTTCTTTTCAGGCTGTAAATACTCTGCCATTTCTTTTTTTGTAATTAAGTGAGTTTCAGGAACTTCCGGGACTTTCCCGGAAGTCTTCCCGTCCACGCGTCCATCTCGAGGGTGGGCACGTCGGCGAAAAGCGTGGCAAAGATATGAATAATTTTTTGATTTACAAGGCTCTAAGCCTCTATCGGCTTGTACTTCGGCACGAGACTCTTCATGATGCACCATGCGATGAGGTAGGCCACTCCGCAGAAGCAGAACATTATGAAGTATCCGGCCGGTTTGCCGCTGAATCCCAGGAACCTGAAGGCCTCTCCGGCATTCTCGGCATAGGTGAATAGGTTGCCCGCGACGCGTTGGATGAGCATGGAGCCCACGCCGCCTGCCATGGCGCCGATACCCGTGACGGTAGCCACCGCGCTCTTGGGGAACATGTCGCCGATGGTGCTGAAGAGGTTGGCGCTCCATGCCTGGTGCCCTGCGGCAGCAAGGCCTATGAGGAGGGCGGGCCACCAGGGCGAGTGGATGCCGAGGGGCTGCGCCAGCAGCGCGAACAGCGGGAAGAAGGCGAAGATGAGCATTGCGAGCATGCGTCCGGGGTAGGGGTGCATGCCTTTCTTCTCCACGAACATCTTGGGCAGCCAGCCTCCGAAGATGGAGATGACCGTCACTATCGCGTACAGGGTGAAGATGAGCGCCTGTCCCTTTGGCTCGGTCATCTTGATGCCGAACTGGTTGGTGAAATAGCTCGGTGCCCAGAAGAGGAAGAACCACCACACGCCGTCGGTGAAGAACTTGCCCACGATGAAGCTCCAGGTCTGCTTGAATTTGAAGCATTCGAGGAGGCTGAACTGCCTCTCGTTGGCGGCCGCTGCCTGGGCGGCGGCCTTCTCGCGCGCTTCTTCTTCGTCATCCTGATGGATGTAAGCGAGTTCGGCGGCGTTAACGTGGCTGCTCTTTTCGGGCTTGTCGTACATGAACTGCCAGAAGAACATCCATACGAAGCCGAGTCCGCCTATGATGATGAACGCCCATTCCCAGCCGAGGTTCTTGGCCAGCGGGGGAATGCACAGCGGTGCGGCGAGGGCTCCTACGGATGCGCCTGCGTTGAATATGGACGTAGCGAATGCGCGGTCTTTCTTGGGGAAGTATTCGGCCGTTACCTTGATGGCTGCGGGGAAGTTGCCCGATTCACCGAGGGCCAGGATGCCGCGGCACAGGATGAAAAGGTATACCGATACCGTAGCCACCATGCTCATGGTCTCCCCGGTAACTGCTCCCGCCTTGAGTGCGGCGACCGATTCCACGCCGCTCACCAGATGGGAGGTGGCCCAGCCGCAGCCGGCGTGCATCACAGCGCCCAGCGACCAGACACCTATGGCGATGAGGTAACCCTTTTTGGTGCCCATCCAGTCGACGAATTTGCCGGCGAAAAGGCAGAAGACTGCATAAAGGATCGAGAACCAGGAGGTTATTACGCCGTAATCGGCATCGGTCCAGCCGAATTCAGGCTTGATGAATCCCTCGTAGGTGAGGGACAGCACCTGGCGGTCGAGATAATTGACGGTAGTGGCGAAGAAAAGCAGCGAACAAAGCCACCAGCGCCAGTTGGTCATGAGTTTTTTCTGTGTCGACATCGGTTATAGGTTCTTTATGATTTCGAGGGTTTGACGGCAGATGCCGGTGATGCGGTTCCAGTCTCCGGAAGCCAAGGCGTCCGCCGGGAAGAGCTTGCTGCCCATGCCAACGCAGAAAACGCCCGCGCCGAACCATGCCTGCAGGTTCTCCTTTTCGGGCTTTACGCCGCCTGTCACCATTATGTTGCTCCAGGGCATAGGGGCGAGCAGGTCCTTGACGAAGGCGGGTCCCAGGACGTCACCGGGGAATACCTTTATGAGGTCGCATCCGGCCTCCTGGGCGGCTCCAACCTCTGATGGGGTGGCGCAGCCGGGGGAGTAGGGGACGCCGCGGCGGTTGCAGACGGGCGCTACGGAAGGATTGAAGAGGGGGCCGACTATGAAACCCGCTCCCAGTTGTATGTAGAGGGAGGCGGTGCCGGCGTCCACGATGCTGCCGGCCCCGAGTATCATGCCGGGGAGTTCTGCCTGGGCGTACTTGACGGCCTCTGCGAACACTTCGTGCGCGAAGTCGCCGCGGTTGGTGAACTCGAAGGTGCGGACGCCGCCGTCGTAGCAGGCCTTCAGGACGTGCTTTACGACTTCCGGATCCTTGTGGTAGAACACGGGAACCATGCCCGTGGCCTTCATGGCCTGAAGGACTTGGAGTTTTGAATACTGTGCCATTATCTCGATACACGCCCGCTGGCGTCTCCCTTCATGAGTTTTTCGACTTCGGCGACGCTAACCTGGTTGAAGTCGCCGAAAACAGTATGCTTGAGGCATGAAGCGGCCGCTGCGAATTCCAGGGCCCTGCCGTCGTCACCCCCGAACGTGAGGAGCCCGTAGATGAGCCCTCCCATGAAGGAATCGCCCCCGCCGACACGGTCGACGATGTGGGTGATGTCGTAACGCCGTGACTGATAAAGCTTCTGCCCGTTCCAAAGGACGCCGCCCCAGGTATTGTGATTCGCATTGATGCTGCCGCGCAGGGTGATCGCGACCTTCTTCGCCTTGGGGAATCTTGCCATCAGCTGTTCTCCCACGCTGCGGAATCGCTCCTGTTCTATCTCGCCGCCGGTTTTCGCCGCATCGAAGCCTTCCGGCCTGATTCCGAACACCTTGTCGGCGTCTTCTTCGTTGCCGAGGATAATGTCGCAGCCTTCCACCAGCGCCGGCATCACTTCTCCGGCCGTCTTGCCGTATTTCCAGAGATTCTTGCGATAGTTGAGGTCGCACGATACGGTGATTCCCATCCTTCCCGCCGTCCTTATGGCTTCGAGGCATGCGTCCGCCGCACCCTGGCTGAGTGCCGGGGTTATTCCGGTCCAGTGGAACCAGTCGGCCCCTGCAAGCGCCTTCTCCCAGTCTATCATTCCGGGTTCGATCTCCGAGATTGCCGAATGGGCCCTGTCGTACACCACTTTACTTGGACGGGCGACGGCTCCGGTTTCGAGGAAGTATATGCCGAGCCTTTCGCCGCCCGTTATGCTGCCCGCGGTATCAACCCCGTATGAGTGCAGTTCCCTGAGGCAAGCCCTGGCTATGTCGTTGTCGGGGAAGCGGCTCACGAAACGGGCGTCCAAACCGAAATTCGCAAGGGAGACGGCTACGTTGGCCTCTCCGCCGCCGAAGGTGGCGTCGTACTGCCTTGCCTGGCCGAAGCGCAGGTATCCGGGGGTGGAGAGCCGCAGCATTATCTCCCCGAAGGTCACAACTCTCTTTGTCATATCCTAGAAACCGAAATACAGCTTGGCGTTGTTGTAGCAGATGTCGCTTACCATGCGCTTGATGGTATCCATCTCGCTCACAGGCAGTTTGCCGTCCTCGACGTCCTTGCCCAGCACGTCGCAGAGGATGCGGCGGAAGTACTCGTGGCGCGGATAGCTGATGAACGAGCGGGAGTCGGTGAGCATGCCCACGAAGCGGCTCAGCAGTCCGAGGGCGCTGAGCGAGTTGAGCTGCTTGCGCATTCCGTCTTCCTGGTCCAGGAACCACCATGCGGCACCGAACTGCATCTTGCCAGGGAAAGTGCCGTCGTTGAAAGTGTAGGCCATGGTGGAGAACACTTCATTGTCCTTGGGGTTGAGGCAGTAGAGTATGGTCTTGGCAAGTTTGTCCTCCGAAGCCAGGCGGTCGAGGAAGCGGTGCCCTGCGGCAGCCGTGGGGAGGTCGTGTATGGCGTCGTAGCCGGTGTCGGGGCCTACGTTGAGGAACATCTTGCTGTTGTTGTTGCGTATGGCGCCTATATGGAACTGCTGGGCCCACCCGGCCTCGGCGTCCATGACGGCGGCGTCGTGCAGGAAGGCGCTGCGGAACTTGTCGATGTCTTCTTCCCCGACGAATACGCCGGAGAGCACCTGCTTGAAGATGGTGTCTATCTCCGACTGGGTGTAATCGGCGGCATAGAACGTCTCCAGGCCGTGGTCGGAGAGTTTGCAGCCCATGGAGGCGAAGAAATCATGCCTCTTCGCCAGGGCCTCCATGAGGTCGCGGTAGCTCCGGATCTCCATACCGGCGGCTTCGCCAAGCCTGGCGATATAGGCCTTGTATGCTTCGGGATCCTCGATGGCCATGGCCTTGTCGGGCCTCCATGCGGGGATTACCTTGGTCCCGAAGGGGTTCGCGGCGATCTGCCTGTGCCAGCGGAGGTCGTCGGCCGGGTCGTCGGTTGTGCAGACGGTCTCGACGTTGAACCTGCGGATGAGGGCCTGGCCGCGGAACTCCGGGGTGGCCAGCTTGGCGTTGCATTCTTCGTAAATCTCGCGGGCCGTTTCGGGCTTGAGTATCTTGTAGATGCCGAAGACGCGGGCAAGTTCCAGCTGCGTCCAGTGGTAGAGAGGGTTGCGCATGAGGTAGGGCATGGTTTCGGCCCACTTCTCAAAGGTCTCCCAACTGCTCCTGCCGCCTCCGGTAAGATAATCTTCACTCACTCCGTTGCCCCTCATCTGGCGCCATTTATAATGGTCGCCGTAGTGGCCGTCCACAAGCCAGAGCTGGGTGATGTCGCGGAACTGGATGTTCTCGGCTATCTGCTGCGGCACCAGGTGGCAGTGGTAGTCGATGATGGGCATATTCTCTGCGCTGCCGTGATACAGCTCCCTGGCGGTATCGTTGGTGAGCATGAAATCGGGGTTGATGAAAGGCATATAGTGCTGGATTTGATGCGTTATCTGCGCAAAGATAGTAAAAAAATAAAACCAGTGCAAACGTTTGCACTGGTTTTATCCTTACGGTTCCGGGGTTTTTACTTCCCGAGTTTCTTCTGGTAGTACTGGCCCCAGACGTGTCCGGGATTCAGCGAAACGGCTTCCTTGAACTGTGCGAGAGCCTCATCGTTGCGGCCCAGTCCCATGAGGGCGAGACCCTTGGCATAGCAGGCTTCGGCCTTCATCTGGTCGGCTGCCCTGGTGCCGCCGCCGAACTGCGAGAATGCATTCGCGCGGGTGCGGTCGGCAGAGAGTATCTCGTTGAACATGGTTTCAGCCTTGGAAGCATTTCCGAGGGCTTTCTGCGCCATTGCGGAATAGAAGTTCTGCTCCACTCCGCCGCGCCTGCTGGCGGTAGTCTGGGCTGCCTTGGTGTAGTAATCGTTCGCAGCTGCGGTATCACCCTTCTTGGCGGCGATTTGGCCGGCAAGATAGTACAGGCGTGCGTAAACGCCCCTGTCGTAAAGGCCGATCGGGTATTCCAGAGCCTTGCCGATGTATTCTTCAGCTTTCTTGAACTGCTTCTTGTCGGCGCTGTTCATTGCCAGGATGCAGTAGCTGTCGAGGTAGTTCTTCTGCTTTGCGGTCGCACCTTCCGACTCGATGATGAAGTTCTTGTCCATCAGGTCGATGGCTTCCTGGAATTTACCGTTCTCGACGGCGCGGGTAGCATACCTCAGGACGGTTTCGGACCTTGTGGAAGCTACTTTCCAGTTCTTCTTGAGGAAGTCGTACTTCTCCTTGGGCGTGGCCTTGTTGAGGTCGGCGAGGTCGTCGGCTTCGTAGAGCAGGCGGGCGTCGGTAGGATTGAGCGCCACAGCCTTCTTTATGTAATCCTGTGCCAGCTTGTAGTCCTGCTTGTTGGTCTTGTAGGCCCATGCCAGGTTCCTGTACGGGATGTAGAAGGAGGCATCGGTGTCAACCGATTTCTGCCAGAGTGCGATAGCCTTGTCGGGCTGGGTCTCGTAGTAAAGGTCGCCGAGGTAATATGGTGCCTTTGCATCTGAGGGATTCGCCTCCATGGCGGCGTTCAGCACGAATACTTCCTCGAGCCTGAACGGGAAGCAGTAGTCGGAGGGGAGGGTGCTTGCCTTGCGGTAGAGCTGCTCTGCCTTGGCCTTCTGTCCCATCTTGGAGTACATGTAACCCTGGGTGTAGAAGAGGGTGGGGAGGGTGCAGCCCTTGGCGATGATCTTGTCCAGGACCTCGACGGCTTCGGGCCATGCGCCCATTTCGGCGTATTCCCATGCGAGTTCGAGGTAAAGCTGTACGTTGTCCACCAGCACCTTGTCCATCAGGGAGGCCCACTTGGCTCCTTCAAGCTTGCCCAGCTCGTTGAAGGCCATCGGGTCGATCTTGCATGTGTCGATGGCGCACTTGAGCAGGTCGGCGGCTTCGGCTTTCTTGCCCGACTTCCTGAGGGCGTAGGCCTTCAGGTCGATGGCGCGCATGTTGTCGGTGTTCGTTGCGATCGAGAGGTCGACGTGGCCGAGGGCCTTGTCCCATTCACCCTTGATGCAGTCGATTACGGCAAGGTTGAAGTAGGCGGGGGTATGCTGTGCGGCCGACCAGCTGGACCTGTAAAGAAGCTCGTAGGCTTCTTCGTACTGGCCCTTGATCTTGAGCACCAGTCCGAGGAGGTACTGGGCTTCGCCGTCGCGGGGCCTGGTGTAGTTCATGGTGATCCTCTTCACGGCTTCGCGCAGGTACTTCTCGGCGGCATCGAGGTCATATGCCTTGATGGCCCTGATACCCATCTGGGTGTTCACGCGGTAGTCGCCCGGATCGCGGCGGAGAGCCTCTTCGTAGTAGGGAACGGGGTCGACGTTGGCGTTGTAGAACTGGTCGAGCCTGAGTCCGGTAAGGTAGAGCTCTTCCACGGATTTGATTTCGGCAGGCTTCGGGAATCCCTTGAGGGGTTCCGGCTTGTCGTAATCCGGTCCGGGGTGTTCTGCGGGAGCGAAGAAAAGCAGCGTGTCACCGGCTTCTCCAAGCAGTGCGAACGCGAGGTCGTTCTCGGTCGTGCCGGCAGGGAGGTCGATTTCCAGTTTGCGGGGCTCCTTGGGGCTGATGGAGATGTTCCTCTCCAGAATGGGCTTGCCGTTCTTGAGCACTACGGCCTTCGCCTGGTGCGGCGAAGTGGTGTTGAGCCTGTAGTCGAGCTTGCCGCCTTCGATGAAGTAGTTGAGGGCGCCGTTGCGGTTGGCGTATTTGAGGCCGTCCAGCTCCCTGATCGGGAACCACACCATCTTGCCAATCTTGGTTTCGTAAGGCTGGAGCCAGCTGTAGTCGGGCTGGTTGTCGGTGTAGAAACCGGCCATGAGTTCGATGTACCTGCCGTCTTCGTCGGTGAGGCCGTCGTTGGTCTTGAGACCGTTGGGGTTGTTGCCGTCCGCCCAGTATTTCATGCCGGGGCTGACGTATCTGTTGCCCACCCATGCGGTACCTGCATGCTTGCCATAGTCGTAGCCTCCGAAATAGTTTTCGGTCGGGTTCCACGAGAAGAAGGAAGAAGGCACATGCGTGTTCTTCCACATGCTTATGTCGTAGCCGTCATAATCGAAGCCGTTATAAACGTCGTCGGCAATGGGCCATGTGGTCATCTGGCTTTTGCCGTGGCCGGTAATATATCCTACCGACGGGGGGAAGATGACCTGGTAGAGCGTGTCGCAGTGCACTGCGGGATTGGTCCAGAAGAGGAAAGAGTTGGGGAGCGCGGTCCTGTTCTTCGGATGCATGGTCATCTCGAGTATTGAGGAATTGGGATAGACGGTGTATCCGACTATTGCTTCCATCCTCATGAGCCTGTCCCAGGAGCGGATCCAGACAGTCTTGCTGCCGTCTTCGTTCTCCTCGATGACATAACCCATGTTCTGCACCGTATTCGGGCCATGATGGTGGGGGAAACCCCAGGCAAGGCTGCCCGAGATCCAGTTGCCCAGCATACCGATGAGCGACGGTTTGATCACATGGTTGTGGTACAGGTAGTTGTAGCCGTTGCTCTTGTCGTCGGCATAATAGACCCTGCCGCCCAGTTCAGTGCTGATTCCAAGGTCTATGAATTCGTTTTCGACATGGATCATGGGATGCTCCTTGTCTTCCTTGATAGGAGTGAGTCCGTCGTCGAAAGGATAGGGGTACATGCGTCTCTGAACGCCCTGATGGCTGTGGCCTTCAAAGAAGCGGGGCATGGGATTGGGTGCATCCTGACGGTAAGTCGGGATGATTACTGTCTCTTCCGTGAGCTTTACCGAACCTTTCTGGGCGGAAAGGTCCACCTGCGAAAGGAGTAAGGCCGTGATTAGGGCAATGACAGTACTCAGGAATTTGAATGTTTTCATTCGCTAGGGTTAACTAAGTATTATCAATATAAAATCAAGGTCGGCCCCGGATTAACCAGGGGCCGGCCCATGATCGGATAGTGAACCTTATCTCTTAAGGTTGGGGTTCTTTTCAGAATCGTTGTAAGAGTAAGGCAGATAGTTCATATTGTCATTCCAGCTGGAAGCCTTGGGAACGATGTCTTCCTTGATGACTACGCCGGGAGCTACTTCTACACCGGGATTAGCAACGCGGTATGCGAAATGGTCCTTGAGGATGTTCATGCGGAGCATGTCTGCGGCACGCGGGAAGAGGGCGGTGAAGTTGCCGGCAACCTCATATCCGTGTTCGTTCATAGCATCCTCTGCAAGGGTGGCAGCCGAAACGGGCTTGTCGTAACCGGCACGGTCGCGGACCTGCTTGAGGCAGTCCATTGCGAATGCCTGGTCGCCCTGTCCGCCGCGGCCCACAGCCTCGGCATACCAGCAGAGAACCTCGGAATAGCGGAGCATGCGATGCCACATGCTGTTGGTCATACGGGTGGATGTCTTAAGGGTGTAATCGTACGGGGCATTGATATTGCTGGAGCCCGAGTCGTTGACGGAGAAGATGCTGAACATGGGATGGTGTTCGCTGATCAGGTAGTTGCCATCGCTGTCCTTGTCCCACCAGTTGTGGAGTACGCCGCTTGCGGCATCGTTGGGAACGAGGATCTGGGGATTGAAGACTGCGTCCTTGCGGGGTCCTTCCGGATACTCTTTCCAGTATTTGATTTCAGGCCAGCAGTCGCCCCAGCCGCCGAGGCTCTCGAAGAGGTTGGCGGAGGTACACATCGAAGGCTGGGTCCAGCCACCGTCCTGATTCATGTAGGTAGCGCCGATGAGCACTTCCTTGCTGTAGTTGTGGTCCATCGCGTAAACGAACTTGAACTCCGGCTCGAGAGCGTAGGCATATTTGCCGCTGTTCACACCGTCGATAACTTCCTTCGCCTTGGTGGCTGCAAGGGTATAATAGGCGGTTCCCTTGTTGAGGGGATATCCGGCCATTGCCATGTAAACGCCTGCCAGGGTGGCCTTGGCACCTGCCTCGTTCACGTAGAGATCCACTCCGTTCTTGTGGCGGGGATCACCTGAGAATACTGCCGGCAGTTCGGTCTCGGCATCGGTAAGGTCTTTGACTATCTGCGCATAGACATCTTCGATGGAAGACAGCGGAGTCTCGAAATTATCGTTCTCGGTAGTGAGGACCAGCGGAATCTGGCCGTAAGCCTGTACCAGATAAAGGTACGAAGCCGCCCTCCAATAGTGGGCCTGGCCTTTCGCTATATTGATTTCGGCCTCGCTGGTCTCGGCCTTTTCGACATTCTCGAGTATCCAGTTTGCGCACTTGATGACGTTGTAGCGGGTCCTCCAGACGCTGTTGCCGCCGTTGGTCACGTCGGAGTCGTTGGAGGCATAGAAACCGTCCACTTCTGCGAAGCGGCCCTTGTTGCTGCCCCAGTGGGTAGTCATGTCGTCACCGCAATATGCCCAGCCGTTGGGGTCCGGTGCATAGTTTGCGTTACTGATGAGCCTGTACATGGCGGTGATGCTCATGTCAATGTCGTTCTGCGTAGCGAAGAACGTCTCGGGAGTAAGCCTGCCCTTTGGATCTTCCTGAAGGAAATCTTTGCACGAGGCACTCAGAAGAGCTGTTACCGCCAATGCGGCACCTATGAAAAATATCTTGGATTTCATGGTTTCTTTCATTTTAAGGATTAGAAGTCAAACCTGACGCCGAAAGTGATGGTCCTCGGGGTGGGATAAGCACCCATGTCGATACCGGCATCGTAATCGGCGTTGCCGCCGCGGCTGGCTCCGGCAGGGTCATAACCGGTGTAGGGAGTGATGGTGAAGAGGTTCTGTGCGCTGAGGGTGAAGCGTACGTCCGCGAATTTGGTGACGTCCTTCCTGAGCGTGTAGTAGAGGCTCAGGTTCTGGAGGCGCAGGTAATCTGCTTTCTCCATCCACCTTGTGGATACGTATTGGGGCTGGTTGCCTGCCACGCCGAGTGCGGGATAGTTCACGCCTGCCTCGTAGTATGCATCTGCCAGGGTGATCATGGCGAAGTCGCCGGAAAGCGAAGCCATGGTAGCCTTGACCATGTTGAGCCTCTGGGCACCGAGGGCTGCGGTGAAGAACATGTTCATGCCCCAGTTCTTATAGGTGAAGGAGTTGTTCCATCCGAAGATGAAATCCGGAGTGGCCTTGCCGATGATCTTGCGGTCATTACCGCCGATACCTGCAATGCCGTCGAGGTCCTCGTAGGTGTCAAGGCCGTCCTTGATACCCGTCCAGACATATCCGAAGATACTGCCGATGGGCTCACCTTCCATGATGATGGTCGCCTGATCGGCCATACCCGAAGCCATTACTGAACCCCATTCGAACTTGTTGTCGAACTTCTCGATCTTGTTCTTCATCCAGGAAGCGTTGAGCGTGCTGCTCCAGGAGATGTTCC
>ONSD01000029.1 GCA_900320385.1 uncultured Bacteroidales bacterium
CGCGTCATACATACCTCCCCTTCCTCGACGCCTATTGCAAAAGCATGGGTGACAATGAGTATTACGAACAGGTGCTCCGGGTGATCACCTTCCTCGACGACAGCAATCTCAAGGCCCTACCTATAGGGGACTCAAAGTGGTATGAGATCGATGACGCGGCCGACCTGGACATCGCCGAAACCCTGTTCGCCGACAACGAAGAGATGCTCAACCGCTTCAACGGGCGCTATGGCGGACACTGGCGCTTCCCCAAGATGCTGGATTTCTGCTATCTGGTGAATCCGTATTTCCCTCCGGCCCGCATGGTCGACGAAATGCGGAACAGCTTCGCCTCGCTCCTTACCGAGTATCCATCAGGGATGGCGGTCAATTCCCTGCTGGCCGGCAACTGCTTCCACATCGACCGCAGGTACGTGGTGGCGGGCAACGGGGCCTCGGAACTCATAAAAAGCGCGCTGTCCCTCCTCCCGGGCAAGACCGGCATCATCTTCCCGACCTTCGAAGAATATCCGCACCGGCTCCCGGAAGAAGCCATCGTCCCCATGACTGTGCCGGGCGACAGTCTCCGCTACGACCAGGATGACATCATATCTTTCTACGACGGCAAGGCCATTGCGAACCTGCTGCTCATCAATCCCGACAATCCGTCCGGAAACTTCATAGGGCCCCAGGGTCTGGAGAAACTTCTGGAATGGAGCGGCCGCAAAGGCATCAAACTGATCATCGACGAGAGTTTCGTCGATTTCAGCGATGATTTCGAGCACAATTCCCTCCTGGACGACAGCATACTCGAAAAGTATCCGAACCTGCTCGTAATGAAGAGCATCTCAAAGAGTTACGGCGTACCGGGGCTGAGGCTGGGCATACTTGCCTGCAGCGATACGGTTTTCATCGCCAAGGTCCGCAGGGACGTCAGCATCTGGAACATAAACTCCTTTGCAGAGTTCTTCATGCAGATATTCGGGAAGTACGCCGGTGATTACAGGCTGGCATGTAGGAAATTCACTGCCGAAAGGGCGAGGTTCCTCTCCCTGCTGGAACAGATTCCGTGGCTGACGGTCCTGCCTTCCCAGGCCAATTTCTTCTGCCTGCAGATACGCGGCAGGTACACTTCGCACGAACTCACCCGCGTCCTGCTCGCCGACCATGGCATCATGGTAAAGGACTGCGACTCGAAGACCGGGCTCGAAGGCCGAAATTACATCCGGGTGTCGATACGCAATTCCGCCGATAACGACGCCCTTGTTGCCGCATTAAACGAATTGTAGTCCATGGAACTGACCATCTGCGGAGGAGGCAATCTCGGACATGCATGCGCAGCGTTCCTTTCTGCAAGGGAAGGATGCAGTGTCACCGTGTGCACGAGACACCCTGAAGCATGGAGCAGTGCCTTGGAATGCCGTATGCCGGACGGGAAAGTCCTGAAAGGCAGGCCTTTCCGAATCACTTCCTCGGCCCGCGAAGCGGCAGTCGGAGCGGAGGTCATCCTTCTGTGCCTGCCCGGATTCGCCATAAAAGAAGAACTGGAACGGCTGAAACCCTTCCTCTCCCCTTCCACCGTGGTCGGGAGCATCGTGAGCAGCACCGGTTTTTTCTTCATCGCACACGATTCCCTGCCGGAGTCCCAGCCGCTTTTCGGTTTCCAAAGGGTGCCGTTCATCTGCAGGACCGTGGAATACGGCCGCTGCGTGGAAATCAAAGGCACGAAAACAAGGTTGTACGCGGCGCTTGAGAACCTGGATGACGGTTTCTGCGGCACTCTGGAGGATCTTTTCGGCATCCCGGTGGAACAACTGGCGGATTTTTACGAAGCGAGCCTCACTAACAGCAACCCGTTGCTCCATACCTCGAGGCTCTATACAATGTGGAAAGACTGGAACGGGACTCCGTATGCGGAACGGTCCCTGTTCTACGAGGGATGGACCGAGGAGGCCGCAGCCCTATACATCGAGATGGACGGAGAGTTCCAGGAACTGCTCCGCAAACTCGGGGTAAGGGAAGGGGCGATTCCGCCCGTGCTGGATTATTATGAGAGTTCCGATGCCGCATCGCTGGCGGCCAAACTGCGCAGCATCGATGCGTTCAAGGGCATACTCTCCCCCATGAAAAAGGCAGCAGGCGGCTATGTGCCGGATTATTCAAGCAGATATTTCACTGAGGATTTCCCCTATGGCCTCAGGTTCATCCGCAACCTCGCGCACGGGCACGGCGCAGCTTGTCCGCGAATCGATGAGGTGTATGAGTGGGGAATGAAAAAGGCAGGGTCATAATGGGTACAAGGTCGGACAGGGTCATAAAGAACACGGGATTCCTCTTCCTGCGCATGCTGCTGACGCTCGCCATCGGGCTCTTCACCTCGCGGGAAATAATGAGGATACTCGGACTGGACGATTATGGTCTGTACAATCTCGTTGGCACCCTGGTTGTGATGTTCGCCTTCCTGCAGACGGCACTTACCAACGCGACCTCGCGATATCTCACCTTCGACCTCGGAGCCGGCGACATCGACAAACTGCAGAAGACATTCTCGATGAGCATGAACACCGAACTGGCGCTCTGCGGCATCGTGATCGTGCTCTCCGAAGCCATCGGTCCCTGGTTCATATACAGATATCTCGACATCCCGCCGGGCAGGACCGGTGCGGCCATGTGGGTATACCAGATTTCCCTGCTCAACTTCATAATAGGCATACTACGCACCCCGTTCAATTCGCTGGTGATAGCCCACGAAAAGATGGACTATTTCGCCCTTATGAGCATCATCGACGCCGTCGGACGGCTCGCTATCGTCTATCTGCTCCTGGTATCACCGATCGACAAACTCGTCGCCTATGCCCTGTATCTGACACTCCTTGCACTGGGCATATTGATATGGGTGTACCTGTACTGCAGGAAACGCTTCCCCGAATGCCGGTATTCCCGGTACTGGGACAAGAAGACGTTCCTCGATCTCATGGGGTACTCGGGCTATTCCCTGCTCGTGAACGGTGCAGACACCGCGGTGAAGCAGGGCATCAGCATCTTCTTCAACAAGTTCGGCGGACTCGTGGCCAACGCAGGCCTGGGCGTAGCGACCAACGTACAGAACAAGATGTGGAGCTTCCTCCTGAGTTTCGGGCAGAGCTACAGTCCTCAGATAATAAAAAGCTACGCCGCGAACGACAGGGACTATTTCATGAAGCTGCTCTATTCTTCGAGCAAGTTCTCTTACTTCCTGTACTTCCTAATCGCCTTCCCCATCATGCTGAATGTCGATTACCTGCTTGACCTCTGGCTGGTAAAAGTCCCGGATAATGCAGGGCTGTTCGTCAACCTGATGATAGGATTCTCCATATTCGAGTCGTTCGGCAACCCGCTGATTACTGCAGTGCACGCCACAGGCAACCTCAAGGTGCACCAGATAATGATCTCCTGCATCAAGATAATGATCCTTCCCGTATCGTGGCTGCTGTTGCGCAACGGGCATCCGGTCAGCAGCGTACTGGTAGTTTACATGCTCGGGAATCTCGTCTGCGCCGTGGCGCGCATCATCTGGATGCACTATCTGATTGGCCTGGACATCAAGGATTACTGCCTCAAGGTGATGTGGAAGATATTGTACGTGACCGCATTGTCCACCGCCCTCCCGCTGTTTATGGCAGTGCGCCTGGAATCACCGCTTGCGAAATTGTTAGCCACCTCTCTGGTTTTCGTTGCCATATACCTGCTTCTGATATATTTCACAGGCATGGACACTACCGAGAAGGATATCCTCCGCGGCATGATAAGGAAATTATTCCCAAATCCTTCGAAAAAGAGCTGATATGGTTATTACGGACGAACTGCTTGAGAAGAAGAAACGGAATGCGCTGGAAATCCTGCGTTATTTCATCGGTTTCTGCAACAAACACGGCCTGCGATACTATTGTGCTTTCGGGACGGCGATAGGAGCCGTACGCCATAAAGGTTTCATTCCTTGGGACGACGACATCGACGTCCAGATGCCGAGGCCGGACTACGAGAAGTTGATGGGCATGAGGCCGGAAGTGGAGAACGACGACTACGAACTGCTCGAACTCCGATTCACTCCCGGATACTTTGCTGCATTCGCAAAGCTTTCCGACAGACATACCACCCTTCGCGAATATGAAAGCCAGCATGTGATTCTCGGAAACAGTATTGACATCTTTCCCATCGATGGCATCTCCTCCGATATGGAACGCTATCGGAAAGATTACCTGTTGAGCCAGAAGTACAGGAAAAGGCTGTTCAGTTTGTCCGAAATACACGATTGGAAGTGGGTCCGCCTGAAACTTGCCCAGTTCCATCCCCTCGCAATCCTTAAATATCTGGAAGTGTGTACCGGGAGGACGGCGAAGAGGGAAAGGCTTCTGAAAAGGATGCGGAAGCTGGAAACTGCGCATCCATTCGGCTCCACCGGCATGGTAGCCAACTATTACCTGTGGTCCTCCTACGACAGGCTCTGCATGCCCGAAGAATGGTTCGGGAAAGGGGTCTCAGGTTCATTCGAAGGGATGGAAGTCATGCTCCCCGCCGAATATGACAAGGTGTTGACCCGGATCTACGGCAACTACATGCAGTTCCCGCCTGAAAGCGAGAGGGTGTCCACACACAAATGCCATTATATCGATCTTGACGGAAGGTCAAGCGTCGGGGGCACGGCTGTTGAAGGAGGGGCAAAGGCATGAGGGTGTTATGGATAGCCCAGAACGGGGGCAATTACAAGCATAAGGGACTGGAACGCTCCGGCGGATGGATAGGAGCGATGCAGGACAAGTTGATGGCGGAGAATGCCGACATCGACCTCGGTATCGTATTCCTGTCGGACCGCGACGGGGAGGAACTCCGGGAAGGGAGGGTTACATACATGCCCGTCCTCTTCCCCGAGTGCAAATGGCGCAGGCGCTATCCTTTCCGCAACCTTACCCTTGAAAGTCCGTCTGAGGACGTAAGGATAGCAAGACTTATAAAACGGAAAGCCGACTCGTTCAATCCGGACATAATCCACGTCTGGGGCTCGGAGAACAATATAGCAAGCGTCATACCGCTGCTGAACAAGCCTTTCGCCGTACATATCCAGGGCCTTGCTACGCTTTTCTCCATTGCTTACTTTCCCCCGGGCTTCTCCAAGGCGGACCTCAAGGCGGCATCCCCGCTGTGGAAGCCTTCCGGCCTGGTGAAAAGGCTGCTGAAAGCCGACGATTACAGCAGGTACCTCACTTTCCTCCATCAAGCGGAAAGGGAGAGGAAGATAGCGACATATGTCAAGAACTGGATCGGACGTACCGATTGGGACCGTGAAGCGGTAAGGGCCCTGTCTCCGGGGTCGAGGTATTTCCATTGCGAAGAAGTGATGCGCAGGGACATCGAAGGTGAAAGCTGGACGTACCACTTCGGGGGGACGCTCAATCTGCAGAGTAACATCGGCCCGCAATGGTACAAGGGCGTCGATATGGTACTCAGGACGGCGGCCTTGCTCAAGGAAAAGGGCGTGCCTGTCCACTGGCGGGTGAACGGAATCCACAGCAGGCAAAAGATGGCGGGATACATTTCCCGCAAGCTGGGGATAGTTCCCGGTGATGTAGGAGTTGAATTCTGCGGCCGGACACAGGCAGAAGGCATCAAGGAAGGGCTGCTGGCCTGCGACGCTTACGTTCATCCGTCATATGCCGAGAACAGCAG
>ONSD01000168.1 GCA_900320385.1 uncultured Bacteroidales bacterium
AATAGTCTTTCTTGCCTTTCTGCGCAAGGATGTATTTGCCATCGATGATATCGGCTTCGCCGATCTCGCCGGCGGGATCGGTGAACTTGTCCTTGTTGACGCTGAATCCATTGCCCTGGATCGCCCTGCGGGCCTCTCCCTTGGAAGCGAAGATGCCGGTTTCGACGGCGAGGAAGTCGAGTATCCCGCAGGGGAGCTTGCCTCTTTCGATCTCGAAGGTGGGGACTCCGGCGAACACGCTCAGGAAGGTGCGCTCGTCAAGCTTGCGGAGGTCTTCCGAAGTGCTCTTGCCGAAGAGCATCTGGGATGCGGCGACGGCCTTCTCGTATTCCTCCTGCCCATGGACCATGACGGTGACTTCCTTTGCAAGCAGCTTCTGCAGGGTCCTGCGGCCGGGATCGGCGCGCTGCTCTTCCACAGCCGCCTCGATAATCCCGCGGTCGAGCATGGTGAAGATCTTTATGTAGCGCTCGGCGTCGTCGTCGGCGACATTCAGCCAGAACTGGTAGAATTCGTAAGGGCTGGTGCGTTCGGCATCGAGCCAGATGTTTCCCTTTTCGGTCTTGCCGAATTTGCTGCCGTCGGACTTGGTTATGAGGGGGCAGGTGAGTGCATATGCCTGGCTGTCAAGCACTTTGCGTATCATTTCCACACCGGTGGTGATATTGCCCCACTGGTCGGCGCCGCCAAGCTGGAGCTTGACGCCTTCGTGCTCGTACAGATACAGGAAGTCATATCCCTGAAGAAGCTGATAGCTGAATTCGGTGAAGGACATGCCCTCGGAAGAATCACGGCTGAGGCGCTTCTTTACCGAATCCTTGCTCATCATGTAATTGACCGTGATCAGTTTGCCTATGTCCCTGGTGAAATTGATGAAACTGTAGTCCTTCATCCAGTCGTAGTTGTTCACGAGTTCGGCTTTGTTGGGAGCCGTGGATTCGAAGTCGAGGAATTTCGCCAGCTGGGCCTTGATGCAGGCGACGTTGTGGCCGAGGGTCTGCTCGTCCAGAAGGTTCCTCTCCTTGCTCTTCATCGACGGGTCGCCTATCATTCCGGTCGCACCTCCCACCAGGGCGTAAGGCTTGTTGCCGCATGCCTGGAAGTGCTTGAGTATCATTATGCTGACCAGGTGTCCGATGTGCAGTGAATCTCCGGTCGGGTCTATTCCAACGTATGCGGCCATGGGGCCTTTGCCCAATTCTTCCTCCGTTCCTGGGGTGATGTCATGTATCATCCCGCGCCACTTCAGCTCTTCTACGAAATTTTTCATCTTCATAATCAATTATTCTGCAAATTTGGGCAATTATTGCTAAATTTGCAATTCAAACAGAACTTAAAAACAATCAATTATGCGCAGGAAAATAGTAGCCGGGAACTGGAAGATGAACACCACCGTTTCCGAGGGCGTCGAACTCGCCAAAGCAGTATTGGAAAAATCGAACGAGGTACCGGCGGAAGTCGGTCTGGTCATCGCTCCTCCCTTCACACATCTGTGCCCGGTAGCCGGAGTAGTCGGCGGAACCCGTATCGGCCTTTCCGCGCAGAACTGCGCAGACCATACCAAGGGCGCCTATACCGGTGAAGTGTCGGTAGACATGCTCAAATCGGCAGGATGCGGCTATACCATCCTCGGCCACTCCGAGCGCAGGCAGTATTACGGCGAAACCGACGAAAAGCTCGTCGAGAAGGTCAAGCTGGCCCTCGAAGCCGGTCTCGAAGTCATCCTCTGCGTCGGTGAGAACCTCGAACAGAGGGAAGCCGGCAAGCATTTCGAAGTCGTCACCGCCCAGATCGAGAATGTCCTCTTCGCATTCAGCGCCGAAGATATGAAGAAGGTAATCGTAGCATACGAACCCGTATGGGCTATCGGCACCGGCAAGACAGCCACCGCCGAGCAGGCCGAAGAGATTCACGCTTGCATCCGCAGGGTTCTCGCCGGCAAATTCGGCAAGGCCGTAGCCGAGGAAACCACCATCCTGTACGGCGGTTCCTGCAAGCCCTCCAACGCCAAGGAACTCTTCGCCGAAGAAGACATCGACGGCGGACTCATTGGCGGCGCTGCCCTCAAGGCCGACGACTTCATCGCCATCGCCAAATCATTCGAGTGCTGATACAGTCACTCCGGTACGGCTCTGTTCGTGCCACAGCCATATCCTCTCACCCTCGATCCTTACCGCTTCGAGGGTGATTTTCTTTCTGGTGTAGATAGATGTTTCGGTAGTCCACACGATGGTGCCTTCGACCTTCTCGCCCAATTGAACGGGAATACGGTCCAGGGTGACTATGTAGAAGTCCGACATGTTGTCGGTATGCACGCGGAATTCGTTCTTTTCGCGGTTGAATCCCATCTGGCAGGTGAGGGGATCGTAAGAGAACACGGTATTCCCGCGCTGCATCAGGCAGGTCTCCTCCGTCTGGATGAACACCGGCCGGAAATCGTCCTTCACACATGAACACAGCAGGGCGGGGAACAGCAGCAATATGCACAGGACCTTTTTCATCTTACCGTTATCTCCTTGACGATTACTTCTTTGCTCCCGTCTTCGCGGAACAGTTCAACCTTCAGCCTGCCGCTTTCCCTCAGGGTGTAGGCACCGTCGGCTGCCGAAATCTCCCGGTCGTTCATG
>ONSD01000097.1 GCA_900320385.1 uncultured Bacteroidales bacterium
AGATGGGTTTGTGGAAGTATTCCTCCGCCTGCTGGTCGCCGCCGAGGACGGTGCGCATCTGGTCTATCCTCTGGTTGAGGTTCATCTCGACATAGTCGTTGTTGATGTTCAGGGAGTCGAGACGGGCCTGCATGAGGAACAGTTTCGATTCCATCATCTGCTCGAGCAGGGCGCAGCGTGTGGTGCGGTCGGATGACTGGCCTTCGGCGGCCATCATCTGCACCTGGGATTCGATGTCCGACAGGGTGATGAGTTCGCCGCCGACCACCGCAACGGATTTATCGATCAGCCCGCCGCCGTAACGCTGTGCGCCCGCCTGGATGCAGAGGGCGAGGAGGATGGATATGGCTGTGATTCTTTTCATTCTTTGGAGATGATTGTAAAGTCTTTGTTTTCCCGTGCACTGGTAAGCAAGTCCTGTTCCAAATTCACCAGCAGGGCGCGTTTTCTTTCACTGAGTATGTTGTCGCGTATGGTTCCGGCGCAGAACTCGATCGGAGCTACTCCGTCTTTCTGCATATCGAACACATAAGCGGCCTTGACGTCACCTTCGCTTTCGATCTTGACGACCTTTCCCTTAATCTGGCCCATGAGGGTGCGCCAGTCGGTGCCGAAGTCCTTGGCAAGTTCTGCAGCATCGGTCCATCGGTCCGACAGATCCTTGAAACTCAGGGCGGAAGAATATGCCAGGCTGTCGAGGTCATGGATCAGCTGAGGCTCGTCTGCGGAGAGTTTGTCAAGGATCTCGCCTTCGTTCGGGGAACCCTTCATGATATCGACGAAGCGGACCTTGAGTATGGGGCGGACCAGATTGAAATTCTCCTGATGGGCATCGTACCACTCGCGGATCTGCGATGCGGTTATGGCCGTGTCGAGATTCGCGTTGATGTAGCGCTGTTCGTAACGGTAGCGCAGCAGCGACTTGCGATACTCCTCGAGTTCGCTGTCGACGTTGAGCTCCTCCTTGCTCAGATATTTTTCGGCGGATTTCACGAAAACGTGCTCGACCGCCCATGAATCGATGAAGTTCCGGGCGATGCGGGCAGAATCCCCGGGCGAGGAGCCGTCCGGTATATAGCGTTCCAAGTCCGAGAGATAGAGGCGGTTGCGACCTACCTTGGCCACCACCACGTCGTCGTGCTTGAAAGAGTTGAATATATCGCAGGCCTGAGCGGCCAGGAAGGCCAGCATCAAGAGCGCTATCGTTCTTTTGTTCATAGCTTGCAAATATAGCAAATAATTCGCAGTAGCATGCACACACCGGGAAAAGCCGGATGACCGTTTGAGATTCAGCAGATTTTCCTACATTTGCATTATGCGTAGAATCATCTTTGCGGCAGTTGCCGTCATTATGTGCTCTGCCTGCGCCCGGGCGGATGCCAAAGCAGTTCTTCCCGATGGAGACCATTGGGCCGTGGTGAACACAAGCAGCGCTTACATGCGGGCAGAGACCAGGTATTCGTCGGAATGCGTGAGCCAGACACGCATGGGAACGCTTGTGCAAGTGCTTGAGCGGAAGGGTTATTGGGTAAAGGTGCGCACTCCCGAACCCTATGAGGGATGGATCAACGAGCTTGCCC
Organism: uncultured Bacteroidales bacterium; assembly: GCA_900320385.1. Lineage (GTDB taxonomy): Bacteria > Bacteroidota > Bacteroidia > Bacteroidales > UBA932 > Cryptobacteroides. The sequence goes on from ONSD01000097.1 coordinate 1,581, forward strand.
TGGCACCCACTTCGGCCCTTTCTGCGTCACAGCAGAAGGAGGCCGGGGAATGGAGCCCGAAACTGCGTCCCCTCACCCGTACACAGGCTGAAGGATATCTCCGCAAACCCAAATACATCTGCACAGCCGAATACACCCACGTGTTCGCCGGTCCTTCGGATTCTTCCGCCAGGGTCAGCGACCTGCTCATGAGCGACATCATCCTGTGCCGTGAAGCCCCCGCACACGAAGACTGGCTGGCGGTGGAAACACCCCAGGGCGAAGCCGGATGGGTAAGGGAAAGTGACGTGGAACCGTTCGCAGGATGGGCTGCGCGCCGCTGGGGTGAGATCCATGGCGGAAGCAAGATGGACGGGGGCAGGATGCCTGAAGGACAGATTGCGCAGCAGCTGATCGGACGCGCCAAGCTGTTCATGGGAGTCCCCTACATGTGGGGAGGGATGAGCGTAAAGGGCTTTGACTGCAGCGGCCTGGTTGGCTTGTGCTATTTCATGCAGGGGATACTCCTCCCGCGTGACGCCAGCCAGCAGGTGCTCTGCGGAGAGGAAGTGGCTTTCGCCGACATGCAGCCGGGCGACCTCATCTTCTTCGGGAACACTTCGGTGGGACATGTGGGAATGTACATCGGCGAAGGGAGGATGATCCATTCTTCGCAGATCGTGCGCATCAATTCCCTGGACCCCTCACAGCCCGACTACTATGGACGCAACATCCTTCATATCAGGCGGATACTCGGTCATGTCGACGACGGTACGGGCGCAATCAGCACAAAATCAAGCAACCTGTATTTCGAGCGGTAAATGTCATCGTTCCCGGAGCCGGCATCACAACCGATTATACGTTTACTTATATCAGCGATACCGATTCCAGACTGGCCTCTTTAAGCATTTCAGGTGAGACCGTTACTTTTAAGTATGATGACGATGGATCCATCTCCATTGACGGAAGCATGACGTTGACACGGCGCGGAAATGTCGCCTGGATAGAAGGAGAGCCACTTATCGGATATAATTTTGACGGGACAATGTCCCGCATTTGGGACGATGGATTCTACAGGCCCGGATCAAGTGATTGCGTTTGGGATGGTTTTGATTTGACAGACGCTGCTGGAGAGGCAACCATAACATATTCGAATGTCGCTAACGCCTGGTGCGGCGTCTCGCTCAACGCATTTCTCTTTGCTCAACCTCCGGGATTTCCTTTGATTAACGATTATATCGCCTGCTGGCACACCAAACACGTCCCGTCATCCGTTACAAGCGACTCCGGCACGACAACTTTCTCGTTTACTTATGACAGCGAGGGGAAAATCATTGGCGGCACATTGACTGGAGGGGATCGCGACGGGGAGCGGTTCACTGTGACATATTGATTTTATCTTGAATTCATTCAGAAGCGGCAAGACGTCTGCTCACTTAAGAATGCGGCCAGAGAGAGTTGGCTTCTATGTTTCAGTTTAAAATTAATTGCTATCTTTGCACCGAATTAATTCACTTTAGATATGAATCTTAGAGACATCAAGAAAGACATCGAGTACGTACTCAGTGCTTTTGTGGAAGACTGCATGGTAAGTGCAGCGGCTAAACCGAAACACCAGAAAGCCATCGGCGCCCTGGTCGACGAGGCTGTAGTCCTCTTCGACGAGTTCCGCGCAAGGGCTGCCGCCAAGGTCGAGAAGAAGGCCGTCAAGGCTTACTTCAGCGATCTCAGCAAGGATGTCCTCCAGCAGACGAACGCCCTCTGGGGAAGGCTCAGCGAACTTGTAGCCACCGACGAGCCCGATGTGGTCGAAGAGGAAGTTCCCGTAAAGAAGGCTCCCAAGAAGCTCGGAAACGTCAAGAAAGCTGCTCCCAAGGCAGAGGAAGCTCCCGCGGTGAAGCCCGCCAAGAAGGCTGAAGAGGCACCGAAGGCAGAGGAGGCTCCGGCAGAGAAGCCTGTCAAGAAGGCTCCCGCAAAGAAAGCCGCTCCCAAGGCGGAAGAGGCTCCGGCCGAAAAGCCGGTGAAGAAGGCTCCCGCAAAGAAGGCCGCCCCCAAGGCTGAGAAGGCCGAAGGCGAGGCTGAAAAGAAGCCCGCAGCCAAGAAGGCTCCCGCAAAGAAGGCCGCTTCCAAAGCTGAAGAAGCTCCGAAGGCAGAATAGACCCGAAAGTCAACGAATATAGGGAAACCGGTTCCTCGACAGGAGCCGGTTTTTCGTTGTTCCGTATTGTGATCACTGATTCTCGAGTGCGAGGGTCTCGATCAGGTTATCCAGCACCTGGGCTGTCTTGGAAGATGACGCCACGGCGTTGTTGGTGAGCACCGAGAAGCAGATGGTGCGCGACGGATTGCCGTCGCCGGCGAGAATGTATCCGCTGAAGCAGCGCACTCCGTTCATGGATCCGCTCTTCATGTACACGCGGTCCTTGACGCTCTTCGGCGAATCCTTCATGCGGGTCTTGAGAGTGCCGGAGCCCAGTTTGGGGATGGAATTCAGGAAGGTCTTGTACTGTGCGTGCCTGGCCATCGCACGAAGGAAAGACACGAAGAACGCGGGGCTTACGTAATTCTTGCGGGAAAGGCCAGAACCGTCGGCAAAGCGCATGGAAGTGCTGGCGGTGGCCACTCCGAGCGGAGAGAGTCCGCGGTGAAGGGCTGAAGTCGCCGAGGTATAATCCGAGGCACCCTTGAACTTCAGTCCCAAGGCCTTCAGCAGGGTTTCCGCCGTGAAGTTGTCCGACTCGTAATTTGCAGTACGGATAAGCGAACGCAATTGCGGGGAGGGAACGCTGCCCAGCATCACCAGCGAATCGGGCCTGTAGCCTTCAGGTGCATGAAGCACGGTAACTACTGCCGAAGGCGCCTTCCCCTGGAGGGCTTTCCCGCTTACGGTGAAGGAAGTGTCGGCCGAAGACAGCCAATTGACGAAATGGGATACCGCCGCCAGCGGGCCGTCGGGCATAGGATCGCCCATCTTCCCCCTCCATGTAAGGCCGGCGGGCACCACTCCGTCCTTGGTACGCTCATCTTCGGAACTCCAGTCGGTATGGCGCAGATTGCCGTCGAAGTACGATCCGTCGCCTATCACGTTGCCTTCTATCCTCTTTATCCCGGCACCGCGGAGTACCGCGAGCCATTTGCCGAAGGTGCTCGACGCCGAAGGGAGATACGAGAACAGGTTGCCTATGGTGGGATCGCCGCCGCCTATCACATAAAGGTCGCCCACCAGGACGCTGTCCACGATGGATCCGGTATAGCCGAAAGAAGTCTTGAACGTATAGTCCGCGCCGAGCGAAACGAGGGCCGCCCCTGTTGTAAGCAGCTTCATGTTGGACGCCGGCACCATACGGCGGCGGGAATTGAGCGAAACTATGGTATCACCCTTGACATTCACCGCACATATTCCCCATATGCTGTTGCCGAAGGGTTCTTCGCGATCCAGCCTTTCAGCCAGTTTCTGGACATTGGTGCGAGGTACTGCAGCCTGTACATAGAAGCATAACGTGCAGAGTGCCAGTAGTATAAATAAACTTTTCATTCGGGCGTACTATGAGAGGGTCTTACAAAGATAATGAAAAAAGTTTGCGGAAAAATTGGATTTTAGGATAGAAGTTGCCATCTTTGCAGTCCGCTATTCATTCAGGGGCGTAGCTCAGCTGGTTTAGAGCGCTTCAGTCACATTGAAGAGGTCATCGGTCCGAATCCGATCGTCCCTACAAAAAGGTCGGCCATCACTCATTGGCCGGCCTTTTTTGTTCCCGCCGGTATACGAAGTTCTGCAGCAGCACTGCGGTGACGATTATGGCGAGGCCAAGGTAGAACGAGAAATTAAGTTCGCGGGCTTCCCCGAAGAGTATCATCGCAAAAACGATGCTGTAGATGGGTTCGAGGTTGTAGGTCAGGTTCACGGTAAAGGCCGATACCTTTTTTAGTGCGTCGAACTGCAGGAGATACTGGCCTATGGTGCAGACGACTGCGAGTACAAGCAGAAGCAGGAAGTCCCGCAGGCCCGGAGCCATGCCGGCCCCCGGATTCCCGGCCAGGAAAAAAGGCAGCACCGCCGAAAGGCAGACCAGCCCGCCAATCATCTCGTAGAGCACGAAGGTGGACGAAGGATATTCATATTTCCCCGTCAGTTTCTTGGTGAACATGCTGAAGAAAGCAGCCACCAGCGACGACAGGGCACCGATGGTGATGCCTGTGCGGTAGCGTGAGTCGAAACTGAAGATGAGCAGCAGTCCTACAAGAGTCAAAGCGCTGAATATCAATTCTTTCCAATCAAAGCGCCTTTTATTGATGAATGGATCGAGTATGGCCGTGAAGAAGCCGATGAGAGCATAGCACAACACCCCTATCGACACATTGGAAGCCCTGATGCTGGCGTAGAAAAGCACCCAATGGATACCAAGCAGCATGCCGGTGCCCCCCATCCTGAGAGCCGCCCCGGGCGAAACTTTCCCGAGCCTCCCGCTGAAGGCCAGGACAGGTATCAGCACGACCGTGGTTATAAGTATGCGGTACCATACCAGGGGTATTTCCTGCAGCGTGAGCAAGCGGCCGAAAAGCCCTGTCATGCCGGCAAGGAGCACTGCAAGATGGAGTTTGACGAGCGCGTTCCGCATGGCGACGGTCATTTATGGTAGATCCAGTCGGGATAGGAGAGTTTCGACTCGAGGGAGGCGATGGCGTATGCCCTGCGGGATGTGTAGTCACCCGGACGGACGGGAGAGCGTTTGAGGGGAGAAGGCAGACAGGCTGCGAGCAGACAGGCCTGCCTGCGGGAGACAGCGGAAGCATTCTCGCCCCAATATGCCTTAGCAGCAGCCTGGGCGCCATATATTCCTTTGCCCATCTCCGCGACGTTCAGGTATACTTCCAGTATGCGCCGTTTGCCCCATATCAATTCTATCAGCACCGTAAAATATGCCTCGAAGCCCTTCCGCACCCAACTCCGCCTCTGGGAGCAGAAGACATTCTTCGCCGTCTGCTGGGAAATCGTACTGGCACCCCGGAGCGCCCGGCCTTCTTTCTTCTCCTTCAGCGCCTGCCTTATCGCACCGCGGTCGAAGCCGTCATGCTGCAGGAAAAGATTGTCTTCGGACGCAATCACCGCCCGGGCGAGTTCGGGAGACATCTTGCTGTAAGGCACCCACTTATAATGGGTGTGGAAATCCTTGTCGCTGCGGTATTCCACGGCACGGTGGACCATAAGCGGGGTGACGGGCGGCGGCACCCATTTGAGCAGCAGCACCCACAGCAGGCTCAGCACTATGAAAGCAGCCGGTATCCATAAGAATACCAGCCGCAGGAGCCTGGATGCGAGGGAGCGCTTTTTCACTTATTCGAAGATAACGGCGAAACCGCCTCCGGGAGCAAGCTTGAATTCCATCTTGTCGGCTGAAGTAACTGTCTGTTTTTCAAGCTTGTAATCCGTTGCCACATAGGCTGCGTTCATGCCGTCGCAGAAAACTTTGGCAGTGTAGCTGCGTCCGCGCGGGAGGAAACCCAGGTCGAGGGTGAGGTCGCGGGCGGTCCAGTCGGTGATGCCTCCCACATACCATCTGCCGCCCTTTTCGCGGGCGGTGACGATGTACTCGCCGATGCGTCCCTGCAGCACTCGGCTGTGCTCGAAGACGGTGGGAATGGAGGCTATGTAGCCGGTGGTCTCAGGTTCACGGAGATAGTCGCTCGGAGAATCGCAGAGCATGGCGAACGGGGAATCGAATACCATGTAGAGGGCCACCTGGTGCGCGCGGGTACCCTGGCTCATGGGTCTGTCGTTCACAGCTCGGAAGGCGCTCTTGGTGGCATTGCGGAGGGCCCCCTGGGTGTAGTCGAGCTGGCCCGCAGCCTGACGTATGAACGGGATGATGACATCGTTTCGGGGCATGTCGGCCGAAAGGTCCTGCATCCATTTGAGCTGCTCGAGGCCGAACACTCCTTCGTAGTTCACCACGTTGGGATAGGTGCGGCTCAGGCCCGTAGGCTTGTAGAAGCCGTGGTAGTCGAGTATCAGATGGTATCTGGCGGCCGTCTCGGCTATCCTGTACGCCTGTGCCACGGTGGCCTGGTCCTGTGCGTCGAAAAAGTCTACCTTAAACCCGGCTACGCCCATCCTGGAATAATGGCTGCATATCTTCTCGAGCTGACCGTCGAGAAGGCCGCTGGAAATCCAGAGTATGACCTTGATGCCCTTGGAAGCGGCATAACGGCAGATCTCGGGAAGGTCCACATCCGGAATGGGATTCATTACATCGAGGGTACGGGTGTTGTACCAACCTTCGTCAAGTATAATGTACTGGAGACCGTAACGGACTGCGAAATCGACGTCGTACTTGTAGCTTGCGGTGTTGATTCCCCCCTCGAAGTCAACTCCATGGAAGCGGAATGCGTTCCACCAGTCCCATGTGGAGAGGCCGGGCGTAATCCACGACACGTCGCCTATGCGGTTAGGAGCAGCCAACTGGTAGACCATATTGTTCGTAGGGAGATCCTTGTCTTCCTTGCCATAGCCCACTGCGCGCCACGGGAAGCAGCGCCGCCCGGAGGCTTCCGCTATGTAATCATATACGCCGGTCTGCCTCTGAACACCCCTGCTGTTCGGCGCATAGGTCCTGGGAAGCGGGGGGAATTCTCCCTTGAATCCGGTCTTCGTGCGGACCAGGAACAGGCCGGGATAGTCCTCGACGTCGCTTTCCATGATGAGCAGGCGGCCCGCCTCGCCGAGGCTCACGTATACCGGAGTGAAAACCAGATTGCCCGGCTCCGGCGTAAACGTGCCCGCAGTGCCCATATCTCCGCTCCTGTCACCTATGCGAAGCCGGGTGTAGCAGCTCTCGAACGAGCTTTCGTAACGGTCGCTGCGCATCTCCACGAAAGGAACGAACATGTCGAAGTTCCCGTTGAAGGAATACTCCACGGTTTCATCCCTGACGGCGAACGGCTTCTTGAAATCGGTGACAATACGGTATGCGACACCGTCGTCGTAGGCCCTGGCCTCAATGGCGTAATCACCTTTTATACTGAGGGTCAGCGAGTTATAACGGGCAGTGAAAGATCTCTGGCGATATAGGGGCGATTCGATGGACTCAGTGGCGCTGTCATTGCGCGCCTTGCGGACCTTGACGTTGTCGCCAAGCACCCTGCCGTCCAGCAACTTCATTGCGATGCGGCCACCCTCCATCACCTTCTTCCCCCTTACCTCAAGGCTCCAGGTAGTGGTTTTCCCGGTGGAGATGGTCAGGTTGAGATTGCCGTCGGGGCTGCTGACAGTGTAGTCTTTACCGTAAAGGCAGGCCGCTGCGAGCAGCATCGCAGCAGAAAAGAGAAACTTTTTAATCATATCGGGAGCAAAATTACTGTCTGGGAATAATAACAAATTTACAAAAATTTTTGCTTTTCTCCAAAACGGTTGTATCTTTGCAGTCCCATTGAGATATGGTGTAATGGTAGCACTACAGATTCTGGCTCTGTCAGTGAGGGTTCGAATCCTTCTATCTCAACCAAGCGGTCGGC
>ONSD01000036.1 GCA_900320385.1 uncultured Bacteroidales bacterium
GAAGACCTGATCGCCATGAACGCCCTCTACCGGCCGGGCCCGATGGACTACATCCCCGACTTCGTGGAGCGCAAGAACGACCCGTCAAAGATACAGTACGACCTGCCGGAAATGGCTGAAATACTGCAGGACACGTACGGTGTTACGGTTTACCAGGAGCAGGTCATGCAGATTTCCCGTTCGGTGGCCGGCTTCTCGCGCGGCAAGGCGGACAAGCTGCGCAAGGCCATGGGCAAGAAGAAGAAAGACGTGCTCGACGGCTTGAAGGCCGACTTCATGGAGGGGGCGCAGGCACGCGGACACGACGGAAAGACCCTTGAGAAGATCTGGACCGACTGGGAAGCGTTCGCAAAATACGCCTTCAACAAGAGCCACGCCGCCTGCTACGCCTGGGTAAGTTACCAGACCGCCTGGCTCAAGGCGCATTATCCTTCGGAATTCCAGGCCTCCAACCTCACCCAGCAGAGCTCCGACATGGAAGAGCTCAAGGAGATTATGGCCGATTGCAAGAAGGGCGGGATCAAGGTCCTCAACCCGGATATCAACGAATCCGAAAAGGACTTCTCGGTCAACAAGAAGGGGGATATCCGTTTCGGCCTCGGCGGCCTCAAGGGCTTCGGCAACAATGTGGTCGAGGCAATCATCAGCGAAAGGGAGACTGGCGGAGCCTTCGCCGACGTCTGGGATTTCATGGAACGTATGGCCGGAAGCGTGAACCGCAAGTCACTCGAGACCCTGGTCCATGCGGGAGCCTTCGACTCCATGGGATACAAGCGCTCGCAGTTCTTCTGCCCCTGCGCCGACGGCAACCCGTTCATAGACAATCTGGTACATTATGCCGAACTCTACCGCGACGATACCCTCGACAGCGCATCTTCCCTCTTCGGCGACATGGAAGAGCTCAAGCCCAAGCGGCCCGACATGCCCCCGTTCGTGGGCGAGGAAGACCAGCTGAAACTGCTCCAGAGCGAAAAGGAATTCGTGGGGATGTATCTGTCGGCCCAGCCGCTGGACCGCTACGCCTTCGAGATAGAGAATTTCACCACCTGCAAACTGGCCGATCTCTCGGCCAAAATAGACGAATGCGACCGCGCCAAGTCGCCCTGCAAGGCGGCGATAGCCGGCATCATCACCGACATCAAGACCCTGATCACCCGCAACAGCAAACCCGGGGCGCGCATCACCCTCGAGGACTACAGCGGCAACTATGAGATAGCCCTGTTCGGAAAGGATTACGAAGCGTATATGCCCTATATGCAGCTGCATGCGCAACTGTTCATAGAGGGGGAGATCAACGAGCGTTACTTCGTGCGGCAGGAAGACCGGGACAAGGGCAAGACGGTGCCGTATGCCTTCAAGATAGGCAAGATATCGCTGCTGGGGAACATCAGCGATTCGTATGTGAAGGCTCTGGCGCTGAACCTGGATTCCGAGTCGCTCAACAAGGAGTTCCGTGCCGCCCTGATAAAGCTGCTCAAGGCTAATTCGGGCAACGTGAAGCTCGTGATCAACCTATTCGAACGCGCTAGAGGCTACCGCATCGAGATGAACTCGAAGAAGTACCGCGTCGCCGTCTGCCAGGACCTCCTCTATGGTCTCGACAAACTCGGAATCAGCTATTCTGTAGTCAAATAATTATTCGAACAGGTCCACGTAGCCGGGAATTGCGCGGCCGGTACTCTTGTGGATGTCCTTGACGTCAGTGCTCACCGAAAGCACCTTGCCGTCCGGCGTGATGGCCGCATAGGCCTCCGAAAGGTCGAAACGGCTGTCCTTGGTGACGGCCTCGCCCGAGAAGCGGTAGTCGTAGAAGATGACGCTGTCCAGCACGTCGCCGTATTCTTCTTCAAGGCTGTCGAGCTGCACCAGCACCCTCTGGGCCTTGTCGATAGCCTCCAGCTTGAGCATGGCGTTGCGGGGCTTGCCCTTGGACATATATTCCTCATACAGGCGTCCGTTCTGCTTCATCTGCAGTTGGAATACATCCTTGCGGCGCTGGAGTTCCTCGCCGAGGGTGCTCTGCCCGGTCTGTTCCATCTTGAAGATACGCACCCTGGCACCCGGATCGCCGGTCTGTTCTGCTATCTTGGCCTTGAGGGCCGATTCAAAATCGTTGCCCGTGCCTCCGCAGCCAAGCAGCAGGACAAGGGCCGATATAATGGCCATTAAACGTTTCATAGTCGCGAAATTAATAATAAATGTTTAAATTTGCAGGCTTTAAGTACAAGAAAGACAATAGAATGACACAGGACGAATTATTCAAGGTACTGGTTGCCCACTGCAAGGAGTACGGCTTCATCTTCCCCTCCAGCGAGATCTACGACGGCCTTGCCGCCGTCTATGACTACGGCCAGATGGGCGTTGAACTCAAGAACAACATCAAGACATATTGGTGGCAGGCCATGACCCGCCTCCACGAGAACATAGTCGGCATCGACGCCGCGGTGTTCATGCACCCCAAGACCTGGGTCGCCAGCGGTCACGTGGCTGCATTCAACGATCCGCTCATCGACAACCGCGACTCCAAGAAGCGCTACCGCGCCGACAACCTTATCGAGGATTACCTCGGGAAGATCGAGGAGAAGATCGAGAAGGAGGTCGCCAAGGGACGCAAGCGCTTCGGCGAAAGCTTCGACGAGGAGAAGTTCCGTGCCACCAACCCGAATATCCTCCGCGAAAAGGCCCATTACGACGAAGTGCACGAGCGCTACAAGAAGGCTGAAGAGGCCAACGACTTCGCCGAGTACAAGCAGATCATACTGGACTGCAATATAGTGGACCCGATTTCCGGCACAAAGAACTGGACCGACGTAAGGCAGTTCAACCTCATGTTCAGCACCCAGTTCGGTTCGCTCGGCGATGACGCCAACACCATCTACCTCCGTCCTGAAACCGCCCAGGGAATCTTCGTCGACTACATCAACGTCCAGAAGACCGGCCGAATGAAGATCCCGTTCGGAATCGCCCAGATCGGCAAGGCTTTCCGCAACGAGGTGGTTGCCCGCCAGTTCATCTTCCGCATGCGCGAATTCGAGCAGATGGAGATGGAATTCTTCTGCAAGCCGGGCACCGAAATGGAGTGGTTCAGCTTCTGGAAGGAGCAGCGCCTGAAGTGGCACAAGAACCTCGGCATGGGAGATGAGAACTACCGCTTCCACGACCACGAAAAACTCGCCCATTATGCCAACGCGGCAACCGATATAGAATTCAAATTCCCCTTCGGTTTCAAGGAGCTCGAAGGCATACATTCGCGCACCGATTTCGACCTCGGAAACCACCAGAAACTGTCGGGCCGCAAGCTCACATATTTCGACCCCGAAAGCGGTGAAAGCTTCGTGCCGTACTGTGTCGAAACTTCAATCGGAGTTGACCGTATGTTCCTCACGGTTTTGTCACACGCATACACTGTCGAAGAGCTCGAAGGAGGCGACTCCAGGGTGGTGCTCCGCATACCCGCTCCGCTGGCTCCGGTGAAGGTCGCCGTGCTGCCTCTCCTCAAGAACGACGAGCGCCTCACGGCCAAGGCACAGGATGTGATGAACCTGCTCAAATACGACTTCAACTGCCAGTACGAAGAGAAGGATACCATAGGCCGCCGTTACCGCAGGCAGGACGCCATCGGCACCCCCTTCTGCGTTACCATCGACCATGAATCGCTGGACGACAATTGCGCCACAATACGCGACCGCGACACCATGGAACAGGTGCGCGTGCCCATCTCCGAACTCCGCGGGATCATAGACGCCAAGGTAAATCTTAACAACCTTTTGAGAAACCTCTAACAGGGTTTTCTCCCTACTTTTCTCCCTACCTATATGGCAAAAGAGACCACAAAGGAGACCTTTGCTTCCCTGGGAAAGCAGGAAGCGCTGCGCAGGCTCTTCGAAGGCAGCGGATATGAGCCCTTCGCGCCCTCTGCCCACCGCTTCTTTCAAGAGGGAATCGACTTCAACCTGGTCTACTTCCCCCTCCGTCACCTGGGTTACAAGGTGGTGGTGGCGGTGGCCGGCGAACTGCTCGCTGCGCTCCAGCATCCCGAGAGACTTTCGGTGGTTCTGGGGGTGAGCGCGAAGCTCGACTATGAGCAGATATCGGAGTTCTGGGACGGGGTGAAAACGGCCGCTGGGGAGTACGGATTTTCGTCACTCTCGCTCGACCTCGCTCCTTCCCAAAACGGACTGCTCATAAGCGTTTGCGGGGGAGGAAAAATGAGGGCTCTCACCGAGACCGGGATCCCCTCCGCCAAGAGCAAGGACGTGCTCTTCGTGAGCGGTCGTCTCGGGGCGGCATACCTCGGCTTCCGGGTGCTCGAAAAAGAGCGTTTCCGCTTCGAAAACGGACAGGAAAAATCGGAAGACCTCGAGCGCTACCGCATGCTGGTCGGAGCCTATCTCAAACCCGAGCTCGACCCCGGGATCCTGACCCGTCTTGAGGACGCCGGAACCATCCCTTCCGCCGCCTGTCTCATCACCCACGGACTGTCCGACGCGGTGAAGAGGATAGCGCGCAGAACCGGTTTCGGCGCAAAGGTCTATACCGGCCGGATTCCGTTCGAAGGAAACTCTTTCGAACTGGGAAAGAAACTGGATGTCGACCCGATATCGGCCGCGATGAACGGCGGAGATGACTACCAGATGATGGTTGCCATCCCGATAGGCCAGGCAGAAAGTTTCCGCCGGGAATTCCCGACCTTCGAGGCGGTGGGGCACCTCGCCCTTCCTGAGGTCGGCACCGTGCTCGTAACGCCCGAAGGTGCCGAACTGCAGCTCCGTGCGCAAGGATGGAACGAAGAAGACTCATCTAATCCACAATAACATGAAAAGAATCCTCATTGCTCTCAGCGTGCTGGCCCTCACCGCCTGCGGTACGGCCAACCAGACCTCCAGCATCCTTGAATCCATCAAGAAGGCTGCATCTGCCATAGGGACAGAAGGACTCAACGACATTCTCGGATCCATCCTCAACCAGGTTACAACCGTCGACCTGAAGGGAAATTGGACTTATCAGGGCGCGGCCACGGCCGTGCAGACCGACAACAAGCTCACGACACTTGCTGCTACCGCCTACAAGAACCAGCTCGAAAGCGCCATCGACCAGTATCTCGGAAAAATAGGGATCAAGGCCGGTTCGGCCAGGTTCTCCTTTGCTGAGGACGGGACATTCACCATCGCCAACGCAAACGGCAAAACCATCACTTCCGGCACATGGACGAGGACCGAGAACGATATTACCATGGCTTTCGGCAGAACACTCAACCTTTTGACACTCAAGGGAATTGTTGCCGTAACAACCACTGGTTGCCAGCTGCTTTTCGACGCTGACAAGTTCATCGGCGTGCTGCAGATGCTGTCGAAATTCTCGGGAGACAGCGGCACTTTCTCCGACATCGCGGCCATCCTGGACGAGGTGACCGGGCTCAAACTGGGATTCGACCTGGTAAGGGCTGATTAAAGAACCTGCTCCAGCAGGGGCTTCACGAACGGACGTTCCTCCACCTGGGGATGCGGAATTGTAAGCGTCGGGCTCGAAACCCGGCGCTTTCCGTATAGGAGGATATCGATGTCGATGATGCGGTTGTGGTAGATGCGGGATCCGTCCGGGGCGAATTCAATCTGCTCGCGGCGTCCCATGCTGTATTCGATGTCCTTGCAGATGCGCAGGACCGTCTCCGGCCATTTGCGCGTATGGAAGCTTGCGACGCAATTCAGAAAAGGCTTTCCGTCAAAGCCAATCGCTTCTGTCTCAATGATTTCGGACAGCTTGTCGTGTGCGCCGAGAGCGGCGTCGAGCATCTCCAGAGCCTGCCGTATATTGGCCTCCCGCTCGCCGAGATTGGTCCCGAGAAGAAGATAGAGCGCAGGCATCGTGCTAGAATTCGGGGTCCATTCCGAGGGCGATGCGGGCATCGTCGCTGAGCATGCTCTGGTCCCACACTGGCTCAAAGACCAAATCTACGTTACAGCCCTTTACGCCGGGGGTCAAGAGCACATTCTGCTTCACTTCGGCAAGCACCTCGTCGGCCATGGGGCAGTTGGGAGCAGTGAATGTCATCTTTATGTTCACTTCCCTGCCCTTGTTTATGTTAAGTTCGTAGATAAGGCCGAGATCGTAGATATTGACCGGTATCTCGGGATCATAAACCTGCTTAAGTGCCAGTACCACAGCCTCATACAGAGGCGCGAGCTCCTTTATGTCCTCGGGTGTCAGCACCTCGCCGTTCTTTTCTTTTTCAGACATTTGCCTCCGCCTCCCTGCGGATGGTTTGGATCATTGAGAGCAGCCCGTTGGCCCTGGTTGGAGAAAGGTTCTCGCGCAGGCCTATGCGTTCGATAAAGCCGAAATCGTCGGCAGCTATCTCTGCCGGAGTATGGCCCGAATAAACGCTGATAAGCAGGGAAATAATGCCCTTGGTGATGATCGCATCGGAATCCGCGCGGAAGAAAAGCCGCCCGTCCTCAATGCGGGAATCGAGCCAAACCCTTGACTGACAGCCTTTGATAAGGCGGTCTTCAGTCTTGAGCTCTTCCGGGAACGGTTCCAGGTCCTTGCCAAGGTCTATCAGATATTCGTACTTGTCGAGCCACTGCTCGTACATGCCGAAATCTTCTTCGACCTGCCTTTTTGCGTCTTCTATGCTGTTCATCCTCTTAACATGTTTATTGCCTTGCGCAGGCTCTCAAGCAAATAGCGGGCCTCGTCTATCGTGTTGTACGGCGCGAACGATGCCCGGAGCATGCCTGTAACGCCGCAGCGGTCCATGAGCGGCTCTGCGCACATCTGGCCGGAACGGACGGCTATGCCCATCTTGTCCAGGATCAGGGCAAGGTCTTCGTGGTGGGCCCCATCGACGGCAAAAGAGAACAGGGGAATCTTGTCCCCGCGTCTCCGGGGATTTCCGAAAATATGCAGTCCATCTACTGCCTGAAGGCCATCGAAAAGAAAATCCACCACTTCCCTACTGCGCTCGTTATCTTCCTTAGTATCAAGACTTTGGACTAATTGCAGCGCCGGCTTCAACGTGGGGACAGCGGCTATGTTCTGCGTGCCGGCCTCGAAGCGGTACGGGACCTCGGCATAGGTGCTGCCGGCCCATTTTACCGTGCCAATCATCTCGCCGCCGCCCATATAAGGGGGAAGCTTATCCAGAAGCGCCTTGCGCCCCCAGAGGACACCCGTTCCCGGAGCCGCATATATTTTATGCCCGGAGAATGCGTAAAAATCGCAATCCAGGGCTTTTACATCCGTCTTGCAATGGACGACCCCCTGTGCTCCGTCAACGAGGAGCAGCGTGCCGTTATCGTGGCAAAAACGGGCGATTTCCTTTACAGGATTGACGATGCCGAGAACATTGGAGACCTGGGCAACGCAGCAAAGCCGGGTGCGCGGCGAGAGCAGTGACGGAAGGATGTCTATACGCAGCTCTCCCCTTTCGTCGACAGGTAAAACCTTGATTTTCAAATTTTTACGCTCGGCAAGAAGCTGCCACGGAACTATGTCGGAATGATGTTCGCACTCGGCTATGAGAATTTCGTCTCCTTCCTCAACCAGGCTTTCGCCAAGGCAGAAAGCAAGGAGGTTAATGCTCTGCGTAGTGCCACTGGTGAAGACCACTTCGGAAGGATCGGATGCGCCTATGAAGGCAGCAACCGCCGCCCTGGCGCTTTCGAATTCTTCAGTTGCCACATTGGCGGTATAATGCACGGCCCTGTGAAGGTTTGCGCTGTACCGGGAGCTCATCTCATCCCACTTTGCAATGACGCTGCGGGGACGCAGTGAGGTCGCCGCATTGTCGAGATAGACAAGCGGACGTCCGTATACCGTCTCCTGCAACTGGGGAAACTCTTTGCGCAAAAGGGCGATGTCCATAAGTCCTGTTGGGAACGCAAATTTACTAAAAATTAACTACTTTTGTAATCATGACAGACTATATAAGCGGAAAGATAGCGGAACTCACGCCCACCAGGGTCGTGGTAGACAATGCCGGAATAGGCTATGCGATGGAAATCTCGCTTCAGACTTATTCAGCACTCGAAAACAAGAAAGAGGCAACGGTATACGTTGAAACACAAGTGAATACCAGGGACGGAAGTTCGGTGGATTACGGCTTTGCAAGCAAGGACGAAAGGGCTCTGTTTCAATTGATTACAAGTGTTTCCGGAATGGGTGCCGCATCAGCGCGCATGGTGCTCTCGTCAATGAACTCGGAGGAATTCCGAACCGCCGTGCTGGCCGAAGACATCAACCGTATCAAGAGCGTAAAGGGAATAGGATTGAAGACAGCCCAGAGACTTATTCTTGAACTCAAGGACAAGGTTGCGGACGGAAAGGGCACCGCGGCAACGGAGCTGTTCCAAAATGCCGGTAATGAATCAGTAGAAGAAGCGACATCGGCCCTGCAGATGCTCGGATTCAACAAAGCCAACATCGGAAAAGCCATTCAAGCTATACTAAAGAAGAAGCCTACGGCTACTGTCGAGGAAATAATCAAAGACGCTCTGCGGATGCTTTAATCCGCTGAAAAGTTCCACGTGGAACTTTTATCTTCCAAAATAAACCAGTAGTACTGAAATATCAGCAGGAGAAACCCCGGAAATACGGGAAGCCTGAGCTATGGTCCGAGGTGCATAGCGCTTAAGTTTCTGGCGGCACTCGATGGTAAGACCGGAAACCTTGTCAAAATCGAAATCTGAAGGAATCTTAAGATCTTCGAGTTTCATGATCTTGTCCGCAATCTTCTTTTCCCTCTCAATATATCCACGATACTTGAGAGAAATCTCCACAGATTCCACAACTTTCGGGTCTTCTGTTCCACGTGGAACCAAAGACAAAAGCGGCTCCAAGGAGACTTCTGGGCGCAGGACAAGGTCTGAGATCTTCTTAGAATCGGTAAGCGGAGCGGAAGAAACACTGGCAAGATATGGATTTGCTTGTGCTGCAGTGAGGTTGGTTTCCTCGCAGAAAGCCTTCAACTTATCGACCGCCTCGTATTTCTGCATAGTAAAATCATACCTTTCGCGAGTAGCAAGGCCAATCTCATAGGCCTTTGAAGTCAGACGGAAATCGGCATTGTCCTGACGGAGAAGTATACGATATTCAGCCCTGGAAGTAAACATGCGGTAGGGTTCATCCACGCCCTTGGTAAGCAGGTCATCGATCAAGACTCCGATGTACGACTCATCCCTGTTAAGGATAAAAGCTTCCTTTCCGGCTAATTTCAAGTGCGCGTTTATACCTGCCATAAGTCCTTGTGCAGCAGCCTCTTCGTAGCCGGTAGTGCCGTTTACCTGGCCTGCAAGATAAAGGTTCTCCACACACTTGGATTCAAGGGTTGCATTAAGCTGAGTCGGGTCGAAGAAGTCGTATTCTACAGCATAGGCA
This sequence comes from uncultured Bacteroidales bacterium, assembly GCA_900320385.1. GTDB lineage: Bacteria > Bacteroidota > Bacteroidia > Bacteroidales > UBA932 > Cryptobacteroides. The sequence goes on from ONSD01000036.1 coordinate 9,379, forward strand.
GGTTTGAAAATCTTAGCGTTTTCCAGGCCTGCGATCTTGTGAAGAGCTTCAATCTGGATGTCGAGCGGGAGCGAGGAAGAAAAGCCCTGGAGGTAATACTCGGTAGTATCTGCACCCTCAGGCTCGAGGAACAGCTGGTGCGCGTTATTCTCCGGAAACACCCTGAGTTTATCCTCAATGCTGGGGCAATACCTCGGGCCTATGCCATGGATCAAGCCGGTAAAAAGCGGAGAGTCTTCAAAGCCGGAACGCAGTACTTCATGCACAGCCTCATTGGTGTGAAGGATGTAGCAATCCATCTGTTCCCTCCCCTGCTGGACCGAAGAAGGCGCAGGGAGGAAGGAAAAGCGTTCTGGATCCGGATCCCCCTTTTGTACGGTCAGAGCCGAAACGTCGACCGAGGAAATGTCGATACGCGGGGGAGTGCCGGTCTTCATCCTTCCTGTACGGATCCCCCTCTCTTCCAACTGGCCGGTCAAGCCATAAGAGCTGTACTCCCCTATCCTGCCGCCTTCAAAAGAATGGCGACCGATGAAAAGTTTCCCACCAAGGAAGGTTCCGGCGGTGAGGATAAGCGCCCGACACTTGAAAATCGCACCGGTATTCGTACGGACACCAGCGATTTTTTCATTCTCAAAGAGAAAAGAAGTCGCCAAATCCGCGTAAATATCTATGTTACAATGAGTTTCAAGGATTTTTCGCCATGTTGAGCTATAGCGGATTTTATCGCACTGCGCTCGGGGGCTCCACATGGCAGGACCCTTGGACCTATTGAGCATGCGGAACTGCAGGGTATTGGCGTCCGTAACAATGCCCATATAACCGCCAAGGGCATCTATCTCCCTGACTATCTGACCTTTAGCTATACCTCCAATTGCCGGATTGCACGACATCCTGGCAAATCCCGCAAGGTCCATGCTTAGCATCAGGACCTTCGAACCCATGTTGGCGGCGGCAACAGCTGCTTCACAGCCGGCATGACCACCCCCTACAACTATGATGTCGTACTCCCCCAACATTATTACTGAACGGCGACGTCGCGGAGCGACAGGTAATAATTCTCCTTCTCCCTCATCTGCTTCTGTTCTTCCTGAGTATGGTCGTCGTAACCGATAAGGTGAAGCAAGCCGTGAACGATCACTCGGTTGAGTTCTTCCGGGAACTCGGCGCCATAGAAGGAGGCGTTGTCGGCGACGGAATCAATACTGATAAAAAGGTCTCCCGAGAGGGTCCGGCCTTCGCAATAGTCGAAGGTAATGATATCGGTAAAGTAATCGTGGCCGAGATACTTGACGTTGATGTCAAGAAGATAATTGTCTGAACAGAAAATTATGTTAACATCGCCCAGGACCTTGGCTTCGCTGCCGGCTACGAACTTGAGCCAGCGCCTGGTCTGGATCTTCTGCTTGAACTCAAAACGCGTATCTTCAGTAAAAAACTTTACCATGGCAGAATTTTTGCAATAAAATCTTTGCAAAGTTACATCTATTATTGAAAAAATTGGAAATCAAATTAATTATTTCTAACTTTGGGGTTGCTGAACATTATATTCGGCTCAATAGGAAGAAGTAATATCAAGACTAAAGAATAATTATGGAAGTCAAAAAGTCACCTAAAGCGAACCTCGAAAACAAGAGGCTGCTGTTCACCGAGATAGGTCTCGTGTTGGCACTGGCCCTGGTTCTCGGTGCGTTCAACTGGTCGAGCAAGGAGAAGAAAGAATCCGCCTTTGCCAACACCACGCAGGAAATCATTGAAGACGAGATGGTTCCGATTACCCAGGAAACTCCTCCCCCGCCGCCGGAAACTCCTCAGATCCCCGTTCTGTCCGACCAGATCGACATTGTGGACGATGAGATCGAAGTCGACGACAACATCCTCAACCTTGAAGACGATGCCAACATGGGCGTTGAAATCATGGATTACGTAGAAGAAGTCGAAGAGGAAGTTGTGGAGGAAGAGGCCATACCCTTCCAGCTGGTAGAACAGAAACCCTCGTTCCAGGGAGGCGATGCCAACGCGTTCAGCAAATGGGTGAACGAAAGGCTCGTATATCCCGAAATCGCTAAAGAGAACGGTATCCAGGGACGCGTAATGCTCCAGTTCACCGTAGGCGCTGACGGACAGGTTTCGCAGGTGAAGGTTCTCCGTGGTGTAGACCCCACCCTCGACAAAGAGGCTGTCAGGGTTGTGTCCAGCTCTCCGAAGTGGACCCCCGGCAAGCAGAGGGACCGCGCCGTAAAGGTAACCTACACCTTCCCGGTAATCTTCCAGCTCCGCTAATTTTGGCTGATTAACCTGAAAGGCCGTCCCGCAAAGGATGGCCTTTTTTATAAGAGAATGGAAGAGACCCAGCAACCCGACAAAGCCGTATTCGTCGGCATCATCAAGCAGAATGACGACGAACTCAAAGTAAAAGAATACCTCGACGAACTCGACTTCCTGGCGATGACAGCCGGATTCGAAGGGGACAGGCATTTCATACAGAGGGTCGAAAAACCCAGCAACGCCACCTACATCGGAACCGGAAAACTCGAAGAAATAGGATCTTACTGCGAAGAGAACGGCATTAAATACTGCATTTTCGACGACGAACTGAGCGGCATGCAGCAGCGCAACATCGAAAAGATAATCAAATGCGCCGTTGTCATCGACCGCACCAGCCTCATACTCGAAATATTCGCCCAGAGAGCCAAGACCTCATACGCCAAGATGCAGGTTGAGCTTGCCCGGTACAACTACATGCTGCCCCGCCTGGCCGGCATGTGGACTCACCTCGAAAGGCAGAGGGGCGGACGCGGAACCCGCGGAGGTATGGGTGAGACCCAGATAGAGGTCGACCGCCGCATCGTGAAGCAGCGCATCGACAGGCTGAGGGAGCAACTCAAGAAGGTAGACCGCCAGATGTCGACGCAGCGGAGCAACCGCGGCCAGCTGGTGCGCCTGGCCCTCGTAGGCTATACCAACGTGGGGAAGAGCACAATAATGAACATGCTGGCTAAATCGGACGTCTTCGCCGAAAACAAACTGTTCGCCACCCTCGACACCACGGTGCGCAAGGTGGTAATCGAGAACGTTCCCTTCCTTCTCAGCGATACCGTAGGATTCATACGCAAGCTGCCTACCCAACTTATCGAAGCCTTCAAGAGCACCCTCGACGAAGTGCGCGAAGCCGACATCCTGCTGCATGTAGTGGACATCTCCCAACCCGACTTCGAAGAGCAGATGCAGGTGGTGGAAAAGACCCTGCAGGAAATAGGGGCGAACAATAAGCCTATCTTCGTAATTTTCAATAAGATAGACGCATATCACTACGAAGAGTACGACGAATTCTCTCTCGAGCCCAAGACCAAGCTTAACCGCACCCTCGAAGAACTAAAGCACAGCTGGATAGCCCAGGAAAAGACGCCTTGCATCTTCATATCGGCGAAGAACAAGACCAATCTACCAAAACTCCGCCACGACATCTATAAGATGGTGGCGGAGATACATGCCGGGCGTTACCCGTTCAATAATTTCCTCTGGTAGGGGAGTTTAGTCGCTGAAATGGGCGCCGAGGAATTCGCGGTTGAGCCTTGCAATGTGCTCGACCGAGATACCCTTGGGACACTCCAGTTCGCAGGCACGGGTATTCGTGCAGGAACCGAAGCCGAGTTCATCCATCTTTGCAATCATCTTCTGCACCCTGCGCTTCGCCTCGGGCCTTCCCTGCGGGAGAAGGGCGAGTGAACTCACCCTGGCGGCCACGAAGAGCATTGCAGAACCGTTCTTGCAGGTTGCAACGCAGGCTCCGCAACCTATGCAGGCTGCAGCATCCATGCTCTTTTCGGCAACATCGTGCGGTACAAGGATATTATTGGCATCCTGGGCCGCTCCGGTGCGCACGGACACGAATCCTCCGGCCTGGAGTATCTTGTCGTAAGCACTCCTGTCCACTACAAGGTCCTTGATGATGGGGAATCCGCTGCTGCGGAAAGGCTCCACGGTGATGGTGGCTCCGTCCTTGAAGTGACGCATGAAAAGCTGGCAGGTGGTTACATGGTCGTCCGGGCCATGCGCACGGCCGTCGATGTACAGACCGCAGGCACCGCATATACCCTCGCGGCAGTCGTGGTCGAAACTGACCGGACCGCTGCTCTGGCAACCGCGCTCCACCGCAACCGGATCCGCACCTTCGCGTATCAGCTGCTCATTGAGGATGTCGAGCATTTCCAGAAAAGAAGCATCGGATTCAATTCCGGAAATATGATATGTTTCGAAATGGCCTTTTGCCTTGGCGTTCTTCTGACGCCATATCTTCAGATTGAATTCCATGCTCTCTTAGTCTTTATAGTTACGGGTCTTAACCTCGATGAACTCATACTTGAGGGGTTCTTTATGGAGTTCCGGAGTAACGCCGGGTCCCTTGTACTCCCAAGCGGCTACATACATGAAGTTGGCATCGTCACGCTTGGCTTCGCCTTCCTCGGTCTGACTCTCTACGCGGAAGTGTCCGCCGCAGGATTCGCTGCGGTTAAGGGCGTCGAAAGCCATCAGCTTGCCGATTTCGAAGAAGTCTTCCAGACGGAGGGCCTTCTCCAGTTCCTGGTTGAAACCGTACTGGGTTCCGGGAACGCAGACATCCTTGTAGAATTCTTCCTTCAGGGCGTCGATTTCCTGGATAGCCTTCTTGAGTCCGGCCTCTTCGCGGGCCATACCTACATATTCCCACATGATGTTGCCCAGTTTCTTGTGAAGGACGTCGACCGGTGTCTTTCCCTTGATTGCGAACAGGGCGTCGATACGGGCCTGGACGGCCTTTTCGGCAGCCGCGAATTCGGGAGCGTTGATGTCGGTCTTGGGTTCCGAGAACTTGTGCGACAGATAGTCACCGATGGTGACGGGCAGGATGAAATAGCCGTCGGCCAGACCCTGCATAAGGGCGGATGCACCCAGACGGTTGCCGCCGTGGTCGGAGAAGTTGGCTTCACCGATGGCGTACAGGCCGGGGATGGTGGTCTGCAGATCGTAATCCACCCAGATACCTCCCATGGTGTAATGGATGGCAGGATATATCATCATAGGCTCCTTCCACGGGTCGGAGTCGGTGATCTTCTGATACATCTCGAAAAGGTTGCCGTAGCGTTCCGCAACCTTCTGGTGTCCAAGCCTTTCGATAGCCTCGCTGAAATCGAGGAACACGGCCTTTCCGGTTTCGTTAACACCATAACCGGCATCGCACCTTTCCTTGGCGGCACGGGAAGCCACGTCGCGGGGAACCAGGTTACCGAACGCCGGATACCTGCGCTCGAGATAGTAATCGCGGTCCTCTTCGGGAATCTGAGAAGGCTTGATGGTACCCTTGCGGAGTTTCTCGACGTCTTCCAGTTTCTTGGGAACCCAGATACGTCCGTCGTTGCGGAGACTCTCGCTCATGAGGGTAAGCTTGCACTGCTGGTCTCCGTGTACGGGGATACAGGTGGGATGGATCTGTGCGAAGCAGGGATTTGCGAAGTAAGCACCCTTGCGCCAGCACTGCATGGCAGCTGAGCCGTTGCTGTTCATTGCATTGGTACTCAGGAAATAAGTGTTTCCATAACCACCGGTGGCAATCACCACGGCGTGAGCGCCGAACCTTTCGAGTTCGCCGGTGACGAGGTTGCGGGCGATGATACCCTTGGCCTCACCGTTTATTACTACGAGGTCCAGCATCTCGTGACGCGGATAGCTCTTAACTGTGCCGGATGCTATCTCTTTGTTGAGAGAAGCATAGGCACCCAGGAGGAGCTGCTGTCCGGTTTGTCCGCGGGCGTAGAAGGTACGGCTTACCTGTACGCCGCCGAAAGAACGGTTGGCAAGGTATCCGCCGTATTCGCGTGCGAACGGGATTCCCTGTGCCACGCACTGGTCGATGATTGCGGAACTTACCTCGGCGAGGCGGTATACGTTGGCCTCACGGCTGCGATAGTCGCCGCCCTTGATGGTGTCGTAGAACAACCTGTAAACCGAGTCGTTGTCGTTCTGGTAATTCTTTGCGGCATTGATGCCACCCTGCGCTGCAATAGAGTGTGCACGGCGCGGTGAGTCGCTGATACAGAAGACTTTAACATTGTAGCCAAGTTCACCGAGCGAAGCGGCAGCAGATGCTCCGCCAAGTCCGGTACCGACTACTATGATCTCCAGTTTACGCTTGTTGTTGGGACTCACAAGATGAATTTCCGACTTGCGCTTCGTCCATTTTTCGGCCAGCGGTCCGTCAGGAATTTTGGAAACGAGTTTGTCTGCCATGTGTTATCGGAATATGGATTTAGTTTGCAATAATACTCATTTTTAGCGACATAACCAACCTTAAGCGAACAAAGAACCGTCTTCTTCCTTCTTTATTCCAAGGTGTTTGTAGGCCAGGTCGGTAGCTATCCTGCCCCTCTGGGTGCGGAGTATATACCCCTCCTTTATGAGGAAAGGCTCGTATACTTCTTCGAAGGTACCCTGATCTTCTCCAATGGCAGTGGCGATGGTATTCGCGCCCACCGGACCGCCCTTGAATTTGTTTATGATGGTATCAAGTATCCTGTTGTCGATGGAATCCAGTCCCCTCACGTCTATATGGAGTTTGTCCAGGGCGTATTTGGTAATCTTGAGGTCGATCTCACCGTCTCCCATCACCTGCGCGAAGTCACGCACGCGGCGAAGCAGCGAATTGGCTATACGGGGGGTGCCGCGGCTGCGGAGGGCTATCTCCCTGGCGGCATCGTCGTCTATCCCTATGCCCAGGATGCGGGCGCTGCGCTTCACTATCCTCAGAAGATCCAGCGAATCGTAATACTCAAGTGCGCAGTCAATACCGAAGCGTGCACGGAGCGGAGCGGTAAGAAGACCCTTGCGGGTAGTGGCGCCCACCAGCGTGAACGGATTCAGGTTGATGCGGACCGAACGGGCTCCGGGTCCCTTGTCTATCATGATGTCTATGACGAAATCTTCCATCGCCGAATAAAGGTATTCCTCGACTTCGGGGGAGAGGCGGTGGATTTCGTCAATGAACAGCACGTCGCCGGTATTGAGAGAAGTGAGCAGCCCCGCCAGGTCGCCGGGTTTGTCCAGGACAGGGCCGGAAGTAACCTTCATCTGCACCCCCATTTCATTGGCTATGATATGGGCCAGGGTTGTCTTTCCCAGACCGGGAGGCCCGTGGAAAAGGGTATGGTCGAGCGACTCCCCGCGCAGTTTGGCAGCCTGTATATAAACGTGCAGGTTGTCCACTATCTCATTCTGGCCGGTAAAATCTTCCAGTTCCTGCGGGCGGATAATTCCGTCCAATTCCTTATCTTTGTCGTCGGCCGTATTCCTGGGATTGAAGTCACTCATGGCAGATTGGCATAATTCCAAATACAAATATAGTCTTTTTAATTTATAATTGATTGATGTTTTATTGGCTGTTGAAATGTTAATAACTTCTTCAACTCCTTTATATTCAACCAATTATAATATTGAAAGATTGTTGATGGAGATGTTTGTTGAAGTTTGAAGAACCGTTGATAATCCCTGCACCCAAAATGGGTGTGGAATTATGAACAGGGTTTTGAACAGCTTTTGAACAGATAAGGGAGGCAGAATGTTGATAAGTACAGGCAGAACCGCCGAACTGCGAAGCAGAATACTTTCGTCCGACGAAATATTCTGCTCGGGTATGTTTTTGTCCGCCCGATGGTTCGTCGTTTCCCAGACGGTGGAGAAAGGCTTGCAGTTGATAGTCCTTCCCACCCAGGAAGCCGCCGAATATGCCGCCGGTGACCTCTATAACCTCACGGAAGGGGAGTGCGTCTTCTTCCTTCCCCATTCCGGCAAGACGGTGGAACGCAGCAATTATAAATCCACCCTCGGAGTACAGCGCACAGCAGCCATAGGAAAGATACTCGAAAACAAGGGAGAACTCTGTTACATAGTAACTTACCCCGAGGCCCTGGCCGAGCTGGTTCCTGCCCGGAAAAAGATAAGCGGCTCCATATTCAGGATATCAAAGGGTCAGGAAATCAGTTACGATACCATCATCTCCACCCTCGGGGGACAGGACTTCGAAAGGGTGGATTTCGTATCGGCTCCGGGTCAGTTTGCGGTGCGCGGCAGCATAATCGACATATTCTCCTACTCCAACAATGAACCCTATCGCATCGGGTTCTGGGGAAACGAAGTTGAAACCATCCATGTATTCGATGCCAATACCCAGATTTCCAAGGCCGAAGTGCCGCAGATAGAGATCATTTCCGGCATCCTTTCGCAGGAGGCCGAAGCGGGACAGGAACTCGTTTCGATCCTTCCCAAAAAATCCGTCGTCTGGCTGGATTCATCCGATGTTTACAAGGAAAAACCCTTCTTCGCCGGACTGCTGCAGTTCAGGCACGTATACATCGACATGCCGCTCGAGCGCAAGGGGGAGGAGAGCATACATTTCAACATCTCCCCCCAGCCCTCGTTCAACAAGAATTTCGAACTCCTGACGGCCGATATCAACAGCCGCATCGAGAACGGATACCGGGTGCTGATATACGGCGAAAAGGATTCCCAGCTGGAAAGGGTGGAATCCATACTCTCCATGAACGGAGGGCACCTGCCCGAATTCGTGAAGCGCAAGAACATCCATGCGGGATTCATCGACGCCGACGACAAGGTTTGCTGCTATTCCGATCACGAGATATTCGACCGCTTCCACCGGGTGCGCCTGCGCGGCAGTGTTGAAAAGACGGAGCAGCTCACACTTAACGACTTGGCTTCCTTCAAGATAGGGGACTATATAGTGCACATCGACCACGGAGTGGGCATTTTCGGAGGCCTGGTGAAGAAGTTCGACGACAAGGGCCGGCCGAGGGAGATGGTGAAGTTGATGTACAAAGACGGTGACGTGGTGTTCGTGGGGGTGCATGCCCTGAACAAGATATCCCGTTTCCGTTCGGCCGAAGGGGAGCCTCCCCGCATCAACAAGCTTGGAAGCAAGATGTGGACGGCCTTCAAGACCGGGGCCAAGAAGAAGATAAAGGATATTGCGCGGGAACTCATCCAGCTGTACGCAAAGCGCAAGGCAACAAACGGATTCGCATTCTCGGCAGATTCCTATATGCAGGAGGAACTTGAGTCGTCGTTCATGTACGAAGATACTCCCGACCAGGAAGAGGCTACCCGTGCGGTGAAGGCCGACATGGAGCAGCCGCATCCGATGGACCGCCTGATCTGCGGGGACGTCGGTTTCGGAAAGACCGAAATAGCCATTCGCGCTGCATTCAAGGCGGTATCGGACAACAAGCAGGTGGCCGTGCTGGTGCCCACCACCATCCTTGCGCTGCAGCACTTCAATACATTCTCGGAGCGGCTCAAGGACTTCCCGTGCAACGTGGAATTCGTAAGCCGCCTGCGTACCGCAAAGCAGATATCCGACATTAAGGAAAGGCTCAAGGCAGGTCAGATAGACGTGATGATAGGCACCCACAAGATGCTGGGAGCTGGCTTCGAATTCAAGGACCTGGGCCTTCTGATAATAGACGAGGAGCAGAAGTTCGGTGTTTCCGCCAAGGAAAGGTTGCGCCAGCTCAAGGCCAGTGTGGATACCCTTACCCTCACCGCAACCCCCATCCCCCGCACCCTCCAGTTCTCGCTTCTCGGTGCAAGGGACCTTTCCATCATCAGCACCCCGCCGCCGAACCGCATTCCAATCCAGACCGAGATAATCCTCTTCGACAAGAACGAGATCCGCGGCATCATAGAATACGAACTCAAGCGCGGCGGACAGATTTTCTTCCTTCACAACAAGGTTGAGGAACTCCCCGCCATCGAAGACATACTGCACCGCCTGGAGCCGGACATGCGCATCTGTGTGGCGCACGGGCAGATGAAGCCCGTTGAACTGGAGAACAAGATACTTGATTTCATGCGGGGCGACTACGACCTGCTGCTCTGCACCACCATCATCGAGAACGGCCTCGACATCCCCAATGCCAACACCATCATCATCAATCAGGCGCAGAACATAGGCCTGAGCGACCTTCATCAGCTCCGGGGCAGGGTAGGGCGCAGCAACCGCAAGGCATTCTGCTATCTCATTGTGCCTCCGCTGGTTTCGATTACCGACGATGCCCGCCGGCGCCTCAAGGCGATCGAGGAGTTCTCCGACCTTGGCAGCGGCTTCAACATCGCCATGCAGGACCTGGACATACGCGGAGCCGGCAATATGCTGGGAGCCGAACAGAGCGGATTCATCACCGAGATGGGCTACGAAACCTACCAGAAGATACTGGCCGAAGCCATGGAAGAACTGGGAGTGGAAGTCGCTCAGAAGGGCGGTTCCGCCCCGGGCCGCTATGTGGAAGAATGTGCCATCGACACCGACAAGACGGCCTATATCCCGGATACCTACATCGACGTTTCGGCGGAGAAGATACGCATTTACAAGCAGCTGGATTCGCTGACTTCCGACAAGGCCATCGATTCCTACAAGGCTGTTCTCACAGACCGTTTCGGCCGCCTGCCCGAAGAGGTCGAAAACCTGTTCAACGTAGTGAAACTCAGGAACCTGGGCATGCAGTTGGGCTTCGATAAGATTATAGTGAAGAACGGCATGCTGCTTTGCTTCTTCGTGGCCAACGCCATGTCCCCCTACTATAAATCCGACACCTTCTCGGGCCTGCTCCAGAAGTTGAACGGCTATCCGGGCATGTTCACGCTCAAACAGTCGGGCGGCCGGCTCAAGACCGTTTCGCGCGGAGTGGATACCCTCGGCACGGCACTTGCATTTTTGTCCAGGCTCAAGTAACTTTGCACCATGCGTTCCCGAGTTGCGATACTCCTCCTTTTCCCGCTTCTGCTCGCCGCGTCCTGCGGCAAGCCGGATCCCGACAAGATAAAGGCCGACATCATCGGCGAGGTGAACCGCACCCCCATGCTCTATACTGTTGTTGCATCAGCGCAAGTCATTGTAACCGAGCAGGATGCTCCCGATTCGTACAAGCGTTATTTCGGCAGCAGGGTAGTGCTCGTGCCGGTGAAGGCAACGCTCAAGGCAGGGGTGGACCTCTCGCGTATCGAAAAGGTGAGCTGGAACGCCGATGACAAGTCCATCCACATTCTCCTGCCCCCGCCCACCATCGACATAGAGAGCACGGTCATCGACAACGACAGGGTGGTGAGCGACGTAGGGCCGTTCCGTTTCGATTTTACTGCCGAGGAAATAGCGAGCATCGCTTCCCGGGGCCGCAAGGAGATAGAGAAGCTTATTCCGCAGATGGACCTTGCCCGTCCGGCCAGTGAGAGGGCAGCGCAGATCCTTGCCGACCTTTGTGAGAAACTGGGCTATACCAACATTAAGGTCGATTACCCCAATAATCCCGTAACGCCATGAAAACCAAAACATTGAAACAGATTATCATGGCGGTTTTCGCGGCGGCGGCGCTTGCTGCGGCGGGGTGGTGGTTCTTCCGTTCGTGCGTCTCGCCGATGAAGAACGGCGGCCGCGAAACTTCGTTCAGCGCCGTTACACTGAGCCGGCTTTCTCCCACTCGCCAGCTGCGGGTGATGAGCATCTACAAAGAGGTGGTGGTGGGTCGTACCAAGACTGAAAATACCCTGCTGGGGCCCATGGAAAGGAAGATTTACGCGATTTATCCTGCACAGCTGAACATAGGCTACGACCTTTCGGAGTTCGGTGACGATTGGATACGCGCTTCGCACGATACGGTGTACGTTTCCCTTCCCCCTGTGAAGGTTCTCAACGAAGGCGGGCAGTTCGTCGATGAAGCCCGGCGCCGCGTGCCGATAGAGTCCGGCTCCTGGACGGCCGGTGAGATGAACGAACTCCGTACCCGCGCCAACCAGGAGATGCTCCTGCAATGCGCCGAAGATGGCTGCTTCTCGGAAGCCACCGCCCAGGGTCGTGCGCTGATCGAATCTCTTCTCCACTCGCTTGGCTACCGCAATGTGGTGATTGACGGCGTCACTCTCCCTTCTCCCCGCACAAGCACCCCCGGAAGGTAGTGCCTTACTTGTCATCTGCTTTCTGTCATTCTGAGCGCCCTGTCATTCTGAGCGCAGCGAAGAATCTTATTACTTCAATTTAATTCAGCAACAAGGGTTTGCCGGCCGCCTAGGAACTGCCGGGCGTCCGCGTCGCTTTGCGACCCTACCCGGGAAAATGCTCCCTCCCGGCAGTCCCCCGCCGTCCTTACGCTAAAAGTCCCCTGAATTATCTGTTTTTCAGGCCGTTTTGGTGAGATTTCCAAAAAATATTGCTACTTTTGCAAGATTTCGGTTTCTACGTAGTAGAAGCAGACACCAAAACAAGCCAACAAAACTAACAAAAACACATAACGTTATGATCAAAAAAACAAGTAAAAACACTGAGAGTTATGTAACTCCCGAGTGTGAGATTATCAACCTGAACTTCTCAAAAATGATCTGCACCAGTTTCGGTTATGATTCCGATGACAGGCAGATCGAGGATGCCACCGAAGGTGACGATTGGGGAACCCTTTAATGAATTGAAGCCATGAAAAAGATTCTCTCTTTCATTCTTGCCGGCGCAGCAGCTGCGCTTACAATGTCTTCTTGCCAGAAGGAAGTTGCTCCCGCAGAACCCGAAGCAAACGTTAAGACCGTTCATTTCAACGCAGTAGCTCCTTCGACGAAGGCTGTCCTCGGAGAAAAGGACGGGACCTCCTACCCCACCACTTGGTCTGCAAATGACACAGATGTTAAGATCTCCCTCAATTATCTGGCGGCAAAAGACGCCACTATGACACCCTCCGCCGATGGTGCCTCCGCTTCCATTTCCGTTGATATCGAAGAGCCCAATCCCACTCCGGAATCCTATACTTTCTACGCACTTAGCCCTGCGTCTGCTTGCGTTGCCAACAACGCGCAGTATAAATCGTGGACTGTTGAGTTTCCTACCTCCCAGACCCCTGGAACCAAGACACCGGACGAAAGCGCGATGATCCTGGCCGCAGTTTCTGAATCATTTGAGGCTATGCCTACATCTTCAGTGAATCTTTCGTTCAGTCATGTAACCGCTTATCTTGACTTCAGCATCCTTAACCTCAAAGAAGGTGTGGAGGTTGAGTCCATTGACCTGACTTTCGGAACGAACGTAGCAGGTCGCTGGTTCTATTACCCCGAGGACGGATCTCTGTCCGTGAATTCCGGCGCCGCAAGCATCAATCTCGCAACGTCTTCTACGGAGAACCTTTTTGTGGCCGTTGCTCCTGTTGCCGCTTCCCTCCTTGGCGGAACTCAGCTTAAGGTTACCGTCAATGCAAGCGACAATACACAGCTTGTAAAAACCGTTACCCTTCCTGCTGCGGCCGCGTTCGTTGCCGGCAAGGTCAATACTTTAAAGGTCGACTTCGACGGAATTGGTACAACAGATGCAGACATTTATACCAAAGTTACGTCCTATGACGAACTTACTGCCGGTTCAAAGGTGATAATCGCTGCTGCAGGAGCTACAGGGTTTGCAATCAGTACTACCCAGAACGCCAACAACAGGGCCCAGACCGCTGTTACCAAAAGCGAAGACGGTACCCAGATTGTCGGCCCCGGCGACGCTGTTGAGATTTTCACCCTTGAAGCAGGAACCGCAGACAATACCGTTGCATTCCACGCAACAACTACTGCGGGTTACCTTTATGCTGCTTCCAGCTCTTCGAACTTGCTTAGGACACAAGAAGAGAATGACGCCAATGGCAGTTTTGCTATCGAATTAGGTTCCGTTGAAAATGGAGACGTCGTTGTTGCCCAGGGTAGCAATACTCGTAACCAGATGAGGTATAACAGCTCGAGTTCTCTTTTCAGTTGCTATGCTTCAGGCCAGGCTCCCGTTTCTATCTACAAGCTTGCAGGTACCGGCAGCGGCGAGCCGCTCATAGTAGCACCTGTAGAGTATAGTATCACTATAGACGACCCACAGAACGGCACTGTTACAGCATCTGCTTCAACCGCTTTCGAAGGTGATGTAATTACCCTTACCATTACTCCTGCCGAGGGATACACGCTTAATGTCCTGACCGTAACAAATGCCACCACTTCCGAGGAGATAGAGGTTACGAACAACAAGTTCACGATGCCCGCCTCGGATGTTACCGTAAGCGCTACGTTTAAAGAAAAAGGTAATACCCCCACACTTCAGTATACCCTTGACGGAACACAGAGTGACCAGGGAACCAATGGTTACGCAACCAACTCTGAGATTACCCAAAATGGTATTGGTTGGATCGCTGTTGCGAACACCACTATTAACCCTTGGAGGTTCGGCGGTAAGAACCTGACTAATCAGGACAGGGCCGTCTATAGTACGACTGCTATCTCCAGCGACATTACCAGTATTGAAGTTGAGAGCGGAACTGCTACTGCGACTGTAAACTCCCTTACCATTACGGTTCATAGTTCTGCAGCTGATGCCGCTGCCGGATCCAATGCCATCGCGACAAAGAGCGTCACGACTGGGATAACCAGTTCGACCGTAACTCTGACAAAGGAGGATTCTACAGCCGACTGGTCCGGAAAATACTTCAGGATTGTCTATAACGTAACTTGTGGATCTTCCAACCAGTACGTTCAACTTATCTCCGCAAAGTTCTACGGCGTTAATTGAACTCCCTCCGGGAGCGGCACTCAGGTAACAACTAAATCCGCAACGAATATAAGCGCGGCAGGGGCAACCCTGTCCGCGTCTTATAGCGGAGCGGAATCGGCGCCCACGCAGATCGGCTTTGAGTGGGGGACCAACAATAATCCTTCTACATGGAGTTCGGACAACGTCCTGGTCGTTGATGAGACACAGACGTCGACTTCCGGCAGTTTCTCCGGCAATCTCGAAGGTCTGTCTCCAAGCACTACCTATTACTACCGCGCGTATGTCATAATAGGTAACGCGAAGTACTATTATGGTTCCGTGCTTTCCTTCACCACTTCGGCCGAAGGCGCGGTGACGAGCCCTCTCACCAGCTATGAGATTCCGGCCGTGAGCATCTCCGGCACCGGCGCGAGCGGAACTTATTCGAACAGGGACGATGTGTGGCACAGGTACAACACCACGTCTTCTTCGCAGCAGGTAGCCGTACATACCTTTACGTCGGGCAGCAAGCGGGTGCGCAATTACACCACGCTTTACGATGGCAGCAAGTACGCTCCGCTTTGGGTGGCGTTCCCCCTGCATGCCGATGTGTATAGCGGAGATTACAATACGGACGGTTCGTGGATCGACGATCCTGCAATTTCCCTTACCCAGCAGGGAGGGCTTGACAATGCTGGCTCCGTGGGTTATAGCCGCGGACACTTCACCGCGGCGAGCTACCGGAAGGTGAATGAGCATGCCCATAAGCAGACGTACTATAACTCCAACCAGGCCCCCCAGTGGCAGGATGGCTTTAATGGCGGCGTCTGGGCTACGATGGAACAAAAGATCCTGGCTGCGTCCCCGTCGACGAGCAGCGATACTCTCTATGTAGTGGTGGGGGTGCTGTATGAGGGAACGATAGAGACGCTCCCGAGCGGCAACCTGAACGTCCCGATTCCGAGCCACTTCTATTGCTGCGTGATGAAGTGCTCCTTCAGTGGCGGTTCCATGACGGACGCTCGCGGCGAGGCCTTTATCTACACCAACGAGTCACACACGGGCGAGATCTATAACTCTTCGGGTTTCGTTACCACTATCGATGCCATCGAGCGGCGTACCGGCTTCGATTTCTTTGCCAATGTGCCATCGTCTATCCAGACCGAGGCGGAGAACGGATTTAAAGCGTTGGCCTTGTAGAGGTTCAGTACTCTTCGTAATAGTGACAGCTGCTTTTTCGGGCAGCTGTCACTTTTTGTTAGGAGCTCGTTGTCAGGCGCTGCGCTGAGCTCGACGGGGCGGCTCGTTCGCGCTTGACCGTTGCCCTCTTTCTTCCCAATTATCCGTACCCCAAAGTTCCATTTCACCGCATTTTCGTGACTCTGCCTAACCAAAAGCAGGTGCAAAGTCTCGTTTTCGGCTATTTTCTTGACTCTGCCCGACCAAAAGCAGGGGCAAAGTCACGATTTTGGCCATTTTCTTTACTCTGCCTAACCAAAAGCGGTGGCAAAGTCACGTTTTCGGCCATATTCGTGACTCTGCCGGGCAAAAGCAACCCCCAAAGTCAAGAAAATGCGGTTATTCGGCACTCTGAAAAAAGATTTCGGGTGTGCGGGACGGTTGGTCACCGGGATTAGCGGGGATTGTGCAAAATTTTCTACCTTTGTATTACTGGCACAAAACTAAGCGATATGAAAAGAACGATGGTCTTTTTGGCCGCCTTACTGCTTGCCGTTATCTCGGCCGCGGCCCAGGATGTGAATCCGGAATTCCTTGCCGCCCTTCGCGAGAATCCTTTCCGCGCTGGCGTAAACACCTGCCCCTATGAGGGCGGCCCGTATGCCGACACTCCCGCGCCCAAAGGGTATAAGGCTTTCTATATCAGCCATTACGGACGGCATGGATCCCGCTCCAACTGGGATGGCAGGACCTACATGCACCTCATTTCCACCCTCGAAAAGGCAGATGCGGAGAATCTCCTTACCGCCGACGGAAAGACGCTTCTGGATGTAACCCGGCAGTGCCTCGAACGCCACAACGGCATGGACGGAAGGCTCACTCCCCGCGGCATCCGCGAGCATCGCGGAATCGCCGAAAGGATGTATGCCCGCTTCAAGAGGGTATTCAAGAAAGAAGGCGGCAATATCCGCGTGATTTCCAGCATGGTACCGCGCTGCCTCATCAGCATGACGGCCTTCACCGACAGGCTCACCGAGCTCGATCCCTCTCTGGAGATATCCTGGGATGTCGGCGAAACCTACCAGAAGTATATCGATCCGGGTTATCCGGGCGAATACACCAGGCCTGCAATGCGTTCCTTGATGGAGATTGAACGCCTGCCCGTGGACTCGGTCGCTTACATGTCGCGTTTCTTCTCCGATCCCGCCAGGGCGTTCGGGCTCGTGGAAAGGTTCGCCCGCTTTGAATCGGAGGTGTTCGCAGTCGCCAGGATCACCGCATCTTTCGACATCCCCACCGACATCATGCCCATGCTGCCCGAAGAGAGCATATACAACGGATGGCTGTTCAGCAACGCCGGCATTTACATGGGCCAGGCCAATTCGCTCGTCTCCGGAAATCTCCGCATGGCGCCCGCCGGCCTCACCGTGGCCGATATCGTCTCCAAGGCCGATGCGGTAATAGCGGGGGAAAATGTTGCCGCGGATCTCCGTTTCGGACATGATTATCCGCTCGTCGCGCTCTGCTCTTATTTAGGCCTTGAGGGAGTGGGGGCGAAACTCTCCGCCAGGGAAGTGCCCGTGAAGTGGTTCGGTTCCGACTATACTCCTTTCGCCGGCAACCTGCAGCTCATTTTCTACCGCAGCAAATCCGGCGGCGACGTGCTCGTAAAGTTCCTTCTCAACGAACGTGAGACGCTTATATCCGGCCTCGAACCCGCCCAGGGGCCGTACTATCGCTGGAACGATGTCAAGACCTGGCTTGCCGGACGGCGCGAGGTGTTCGAAGCAAGCGTGCGGGAATGGAAAGAAAACAACTGATATGAAAAAGGAATATGAAAGTCCGGAAGTCCGGAAGATAGTGGTCTTCGGCCGTGTAGACGTCCTGCAGGGCAGTCTGGAGAACGGGAATGTAAGGGATGAAGAACCGTTTGGCGTAATGCCGTTTGAGGAGGGCCTGCTATGAAAAAACATCTTGCCCTCCTGGCCCTGGCGGCCGCGTCCCTGTGGGCCTGCTCCCGCAGCGAGATAATCCCCGAACCTGTTCCGGCGGAACCGGATGCGGTTTCGCTCACCTTCCATGCAAACACCGAAGCACCCACCCGTGCAACCCTTGATTCCGACGCCTCCGGCATCTTCCGTTGGCAGACGGGCGACCGTATAGGCCTGTTCACTTCTTCCGGCATCTCCGCCATGGATCTCGGCTCAGGAGCCGGTGAGACCTCGGCGACCTTCACCGGTACGGTATCCGGCACACCCAAGGACGTAGCACTGTTCCCGTATCGGGCGGAACACTCTCTCGCTTCGAACAAGGCAAGCTTCTGGCTCCCGACCGAATACACCTACGAAGCCGGCCGCACCAATGCCGCCATGGCCGCAACTGGAGTCACCCTCCAGGGTAACGACCTGACGGGTTCCTTCAAGCATCTCGGCGGCCTGCTGCAGTTCTCGGTGAGCGAAATCCCCACAGCGGCGCGCTACTTCCAATTCGTCGCGGAAGGCCGCAAGGTCAGCGGAAGCTTCACCTTCAACACAGGGGTTGAAGAGCCCGAAATCACCACCGCCGACGCCACCGAGGGCAACTATGTGCAGATAGGCTTCTCTTCCTCGGACTATGCTTCGGGCATGGACTTCTACGTGCCAGTGCCCACCGGAACCTACAGCTCATTCAGCGTCCGCCTGCTCGACGCCTCCAGGAACATCATAGCGGAGCGCAAGGCCGTGCGCCCCATCTCCGTGGCAAGGGCCGACGTAATACGCATGTCGCTCGCAATGAACGCCGTGCCTTCCGGCCAGGTGATAGTTTCCGCCGCCACCAAGCGCAGTTTCGTCTACATTAACGGCGGCAAGCCCCAGTATGTTTATCAGGGCACGAGCAACACCATCCCTGCGGTAGGCGATTATGTTACCATAAGCGGCGGAACGTCAAATGTTTACAACGGCATACAGCAGTTGCAATACCCCACGGTGAGCATCAAGTCTTCTGGGAACATCGTCAGCTATCCCGTCCCGCACGACATCACCGCTGAGTTCGACAGTTACACCAACACCGAACCGGAATTCATCTCCTTCACGGGAACGCTCAGCCTCAGCGGCAACTACTATAATGTAAAGGTGGAAGGCGCCACCAAGATGACGGGATCTGTCCTCTATCCGCTGGACGCCCTGGGCCTTGACGCCCTTGCGGGCAAGAAGCTGAAATTCACCGGCTACTTCGGCGGAATCAGCAGCAGCAAGTATCTGAACATAATCGCCGTTGCGGTCGAAGAAGCTTTCGATACCACCGATCCCCTCCTTGTAACGGGCGCGGCATCCCAGGTGACCATGTCCACCGCAACCCTTTCGGCCAAATACTACAACCTGCCGCTTACCCCCTATGCCCCCACCGAAGTGAGGATGGTTTACGGTACGGCCGAAAACGCTCTCACGAGCACGGCTTACGCCGACAACATCACTTCCCAAACCGGCACATATTCGGTAAACCTCACCAGCCTCGAAGCCGATACCCGCTATTACTACAAGGCAATAGTTTCGATCTGGGACGCCGAGTCCGGCAAATACGTCGACCTCGAAGGCGAAGTGAAGAGCTTCTCCACCCGCTCGGAATCGTCCGGAGGCAATACCGGGCTGCAATACCTCGACTGTTATGAGATCCCCTTCGTCAGCCTGGCCGACAATACCGGTTACACAGACTCTGGTCCGGAGAACTGGGGCAAAACCAACTGGTACCGCTATGCCACCACCGACACCGACCAGCAGGTCATCACCCATACATACAAAAGTTCTTTCGGCAGGGAAGTGCGCAATTATACGGTGCTTTACGACACCGACAAATTCTGCCCCGTATGGGTTGCCCAGGCCTTCAACACAGGCATGTATCCCGACAACAACATAGGCCGGGAGGGCTCTTGGACTTTCGACCCCGCAATTTCGTCCAACTACCAGTCCACCGGCGGCATCTCGGATTATGACCGCGGGCATCTTTGCGCTTCCAGTGACCGGCAGGATACCTATTACGCCAATTACGAGACCTTCTACTATACCAACCAGGCTCCGCAGTGGGCGTCGTTCAACCAGGGGATCTGGAACACGGGCCTCGAGCAGAAGATTCAGGGCATCCAGCCTTCCGGCACCGATACCCTTTACGTTGTGACCGGCACCCTGTTCGAGGATGAAGACGACCGCCAGACGAGCAGCAACAACAAGGAGGTGCTGATACCATCGCACTTCTATAAGTGCCTGATGTTGTGTTCGTTCAATGCGTCGGGGGAGATGACGGCCGCCAAGGGTATCGCTTATCTGTTTACGAATGCGGACCATAGCGGTGCGAGCCTCAATACGTTCCAGTCGACCATCGACGCGGTCGAACAGCGATCAGGCTTCGATTTCTTCTGCAATGTTCCGGTCGAATACCAGGATGCTGCGGAATCGAAGGCC
>ONSD01000163.1 GCA_900320385.1 uncultured Bacteroidales bacterium
ACTCCTGTGTCCGTCCTCGGCCTTAACGGTGCTCCTGCTGCAGGTGAGAAGTTCAACGTGCTCACCGACGAAAAGGAAGCCAAGAGCATCGCCGCCAAGCGCGAGCAGCTCATCCGCATCCAGGGTATCAAGACCCAGAAGCACATGACCCTCGAGGAGATCGGCCGCCGCATCAGCATCGGCAACTTCAAGGAACTCAACATCATCGTCAAGGGTGATGTGGACGGCTCCGTGGAGGCCCTGTCCGACTCCCTCATCAAGCTCAGCACCGAGCAGGTACGCGTGAACGTCATCCACAAGGCCGTAGGCGCCATCTCCGAGAGCGATATACTGCTTGCCGAAGCATCCGACGCCATCATCATAGGCTTCCAGGTCCGTCCGAGCGTAGAAGCCCGCCGCCAGGCCGAGAAGGAGGGTATCGAAATCCGTCTCTACTCTGTGATCTACGATGCCATCAACGAAGTCAAAGACGGTATCGAGGGCATGCTCGAGCCGGAGAAGAAGGAAGAGGTCATCGCCACCGCCGAGATCAAGCAGACCTTCCATATCAGCAAGGTCGGCACTATCGCCGGCTGTATCATGCGCGACGGCAAGATGGTTCCCAAGGCCCAGGTACGTCTCATCAGGGACGGTATAGTGGTTTACACCGGAGAACTCGCTTCCCTCAAGATAGGCAAGGACGACGTCAAGGAAGTCCCGGCCGGCAAGGAGTGCGGCATGAGCATCGCCGGATTCAACGACATCAAGGAAGGCGACTTCATCGAGGCATTCAAGATCGTCGAGATCAAGCGCACCCTGTAGCGGTATCATGAAGGAGATCTACTTTGCGGGGGGATGCTTCTGGGGAACGGAGCATTTCTTCAAACAGATAAAGGGAGTGACCTTTACCGAGGTGGGTTACGCGAACGGCAGGCAGGACTGGCGTGAGGCGCTGGGCCTTAAGGCTGACGAGGTGGCGGACCATGATGCCGGTCCCGGCTACAAGCAGGTCTGCACTGACCTCACAGGCTTTGCCGAAACAGTCAGGGTGCAGTATGACCCGGATGTCATCTCACTGGATTTCCTTTTGCAGATGTACTTTGCCGCTATAGATCCCACCAGTCTCAACCGGCAGGGACACGACGAGGGCACGCAGTACCGTACCGGGGTGTATTATGTCGATGCGGAGGACGTGCCGGCAATCCGGAAGGCGCTTGACACGGAGCAGGAGAAGTATGCAGAGCCTATTGTGGTGGAATTGCTCCCTCTCAAAGACTTCTATCGCGCCGAAGAGTACCATCAGGACTACCTGGACAAGAACCCCAAGGGGTATTGCCATCTTCCCGAATCCCTCTTCGAATTCGCACGCAAAGCGAAAGAACAAAAACTAGCCGAATAGAATGAGAGTATACGATTGGTCTCAGAGCCGGGTTGAAGAAGCAGTCCGGCTTTCTAACTGCTGGTTTGATTGTCTTGATAAACTCGCAGTTCCCAAAGTTGGAGGGAACTACAGGACATTGAAGAATGTGGTGGCGAAGTATGGAATTGACACATCACATTTTTCATATAATTACGCTAAAACCCATAATGGGCGTCACTATGAGCGCCGTCTCAGAAATAGAACTGATGATGAAATCTTTGCGAATGGAGCTAGAATCAAGGTTGACAATCTGAAAAAAGCGTATATCGAGCGGGTCCTTCACGGAAAAGCTCATTGTGAATTATGTGGGTTGGAGTCATGGAGAGGCAAGGAAATCATTTTTCAGATTCATCATATTGACGGAAACCACATGAATCATGAAAAAGCGAATTTGCAACTATTATGTCCCAATTGTCATTCACAAACAGATACGTTCTCTAACCGGAAACGGAATAAAGATAAATGAGAAAAAGGGAGACCTTAGGGCTTTTGACCTGGTCTCCCTTTAATGTTGAGATAAGAAGATTCGAACTTCTACTGCAAGTGCCAAAAACTTGAGTGCTACCATTACACCATACCTCAGTTTGCGGGGGCTCTGCCCCCTAATGTCCCCCGCGGCCTTTCCGCCTTTCCGACTTTCTCCGAAAGTCCCGGCGCGGCCGTGCGCCTGATGGCGCATGTTACCGGTGCGCTGCCCGGTGGGGCGGGAGTGCAAAATTAGCGTTTATTTCGGAAATAATCAACAATGAGCGACGAACACTCCTGCTGGAGGATTCCGCCGCTTATCTCCGTCTTGGGATGAAGCAGGCGGGGCGAAAAGAGCGAATAGCCGCGCTTGGGGTCGGCGGCTCCGTAAACCACACGGCTTATCTGCGACCACGCAAGCGCCGCCGCGCACATGGGACACGGCTCTACCGTAACGTATAACGTACAGTCGGTAAGGTACTTGCCTCCCATCTCGCTGCATGCCGCAGTTATCGCAATCATCTCTGCATGGGCAGTAGGGTCGTTGAGCCTCTCCACCATATTGTGCCCCTTCCCTATGATGCGGCCGCGGCAAACCACCACCGCCCCGATAGGTACTTCATCTTCAGCAGCTGCGGCCTGTGCCTCGCGAAGCGCCTCGCGCATGAATCTTTCGTCTGCTTCCATGCTGCAAAGATATAATTTTTGCATCGGAATCGCTATCTTTGAATTCAGTATGGAGATTGAAGAACACCCTTTCGAGCCATTCCTGCCATCTTCCGCCAAGGTTCTCTTCCTCGGCACCTTCCCGGCAAAGCCGCTCCGCTGGAGCATGGACTTCTATTACCCCAATTTCAGCAACGACTTCTGGCGCATAATCGGACTCGTCTTTTTCGGCGACGCCTCCCGCTTTGAAGTGAGGGGAGACCGCCCCTGTCCGGCCTCTTTCGGAACCCGCCCGTCCAACCACTGGGACAAAGCGGCCATAGAAGGGTTCTGTTCCGGGTGCGGCCTCGCCTTCTCCGATACCGCCCGACGAATCAGCCGTCTCAAGGGCAACGCCTCCGACGCCTCTCTGGAAGTGGTTGAGGCACAGGATATTGCAGGATTGTTGGACCTGCTTCCTGAGTGTAAGGCTATAGCCGCCACCGGGGGACTTGCCTCAGAAGTGCTGGCTGAACAGTTCGGGGTCGCAGTTCCCGTTGCCGGCGAAACCGGGACGATAGTCACCGGCAGTCGCCGCTTCGGATTCTACCGGCTTCCGTCCACGTCCCGTGCCTATCCCTTGCCGCTGGAAAATAAAGCCGCCTTCTACCGGAAGATGTTCGCTGACCTTCAATTCCCGATATCCCATTCAGTCCGGTAGTGTCCCGTCAGCCTTGTCCAGGCAGCTATTGCAAAAGCCGGTAAAAAGTTTCATCTTTGTGACGGATATGAAACTTTTTCTGATCGACGGGCACGCCCTCATCTTCAAAATGTACTACGCCTTCCTTGGAAGGCCGATGATAAACAGCAAAGGGACAGACACTTCCATCCTTTTCGGTTTCACCAAGTACCTCTTGGAACTCCTTGAGCGGGAGAGCCCCACTCACGTTGCCGTGAGTTTCGACCCCCCGGGCGGAACCTTCCGAAATGAGCTTTATCCCGAATACAAGGGTACCCGTCCTCCCACCCCGCAACTGGTGATAGACGCCCTCGAACCCCTCACTTCCATCGTGAAGGCCCTCGGGATACCGGTTCTCATGATTCCCGGCTTCGAAGCCGACGACGTGATCGGCTCCATGGCAAAGCGCAGCGCCCGCGAAGGTTTCGACGTCTTCATGGTGACCCCCGACAAAGACTACGGGCAGCTGCTCGAAGAGCACATCTTCCAGTACAAGCCCGGCAAGGGAGGGGAGAATGAAATCATCGACATCCCCCGCCTCTGCGAAAAATACGGCATCGACCGTCCTTCGCAGATAATAGACATGCTCACCATATGCGGGGACGCTTCCGACAATGTCCCCGGAGTCAAGGGCGTAGGGGAGAAGGGCGCCGCCAAGCTCCTCAAGCAGTACGGGACCGTAGAGAACATTTACGCCCATCTCGGCGAACTCACCCCCCGCCAGCAGGCCATGTTCGAGGAAGCGCGCGGGCATATCGCCCTCAGCAAGACCCTCGTGACCATAAAGACGGACATCGCGCTGGAAACGACTGCGGACGACATGGCGCTAGGCAGCGTTTACGGGCCGGAAATAGCTGACCTTTTCAATCTGTACGAATTCAATTCGCTGAAGAAGCATCTGAAGGGGAAAGTCGGGGCGGGGCCGATTGCTGCCGCCTCCTTACCGGGCAAAGTTCCCGAAGCAAGGGAATTCCATAAAGTGGCCGACTGCTCTATCTTACTTGATGGCGGAACCCTTTATCTCGCCGACAGGAAAGAGGTCAGGAGAGGGGATCCGGAGGATTTCCGCAAGATATTGGAAGACAGCACCGTATCAAAGGCCGGCTATGGGCTTAAGGCCGTCATGAACTCTCTCTCGAGACATGGCATCACCCTGCGGGGCAAACTCTACGATTGCGAGCTCCTGCATTATCTGCTGAATCCCGAGAGCAGCCACAAGCTCGAAACCCTGGTGCAGAGCTATCTTGGAATCGAATTGGGCGAAAAGGACGAAGCCGTGACCGGGAGCCTTTTCGATGCTGCCGAACAGCGCGACCTGAGCGAGGAGAGCAAGGCCCTCGTGCCCCTTGCCGACAGGCTGTACGGAGAGCTCGCCCCTGCCCTCAAAAAGCTTTACGACGAAATCGAAGAGCCGCTGATAGGTGTCCTTTCCAGGATGGAACTCACCGGAGTGAAGCTTGCCTTGGAGTCCCTGAAAGACTTTGCTGCCGGCCTGCGCAAGAAGATGTTCGAACGCGAAGCTGAAGTGC
>ONSD01000028.1 GCA_900320385.1 uncultured Bacteroidales bacterium
AGCGAGCAGATGCCCAAGGAGAACATCGAGCGCGCCATCAAGAAGGCTACCGAGAGCAAGCAGGGTGACTTCAAGGAAGTGCTCTACGAAGGTTTCGGTCCCTTTGGAATCGCCGTCCTCGTGGAGACAGCTACCGACAACAACACCCGTACCGTCGCCAATGTCCGCAGCTACTTCACCAAGTGCGGAGGCACCCTCGGCACCAGCGGCAGCGTCTCGTTCATGTTCGACCATAAATGCGTCTTCCGCATCAAGGAAACCGAAGGCATGGACATTGAGGAACTTGAACTCGAGCTCATCGATTACGGTGCTGACGAGGTCTTCGAGGAGACCGTGGTGGACAAGGATGACAACGAGAGCAAGGAGGTGGTGATCTACGGCGACTATCCGTCTTACGGCGCCATCCAGAAGTACATCGAGGACAAGGGCTATGAACTTGTTTCCGGCGGCTTCGAGCGCATTCCCACCACCGAACTCAAGGAGGTGACCGACGAGCAGCGCGCCACCATCGACAAGCTGGTGGGCCTTCTCGAGGACGATGAAGACGTGACCAACGTCTATACCACCATGAAACCCTCCGAGGAAGAATAATCCATCGATCATGGGCCGGGCTTGCATGTCCGGCCCATATTGTTTTTGCATACAGAACTAAAAAAACATAAGAAATGAAACTCGACGGAAGAAGAACAAGCTCCAATGTTGAAGACCGCAGGCGCATGGGCGGCGGCACCGTTGCCGGCATGGGCATCGGCGGCGTTGCGGTCATCGCCCTCATTACCTGGCTGCTCGGCGGCAACCCCGCAGAGGTCATCCAGAACTCCGGCGTGCTCAGCGGCAATGCGACCACCCAGAACGAACGGACTTTTACCAAGGAAGAGCAGGAACTGGCCACTTTCTCCAGCCAGATTCTTGCCAGCACCGAGGAAGTCTGGGCCAAGGTCCTCGCCCAGTACGGCAAGCAGTACCATGCACCCAAGATGGTGCTTTACACAGGGAGCGTACAGACCGCTTGCGGCGGTGCCACATCGCAGGTGGGCCCGTTCTATTGCAGCGGCGACCGCTCGTTGTACATCGACCTCAGTTTCTTCTCGTCAATGAGGAAACAGCTCGGCGCCGACGGTGACTTCGCCTATGCATATGTCATCGCCCACGAAGTCGGCCACCACGTCGAGAATGAACTCGGCATCCTCAGCCAGGTGCATGCGGCAATGAACCGTACGAACAAGACCGAGGCCAACGAACTCAGCGTGCGCCTTGAACTCATGGCCGACTATCTCGCCGGCATCTGGGGCCATTACGAGAACCAGCGCTACCAGTCGCTTGAAAGGGGCGACATCGAAGAGGCCCTGGTATGTGCCGAAAAGATAGGTGACGACTACCTGCAGAAGCAGAGCTACGGCTACAGCGTGCCCGAATCGTTTACCCACGGTTCCAGCGCCCAGCGCGAGAAGTGGCTCAGGCTCGGCCTCAGCACCGGTGACCTTACCAAGGTCAACGACCTCCTCCAGCTGCCTTATTCCCAGCTGTAGCGCGAAGGTCTTCTTTCGCAGTTGACTGCCCGGCTCCGGCCGGGCTTTTTTAGTAGGTGACGGTCCGCTACTTCTTTCCCCCGTGGTGGTAGTTGAGCGCTAAGCCTCCGGCGGAGGTCTCTTTGTAGAGGGAGGGGATGTCCTTGCCGGTCTGCTTCATCACTTCCACCACATGGTCGAAGGAGATACGGTGCTTGCCGTCGGAGAAGGTGGCGTAGATGTCGGAATCCAGCGCCCGGGTGGCGGCGAAGGCATTGCGCTCTATGCAAGGTATCTGCACCAGGCCGCAGATTGGGTCACAGGTCATGCCCAGATGGTGCTCCAGGCCCATTTCGGCTGCGTATTCTATCTGCGAAGGGCTGCCCCCGAAAAGTTGGCATGCCGCTGCCGATGCCATGGCGCAGGCAACTCCCACTTCGCCCTGGCAGCCGACTTCGGCGCCGGAAATGGAGGCGTTCTGCTTCACCACGTTGCCTATAATACCCGCGGTCGCGAGTGCATGGAGTATCTTTATGTCGCTGAAGCTGTGACCTGTGGAGAGGTGGTAGAGCACCGCCGGCATCACACCGCAGGAACCGCAGGTAGGCGCTGTGACGATAGTGCCGCCGCTGGCGTTCTCTTCACTGACCGCAAGGGCGTAGGCGAACACGAGTCCCCTGGAACGCAGATTGGGCTGGTATCCAAGGGCTTTGACATAATAGGTCGCCGCCTTGCGTGCCAGGTTCAGAGGGCCGGGCAGGCGCCCTTCGGTGTCGAGCCCGCGCTTTACCGACGCTTTCATCGCTTCCCATATCTCCTGGAGATAGTCCCAGATACCTGGCCCCTCGCGCATGTCCACATACTCCCAGGCGCTGCGGCCGTTGTCGTCGCACCACTCGGTGATCTCGGTCAGGGTGTTCATCTCATATACCTCGCCGGAGGAGTAGAGTTCCTTGGTGATGCCGTCGGAGAGGGCACCTCCGCCGACTGAATACACCGTCCAGCTGTCGCTCTGACGTCCCTGTCCATCGAAGGCCTTGAACTCCATGCCGTTGGGATGGTATTCGAGAAAGGTTCCGGGCTTCCAGACGATTTCAACGGGAGCAATGGGCTCCAGCACTTCCAGGATGGCCACGTCGGTCATGTGACCTTTGCCGGTTGCCGCGAGCGAGCCGTAGAGGGTGACCTCGAAACGGGCTGCGTCCGGATGCTTTCCGGCGAATATGCCGGCCGCCCTGCCTGGGCCTATGGTGTGGGAGGAGGAAGGTCCTTTGCCGATACGGTAGAGTTCGCGGAGGGATTTCATCTGATACCTTTTTTATAAGACAGGCGCAAAAATACAATATTTTTCAAAAAAATTTGCAGGATTAAAAAATTGTTGTACCTTTGCAGTGTACTAATGAACTAACACACTATACAGGCATTATGATAAAGGTAGACAAACTCAATTTCAGTTACGGCAGCAAGCCGTGTCTGGAGAACATCTCCCTTTCTCTCGAAGAGGGGAGGATCTACGGGCTGCTCGGAGAGAACGGCGTAGGCAAGACTACGCTCCTGACGCTTCTCTGCGGCCTTAAAAAGCCCAATGAGGGCACGATAAGCTCCGATGGTGACGACCCGTACAGGCGTAATCCTTCGCTTCTGCAGGACCAGTACTATCTTCCGGACGAGGTCGCTCCCGTAAACGACAATGCCGCCCGCTGGGCGGCTTCGGCTGGCAGGTTCTGGCCTAAGTATTCGCATGACAAGTTCTTGCAGGCCATGGCGATATTCGAGACCGATCCCGGGCAGAAGATGAACGCCATGTCGGCGGGCCAGCTCAAGAAGACCTATATTTCCTTCGCGCTCGCGTGCAACGTAAAGCATCTTTTCCTCGATGAACCCACGAACGGTCTCGACATCCCTTCCAAGGCACAGTTCCGCAAGGCCATAATGAGCTTCACCCGCGAAGACGGCATCATCGTCATCTCCACCCATCAGGTGAAGGATCTCGAGAACATCATCGACCCCATCGTCATCCTTGACAAGCGCGACGTCCTCCTGAATGCCTCGATGCAGGAAATCACGGGCAAACTCTATTTCGACTACGGCACCACGCTCAACCCGGCATCGCTCTACAGCGAGCAGCTCCCCGGCGGTTTTATCCAGGTGTATCCCAACACCACCGGCGCCGAAAGCAAGGTTAACGTGGAGGCCCTGTTCAATACCGTACACAAGCACAAAGAACTCATAAAAGGAATGTTCAGCCATGAGTAATACATTTGAAATCAAGAGGTTCTGGAATTATCTGAAGTTCGACCTCACAACTGCCAGGAACGATTCCGGCGTCACTTTCGCCATCCTTGGTGCCATGCCGGCTTTCTGGTATTTCATCGCACAGGCCTTCGCGCTCCTGTTCAACGGACATACAGTGGAGTTCGGCGATGTCGCCAAGATTATGGCGTTTGGCACTGCCATAGTTATCGGCATAATCTTCTTCCCCGCAAGGCACTACGGTCCCGTAACCGACAAGAAGCAGGGTTCCGACTGGCTGATGCTTCCGGCATCGCGCCTGGAGAAGTGGCTCTCGATGCTGATTGTCACCTGTGTGGCAGTACCTGCTTTCCTGTGCGCGGAACTTGCCGCTACCGACGGTCTTATGAGCCTTTTGTTCAACGGGACCTATGGCAGCACCGCACTGAAGGCCATCAGCGGCGGCATGAACATGTTCTGGGGAGAATTGAGTACAGATGCCGGCCGGATTGCCATTTGTTGGCCGTATGCTTTCTATCTGAGTTGGTGTGAGAATATCCTGTTCTTCACCCTGGGTGCCATCTGGTTCAAGAAGAACAAGATAGGAATGACCTTCCTTACGGCCTTCCTCCTGGGTATGGTGGTCTCCATGCTGTCGATAGTGGTATTCAAGACACTGGGGATTCCTACCAGTTTCGAAGCCACCGATATGTCCGAAGAGGGTGTCCTGCGCATAATCAACGTAACGTTGTATGCAGTCTATATATTATACTTTGCCGTGCTCGACGTGCTTCTTTATCTGAGGGTCAAGACCATAAAACATTAGCGAAATGGAATTCGACAGCAACAGACCTATTTACCTGCAGATAGTGGACGCTTTCTGCGACAGGGTGCTGGCCGGAGAACTGGCGGCCGGCGGCAGGATCCCGTCGGTAAGGGAGTACGGGGCTTCGATAGGGGTGAACCCCAACACCGTTGCCCGATCCTACGAGAAACTCACCGACCTCGGGGTCATCTACAACCAGAGGGGCATAGGATTCTTCGTGGCGGAAGATGCGCTCAAGACCATTCAGGCTGCATCCCGCAAACAGTTCCTGGAAGATGAACTCCCTCGTTTCGCCGAGAGGGCCAGGCTTCTCGGGATAAGCAAGGAAGAAATAATATCCGCCATGGATTGATTGAACAATAATTTGCAACGAAAGGGCGGGCCGGTTATCCGGCCCGCCCTTTTAATTGTGTGGGGAATCCTTAAAGATTGTGCGAACGGAGCATGTTCTCGGGATCGAGGATCTCGTCGAGCCTTTCTTTGGTAAGCAGTCCCTTTTCGAGTACTATGTCGTATACGGAGCCTCCTGTTGCAAGGGCTTCCTTCGCTATCTTAGTACTGTTCTTGTAACCGATGTAGGGATTGAGGGCCGTGACGATGCCGATGGAGTTTTTGACCATCTTCTCGCAGTGCTCCTTGTTCACGGTAATGCCCTCGATGCACTTCTCGCGCAGTGTATTGATGGCGTTGGTGAGCCATGTGATGCTCTCGATGATGCACTCGGCTATGACGGGTTCCATGACGTTGAGCTGGAGCTGGCCGGCCTCGGCGGCGAAGGTGACCGCATAGTCGTTGCCTATCACCTTGAAGCAAACCTGGTTGGTGACTTCGGGGATGACAGGGTTCACCTTGCCTGGCATGATGCTGGAGCCGGGGGCCATGGGGGGGAGGTTGATTTCGTGAAGGCCGCAGCGGGGGCCGGAGGCCAGGAGCCTGAGGTCGTTGCAGGTCTTGGAGAGCTTTACGGCCAGGCGCTTGAGGGCGCCGGAGTAACTCACATATGCGCCTGTGTCGGGGGTGGCTTCCACCAGGTTCGGTGCGGGTATGAGTTCGTCCCCCGTGAGTTCGCTCATCTTCCTGGCGCAGAGCTCGGCAAAGCCGGGCACGGCGTTCAGGCCGGTCCCTATGGCGGTTCCTCCCATATTTATTTCCTTGAGCAGCACTACATTGCGTTCAAGGTTAGCGATCTCCTCCTCGAGATTGTCGGCGAATGCGGTGAATTCCTGCCCGGATGTCATCGGCACTGCATCCTGGAGCTGGGTGCGTCCCATCTTGATTATGGAATTGAATTCCACGCCTTTGGCGCGCAGGGCGGAAACCAGCTGCTCGAGGGCTGCCTCCAGTTTGCGGTTCATCCTGACGAAGGTGTAACGGAAGGCGGTGGGATAGGCGTCGTTGGTACTCTGGGCGCAGTTCACGTGGTCGTTGGGGGAGCAGTATTGGTACTCGCCCTTCTGGTGACCGAGAAGTTCGAGGGCGCGGTTGGCGATGACTTCGTTGGCGTTCATGTTCACGGAAGTGCCGGCACCTCCCTGCATCATGTCCACCGGGAACTGGTCGTCGAACTTGCCTTCGGTAACTTCCTTCGAAGCCTTGCAGATAGCATCAGCGATTTCCGGGTCGAGCGCGCCGAGTTCCTTGTTGGCAAGGGCGGCCGCCCACTTTACGTAGCCGATGGCCGCCACGTAATCCGGGAAGTCTTTCATGTGGTTTACCGAGATCTTGTAATTGTTGATGGCTCTCTGAGTCTGTACGCCGTAGTAGGCGTCAAGAGGAACCTGGAGCTCACCGAGAAGGTCAGACTCTGTCCTGAATTCTTTTTTCTCCATGGATGGAATTGTGTTATAGTGTGGTTATCAGTTCTTTGAACAGCTTCGACATCTTGCGCGAAGCTGCGTCAGCCTGGCGGACGATTTCGTTCTCGTCTGTTATATAATCGTCTTCTGCTTCGTGGGCAACGTCGGTTATCACGCTCATTCCCAGCACTTTCACTCCGGCGTGACGGGCTACTGTGACCTCTGGGCACACGCTCATTCCCACGGCGTCGCCTCCGATGTAGCGGAAGAAAGCATATTCGGCCGGTGTCTCGTAGCAAGGGCCCTGGGTGGCGACGTATACGCCTTTGCGTATGGGGATTTCCAATCCTTCGGAGATCTTCAGCATTTTCTTCTGGAGTCCCAGGTCGTAAGGACTGGTCATATCCGGGAAGCGGGGTCCCAGCTCGTCGATATTCGGCCCGATAAGCGGATTTGGGAGCATGTTGATATGGTCCCGGATGAGCATCAGGTCGCCGATGTGATAGTCTTTGTTCATGCTGCCTGCGGCATTGGATACGAACAGGTACCGTATGCCGAGGAGTATCATGGTGCGGATGGGGAGAGCCGGTATGTCGATACCGTACCCCTCGTAGTAGTGGTACCTTCCCTGCATGGCGAGCACCTGCTTGCTCCCGAGGGTGCCCGAGATGAAGTTGCCTTTATGGCCTATCGCAGTGGCCCTGGGGAAGCCGGGGATATCGGTATACGGGACCGTGATCCTGTCCTTGATGTCTTCGGCCAGCTTGCCCAGCCCGCTGCCGAGGATGATGCCTATGAGGGGCTGCCTGCCGTCAAGCCTTTTGCGCATGAAAGCGGCTGCAGCCTGGGCCAGATTCAGTCTCTCATCCATCTCAGAGGGATTCGATGAGTTTGGTGAAGAGCAGGCACATCCTCTTGGCGGATTCACCGGCCTGCTTGAGTACGTCTTCGGCGTCGTTGAGCGCCTTGGCCTGGTTCCTGGTGTTGGACAGGTTGGTCACCACCGACATTCCGAATACGCGTATGCCGCAGTGGCGTGCTACTATGACTTCGGGAACCGTGCTCATGCCTATGAGGTCTGCGCCGACCTCCTTGAAGAAACGGACTTCGGCAGGAGTCTCATAGCTGGGGCCGGGGGTGCCCAGGTAGATGCCCTTATGCACTTTTATGCCCAGTTCGCCGGCGATGTCTTCTGCCTTCTTGCGCAGCTGCATGTCGTATGCGCAGGTCATGTCGGGGAAGCGCGGGCCGAACTCGTCCATGTTGGGGCCGATCAGCGGGTTGGGCATCATGTTTATGTGGTCCCTGATTATCACGAGGTCACCTATGCTGTAGTCGGGGTTGGTGCCTCCGGCGGCATTCGAGATGAAGAGGTATTCCACTCCGAGTAGCTTCATCACCCTGATGCCTATGGTCACATAATCCATGGGATAGCCTTCGTAGCTGTGGATGCGTCCCTGCATCGCGAGCACCTGCTTGTCCCCGAGCTTGCCTGATATGAAGTTCCCCTTGTGCCCGATGGCAGTGGATACCGGGAATCCCGGAACGTCCTTGTATGGTATGGTGATCTTGTCCTTGATGTCTTCGGCGAGGTTGCCGAGACCGCTGCCCAGCACTATCCCGACCTTGGGTTCACGGCCTGAGAGCTGCTTTTTAAGGTAAGCGGCAGCGTCTTTGATCCGTTTGATTCTTTCGTCCATTTTGTTTCAGTGTTAAGGTGTTACGATTTTACTAAGCGCTTTGTGGGCCTCATGGAGGATGTCGCGTTCTCCGGGGATTTCCCTGTGGCGCATAACGAAGCGGCCGCTGGCTATCACCGAATCGATGCAGTCGGAGTGGGCCGAGTAAACCAGGTTCGCCAGGAAGGGGCCTGGGGAGAGGAAGTAGCAGCTGTCGGTTTCCACGATGGAGATATCGGCCAGCGCCCCTTCTTCCAGTTTACCGCTGTTGATCCTGAGGGCCTTGGCTCCGTTGATGGTCGCCATGTCCAGGAGTTCGTTCAGGGGGAGGGCCTTGGGATCGCCCCTCCAGGCTTTCTGGAAGAGGGCCGAGGTCTTCATTGCCTCGAGTATGTCGAGGTTGTTGGAAGACGCGCAGCCGTCGGTACCGATGCAGACGTTCACGCCGGCATCCCGCAATTCGTTGTAGAGGAAGCGGTAGCCGGACGAGAGCTTTGTGTTGGAATTGATGTTATGGATGCAGTGCACGCCGTATTTGGCGAGCAGCTCGATGTCGTGTTCGCTGAGCCACAGGCAGTGGGCAGCAAGCAGATTGGGGCCCAGCACGCCTATCCTTTCGAGATATTCTACCGGGGTGAGCCCGCCGTGCGCGGCTTTGCAGTCCTCCACTTCCTTGAGAGTCTCGCAGAGATGGATGTGAAGCGGGAGGTCGTGCTCGCGCGCGAATTCGGCGGCCCAGATCATCATGGGTTCACTGCAGGAGTATATGGCATGGAAGGCAAGTTCGTAGATGGCACCGTCGCGGTTCCACACATCATAGGCTTCTTCGTATTTCTGGCGGCACTGGTCCATCTGCCTCCTGGCTTCTTCGGGGTCGTTCCTGTCCATGATGTCGTAGCCCACCGCAGGACGTATGCCCAGTTCGGCAGCCGCCTTCTGGCACGACTGGAAGAACCAGTACTGGTCGTTGAAGGTCGTGGTGCCGGTGCGTATCATCTCAAGGCAGGCGACCTTGGCGCTCCAGTAAACGAAGTCGTGGTCGAAACCCGCTTCGATCTTCCATATCTTGCTGATCCAGTCCTGGAAGACCATATCTTCACCTATGCCGCGCATGAGAGCCATGCCGGCATGGGTATGCATGTTTATGAAACCCGGGATTGCGACTTTGCCGGTGCAGTCCATCACCTCCACGTCGCCTGCTATTTCCCAATCCTCGCACGAGCCGGCAGGCCGGATCTTCTCTATCCTGCCCTTGTCGATGAAGACGTCCTTGCGGGCTTCGCCGACGGTGATGTCTTTCAGGAGGATTGACACACCGGATGAGGTTTAGAGCTGGTCGAATTCTACGCCGGAGAATTTATCGTCCTTGTCTTCGGATTCGGGCCTTATGGGAATTTCTCCGTGGAAGCAGGTATCCTTGATGTAGGTTATTGCGTCATCGAGCCCCTCTTTGAACTTCTCGAAATCTTCTTTGTAAAGGAATATCTTGTGCTTGTCGAAAACGAAGGTGCCGTCGGGGTTGTTGCGGCGTTTGCTCTCGGTGATGGTGAGGTAGAAATCGTTGTTCCCCCGGGTGGATTTAACATCGAAAAAATATGTACGCTTACCCGCCCTGACCGGCTTGGAGTAAACATCTTCGGCATTACGGTCCTGGTAACCGGCGTTGTCCCTGTCGTCTCTGTACATATGCTTGTCTGATTAAAGGATATTGTTGTATTTTATTTATGCAAAATTAGAATTTTTTGCGGATTACATGCTATATTTGCATAAATTTTTGTTTGAAAAACATGCTCAACCGTCGAATCCTCAGGATAAAGGCTTTCAAGACCGTTTATTCCCTCACGGAGAATCCTTCGATGTCCCTCAAGGAAGCCCAGATGCAGTTGGAAAGGTCCTGTGAGGCCGCCAGGGACCTCTACCTTTTCCTCCTGGGCCTCGTCCCGGCACTCACCCGCGAAGCGTCGATGCGCATAGAAGCGGCCAGGGGCAAATTCAACCCGACCGAGGAAGAGAAGCACCCCAACATGAAGTTCGCCGGCAACCGCGTGGCGCCGCTGCTTGCCGAAGACCCCGATTACACCAAGATTATGTCCCGCAAGAAGCTCTCGTGGGAACAGTACGACGTGCTGCTGAGGCACCTGTACGACAGCCTGCGCCAGCGCGGCTACTATGCCGGATATATGGATTCCGGCAAGGATTCCATCAAGGAGGACGCCGGACTCTGGAAGGCTTTCTTCGAGAACGAGCTCGAGGACAACGAAGAACTCGAAAGGATACTCGAGGACCTGTCGGTGTGGTGGAACGACGATCTGGGCTATGCCCTCACCTGGTGCTGCCGCACGATGGATGATCTGGGCAGGGGAGAGCGCTGGAACATGCCCCCGCTCTATATGTCCGACGTGACCGGGAAGGAAGAGAGCGACGGCGATTTCGTATCCCGCCTTCTCCGTAAGGCTTTCGCCGGTTATCAGAATTATGTGACCAGGATAGGCGAAGTCACCCCGCAGTGGGACCTGGGCCGCATCTGCGCCACCGACCTTGCCCTGATAGTCACCGGCCTGGCTGAGGCAGACGCGTTCCCGGACATACCCAAGAAGGTGACCATCAATGAGTTCGTCGAGATCAGCAAATACTACAGCACGCCGGAAAGCCGTGCGTTCGTGAACGGAATTTTGGACAAACTAATCGATAAAGCTTTATGATTACTCTTACTATGTTGCTCCAGGCCGCCCAGAATGCGGCCCCCGCAGCTGGACAGCAGCCCGCAGGTGGCAGCACCTGGGGATTCTGGCTGATGATCATCCTCATGTTCGTGGTGATGTGGTTCTTCATGATCCGCCCGCAGCGCAAGCAGCAGAAGGAACTCGAAGCC
>ONSD01000025.1 GCA_900320385.1 uncultured Bacteroidales bacterium
CATTGAAACGATTATTGAAATTATGTTCTATGATTTATTGAAGTATAATGATAGAACTTAAAACATCTACTACTATGAAGTCATCAAGGGAGAATCCAATTGTGATTGAGGAGACCGAAGGGTACGTCCGTCAAGAATATAAGCTGCTTGATTCCCTTCTCAATCCAGGTCCCTTTCGATTTGTAGATTACAAATTGAAATGTCAAAGGCTTGTACATGATGGCTGCCGGGTGATGGATGTCCTGACTGTCGAGAAGTTCTCTGTGTTCGAGCAAGAGCTTCTTGGAACAGAAGAATTCTGGTTTGACATTACGGCAGGGTATAATGCGTTGTCTTTTTGATTGTTTTGAGATTCCATCATGGAATACGGTTCTTGGTGACGAACTCTGCACTCGGTGGAAAGGCCGAAGGCTAAAGTTAAAATTATTTGAAAGCGAATGAAAACCTTTGGAATCCGAGGAAAAGTGATTATATTTGTAAGTCACACCACAGTGTCACTTACAAATATGATTACTTTGTTTCACGGTTCCGGCAGGATAGTCCGTACTCCGGAGTACGGACAGGGGAGTCCCAACAATGATTATGGGAGGGGGTTTTATTGTACGCGGGAGATCGAGCTGGCAAGGGAGTGGGCTTGTGCCGAGGAAGATGACGGTTTCGTGAATGAGTACGGGCTGGAGGAGGATGGCTTGACTTGCCTGCATCTCAATGGTGCGGGGTATCATATTCTGAACTGGCTCGCAATCTTGCTCGAGAACAGGCGTTTCGACTTGTCTTCACCCGTTGCCGTCAGGGCCAGGCAATACATCCTTGAGAACTTTCTTCCTGATTATAAGGAATTTGACTTGATCGTAGGGTACAGGGCGGACGATTCCTATTTCTCTTTTTCCAGGGCTTTCCTTGCAAATACCATATCGCTTTCGCAGCTTCGCAGCGCAATGCATCTGGGTGAACTGGGGGAGCAGACCGTGCTCCGCAGCCGCAGGGCCTTCGACACGATCCGCTTCGTCGGTGCCGTTCCGGCCGATGCCTCCGTCTATCATTCACGGAGGATGGCCAGGGACAGGGAGGCGAGGGAGGAATTCAGGCGCCTGCTGACCGCTTCCCCTTCGGAAGACGAGATATATGTCTCAACCATTATCAACCAGGAATGGAAAAATGATGACCCGCGCTTATGATATAAATTATCTGGATGATGCCATGTCCAATGTCGGAGCGATGTTGGACTATGCCGTGAATTCCTGCGGGGAGGACATATCCCAGTTCTACGCACGCTTCCTCAGCAGCGGGATTGCCCGCGCCATATTCCGGTCCAACCCCAAGTACCTTGCCGGTATGTCCGGTATTGAACTCGCGTCACTTGTCGCGGACCGGACAGGCGAGGCCTTGCCCGGGAAGGAAGATTATATCGATATGGGAAGCCGCGAGTATTGGGCAGGTTGGACGATGGCGTATCTTTCTTGGTACATGTGCATGGACTTCGCCACCCTTCAGTCCCGCGGGCTGGGTGTCCGTGACATATATGACAGGTATCCGGCCTTGCACGAAGCCGACCTGTCGAAGGCCGTCAGCTATGCGGTGAAGCGGATGGAGGAGTTCCAGGCAGGAGGCAATCTTTTGAAGCGGGCCAGGAACAATGCCGGGCTGACACAGGAGGAGCTTGCAGACCTGTCCGGGAGTTCATTGCGTGTCATCCGTTCGTATGAGCAAGGTCAGCGTGCGCTGGACAATGCCGGGGTGGAGAATGTCCGTCATTTGAGCCGGGTCCTTGGATGCCGGATAGAAGATTTGATACCTATTAACCAGAACCTGTCATGAGACGTCGAATAGCTATTTTCACCCTGGCTGCGATTGCCATCCTGTCCGGCTGCGAGGAGCAGACTGGCAGCGAGGCGTTCCTCCCGCCCGAGATCGTGTCCAGCGAGGCGTCGGTGGCGGGCCGGAAGGTGGTGCTGACCTGCACCCTGTCGGAACCGCGTGCCGAGAAGTGCGGGTTCAGATGGTGGACGGGCGGAGAGACTCCGTCGGAAACGCAGTGCGGCTTGACCGACAACAGCTTCAGCCTGGAACTCCGGAACCTGGACAAAGGCGTAAGCTATGAATGGTATGCCTTCGCGACTGCGGGGGAGAGCGAGATCCGGTCACAGGTAAAGACTTTTGTCCTTGACATTCCTAACGGGCCGGACGAGGACGAATTTTGGTATGTGACCCGTTCCGGAAAAACGGTTGGAGTCAGGGAAGGGATGTTTGACGTTCCGGTCATATCCAACACGTATAACGACAGCCTGGGCGTTATAAGCTTTGACGGTACCCTGACGGTCATAGGTATGGGCGCTTTCTATCTGAATGAAGATTTGGCCGAGATTGTGATACCGTCCGGGGTGAGGGAACTGGCTTACAGCTGTTTCCGTGAATGCCTGAACTTGACTAAGGTGACAATCTGTCCCGGATTGGAAAGGGTGGGCGACACCGCCTTCCATAACTGTCAGACACTGTCCACGCTGATAC
The DNA here is from genome assembly GCA_900320385.1 of uncultured Bacteroidales bacterium. Classification (GTDB taxonomy): domain Bacteria; phylum Bacteroidota; class Bacteroidia; order Bacteroidales; family UBA932; genus Cryptobacteroides. The sequence goes on from ONSD01000025.1 coordinate 2,509, forward strand.
TCCCAGAAACGGTAAAGTGCATCGACAAGGATGCGTTCTCACACTGTTTCTCGCTCTCCTCGGTGGACTTGCCTGAAGAACTTTATTCATTGGGACAGAGTGCTTTCCTCAATTGTACATCCTTGCGCGAAATAGTGATTCCCAAGACTGTCACGTCCATAGGTTACAGAGCTTTCGATGGCGATTACAGCCTGGAAAGGATAGTCTGCCTGGCAGAAGACCCTCCAGTGGGCGCGGGTCAGATGTTCAAGGGGTCCGATGCCCCTATCTATGTCCCGGCAGGCTCCGTGGAGTTATACAAGGCAGCAGAATTTTGGAGGACTTATTCATCAAGGATAGTAAGCCTCGAAGAACAATAAAGACAAATCAACATGAAAATACCCGGAAACAGATTTCCCGAACTGTCATACCTGCTGTCCCGCGTGGAGCAGAAGTACGGCCGCTCCGTCAACACCTCAACTGACTTCGAGTCCCTGTCCGTTACGATAGAGCGCGAAATAGGCGAATTCATATCGGCCTCGACGCTGAAAAGGCTCTGGGGCTATGTCTCGCTTCAGCCCTCGCCCCGCGTGGCGACCATGGACGTGCTGTCCCGGTATGTCGGTTACGCCTCGTTTGCGGCATTCCGGAAGGCCCTGAAGGATGACCCTTCTTCCGGGTCGGCTTTCTTCTCGACTCGCTTCGTGGTTTCGGACGAACTTGGCGAAGGCGATGCCGTGACCATCGGCTGGGCCCCGGACCGTCTGGTAAGACTTGGATATCTGGGCGCTTCAAGGTTCCGCGTGTTGGAGAGCGTCAATTCGAAGCTGTGCGTCGGAGATGAGTTCTGCGCCTCCCAGTTCATGCTGGGCTATCCTCTGTTCCTGGACCGCATCCTGAGGGAAGGGTCATATACCCCATCGTACGTGGCGGGGAAGACGGAAGGCCTTAATTTCCTGGAAGTAAGCCGGTCTTAGCCTGGGGCGGAGGGTGCCCTTCCCTTATTCAAACAGATCGCTAGCCTCCCGGAAGAGCTCGTCGATTGTGGAAGCATCGATGGGGGCTTCCTCGCTCTTGGCGCCATCCTTGGCGGCAGCGGAACGGGAGGCGGTCTTTGGCTGCGTCGGAGGCGCAAGGCCCTGAGGGGCTGCGGAGGCATCATCCGGGGTGGATGCACCCTCTTGCGGAGCGACGGGCACCGCAACGCTGTCCGCCGGCGCCGTTTCCGCCGTCTCAGCGGCCTTCCTGCCGCCTCCCAGATAAGGCAGCAGCGCCATAAGCGCCACCAGGAGCAGGAAGGCTACGCCGGCATACAGCGTAGGATTGCTGTGTAGGGCTTTCTTGACCTCGGCCATGGAAGCATATCTGCGCCCAGGGCGCTTCTCGCAGCATTTGCGGGCTACGGCGCGGTGCCTCTTTGTCAGGCCATAGAGGATCAGCCCGAAGGAATAGATATCGCTCCGGATATCGGCCTTGTCCCCTGCGAGGACTTCGGGCGCGGTGTAGGAAACCGTGCCGGCTGGAACTTTAAGTATGGAATGTGAATCCGAGTCGGAGAATCCGAAATCGATAATCTTGACATTCTCCCCGGAATGCGTGACCAGGATGTTCGAAGGCTTGAGGTCGCGGTGGAGTATCTGTTTCGAGTGGGTATAGGAGAGGGCGTCGCAGATTTCGTCCAGCCATTTGTCGCAAAGCGCCGGGTCCGGCTTCTCTCCGCTGATGATTTCCTCCATGGTCCTGCCGTCGATCCATTCCATTTCGATGCAGTTGCCTAGTCCTTCGACCGCGGTGAATGCATAGTATTCGCAGATATTCGGATGCGACAGGGCATAGCCCAGTTCGAATTCTTTCCGAAGCAGGTTTTCGTACAGCGGATCCCCGCGGAAAGCGGGCTTGAGGCACTTCAGGACCCTGAAACGGCCCATCCTGTCTATACGGAAAATGTCGCAGAATCCCTCCTCGGAACTATGTACCAGTTCCATGGGTACCGGCTCCCCGGGTTCAGGCGTGCGGGGTGTTGTAAAAAAAGAGGAACTGTCTTCCATCTTGTCGGGATTCTGAAGTGTAAATATAACATTCATTTGTTATATTTGTATGATAATGGCGCGATTATTCCATAGGATTTTTTTCCTTCTCCTGCTCCTGACCTGCCACCTTGCCCTTGCGCAGGACGGGAAATGGGACCAGGCCCTCGACCGGTACGAGCGCATATGCAACCGGTGCATCGAGCTGCGGGAGAGGGCCGGCCGGGGAGAGAACATCCCTGCGGAATCGATTGCGGACCTTCTGGGACAACTGGGGTCGCTGCGGGAGATGCTGCAGGGGGCCGGTTCGGAGATGACTCCCGCCCAGCGGGCGCGCTATGAGGGCATACGCAGGCGCTATGCCGAAGCCTCCGGCGCTCCCATCCTTCCCTCCCTGCCTACCCTTTCCAAACCTTCCCCGGAGCTTTCGGGATACAGGGCGAAAGTGCCTGTACTGCCACCGCGTCTTGCGGGAGGCGGCGTGGCTGCGGGAGCCGTAGTCCGGCCTCACGTCCCGAAACGGCGTAATTGGGGAGGGAACGCAATCCTGTATGGCGGCCTGCCGGATGGCTACGGCGGCGTTTTCGCAAGCCTGCATTCCGGCCGCTTCGGCGCTTACCTCAAGGGTTCGGCGACGATCGCGCCGCAGGCATATTCTTATACCTGCTTCTCGGACGGCACTACGCCTTCGGGCCTGATCTGGACCAGCGGGCGCGAAGCGCTTTCCCGCTATGCCTTTTCCGCCGGCGGGAGTTTTGCGCCGCTTCCGCACCTGCGCCTGTATGCGGGCGGCGGATATGGCTCCAGGACCGTTATTTGGGAAGATGCCGCAGGGGAGTGGGCCGCCGTCAGCGACCTTTCCCGGAAAGGGGCCGTCGTGGATGGGGGAATCATCCTGTCCTGGTGGCGCCTGTCGCTGCTTGCGGGCGTTTCCACCCTCGACTTCCAAAACTTTTGCGCAGAGATAGGTGCCGGGCTGAGTTTTTGAGGCCGCTGCGGCAGGGTGAAAGAAGCCGCAGACCGAAAGAAATATTTATATTTGTAATCCGGAATATACAGGCAGAAGATGAACCAGACCAGCCTATACATTTGCCCCGAATGCGGGGTGATAGAATTTGGAACGGCCGGGAGCATGATGGAACAGATCATCGAAGGCTCCGACCAGCCCTGGGATACCAATGCGGTGCAGGATGGGGGCGAGGCATTCCCGGGGGTTTCTATGTTTGACTTTTAATTCTGAGGAAACGATGAAAAGGTTTTTGGGCATATCCGCCTTGATGCTGCTGGCGCTTGCTTGCCAGGAAAAGGAATTCCCGGTTGCGGAACAAGCCGGTTTTACCGGCCTCATCGAGCAGCCGGCCGTCCCTACCAGGACCTATATGGACGGCAACCGTATTGTCCTGTGGAGCGACGGCGACGCTGTGAGCATCTTCGAAGGCAGCACCCTTAACAGGAAGTACAACGTTACCGGAGGCGCCGGAACGGCGGAGGGGAGTTTCACCTATGAGGCAGGAGGCGGCTTCGTGTCCGGAGTCGAACTCCCGGCGAACATCGCCGTCTATCCTTACTCAAGCAGCCTTGAGTGTTACCTCGAGGGGGATAGTTTCAGGATCAAGGGACTCACGCTTCCGTCCACCCAGAACTATGCCGCCGACTCTTTCGGCGAGGAAGCCAACCCCATGGTGGCGGTGAGTTCCGGCACCGACGACAAGGCCCTGACCTTCAAGAACCTCATGGGTTACATCAAGTTCAAGCTCTCCGGAACGGCCACTGTGACGAGGCTCGAATTCTGCGGCAACTCCTCAGAGGTGCTGGCAGGCCCGGCTGAGGTGCTGGCGTCGTATCCTTCGGCTCCTTCCGTCACAATGACCGGTTCCGCCCTCACGCTCACCCTCGACTGCGCGGGCGGCGTCCGGCTCAGTGAAGACGTCACATCCTTCATCCTGGCCCTTCCTCCCACCGAGTTCCAGTCCGGCTTCACCCTGAGGGTGTATGATTCCGAAGGGAAGTACATGGAGAAAACCGTTTCGAGCCCTGTTTCGATAAGCCGAAACACCATGACTCCTTTCTCGGCCGTCATGTACGCCGAGACGGGAACGGATAACGTGAGGGTGGCGATGCCGGCTTCGTCCGGGTGGAACGACGACCTTACCGAGGCCGGTTTCACACCCGACGCTTCTGCCGGAAGTCCCGTGTTCCGCAATGATCCCAACGCAGCCTTCGTCCAGGTTTCCGCCACCGATTCCCATGTCGATTTCTCGCAGATAACCGCTGCGCACGACGATGTCATAGACCTGGAATACGTATTCTATACCGGCGAGGGTGGATATACCGGAGGGACCGAGGTCTATCATGATGCCGCAGGCGGCGAGATCAAGGTGAAGTTCACTGTGGAGAACGGTACTGTGCTGAAGGCATCCCTTTGGGAGAACGGCTCTTTCGGTTCCCCCCAGGCCATAGTGTCCATAAAAAACGAGAGTGAAGGCGGCAGGCTGAACACCATCGTCCTGGACGAGGGGAACGCTGTCGCCAGGACCCTGCTCAATACAGGGGAGTTCAGGCTGTTCCTGGATGCCGAAGGCAAGCTTGCCGACGGTACTCCCGCCGACATCCGCTTCGGCAGCGACAGGGCTTCTGCGGCCGGATTCTTCGTAGCAAGATACGAAGTGCCGGTGGATGTTGACGAAGAGTCGCCCGTATGCTTTATCGACGGCGTGGATCTGGGAGATGCAGGCTCGTGGCTGAGACTCGAAGACCTTGTGAACATAGTCGACTGGAGAGGCCGCAGTTTCGCCGACTATCCCAATTACTGGAGTTACTACGGACCGTTCGAGTTTTACGCCGATCTCGACCATGTCACCTGCGATATGTCGGGCATGGGCGGGGTTTCCCTTCCGTCGACGCTCGACGTTGCACAGATTGACCCCCAGGGGAATGTGACCGCAGGGAGGCTGTCTGCCGCTACGGTTGACGTATCTTCGTGGACTCCAAGTGATTATGGATATCTTGCCTACATGAATAACGGCACCACCCTGCAGCAAGCCTTCAAGATGACGGTGCCTATCAAGGTCAAATACGGCTTCGGTTATATCAACCAGAAAATAACGATCCCGGTCAAGCCTCAGTAGCGGTCTCGTCCGGCATATCCTGGGCCAGGACGGAGGGAATGATGCTCTCCCGTCCCCCCACCATGCGCCCGGAGCTCTTGATGCCGGCCTTGCTGCGCTTCGGGGCTACGCGGAGTCTCTCCAGTTTCCCTATTTTCTTTATGACGCTTTGGTTCGAATCCTTTAGCTGGCGCGTGGATTCGTTGTAGGCCGAGCTCACCTTCTCAAGGCTTTCTCCTATCTTGACATAGGATTCCATCCAGTTCTGAAGCACGCTCATGAGCTCCGAAGCAGTATTGTACACTTCTTCGATGTTGCGCTCCTGGTCCTGCCTGCGCCATGCTATCTGCACCATGTTCAGCACCACGCTGAGCGACATCTGGCTCACTATCAGTACGCCGGCGTTCCTGGCCTCCTGCCAGAGCAGCGGTGCTTCCTGCTCCATCAGGACGAAGGCGTTCTCCACCGGGATGAACATCAGGTTATAGTCTATCTTCTTGTGGCCTTCGGGGATGTAGGAGGCGTAGTTTTTGGTTTTGAGTTCATCCACATGCGAACGGATGCTCTGGACATGCTCCCTGGCAAGGCGCGCCCTCTCTTCCGGACTCGCGGCCTGGTTCCAGGCTACGAAGGCCTTGAGGCTGACCTTGGAATCGACTATAACTTCGCCGCCGTCGGGATAATGCACTATCACGTCAGGGATAAGTGTGCGGCCGTCCTCGCTCTTTATTTCGTGCCCCTGGGCATCGCGGATGACCGACTGCACGCTGAAATTGGGGCCTTCTTCGAGGCCGGAGGCGCGCAGCAGGTCGGTGAGCAGCATCTCCCCGAAGTCTCCCTGGACCTTGCTCTGTCCGGTGATGGCGTCAGCGAGGGCCTGGGCCTGTGTGCCGACGGTCTTCGACTGGTCAGCCATCATCTTGATGAGCCCTTCCAGCGAAGTGTTGCGCTCCGCCGACCTTACGTCCGACTCCCGGACGCTCCGGTCGAAGGCTTCGAACTTCTCCTTGATAGGTTTGAGGAGTTCGTCCACGGCGCGGGTGCTTTGTTCGCGGAAGTGCTCGCTGTTCTCGGCGCTCAGCGCCTTGAAGGCTCCCCGCATCTCCTCCATGGCCCTGGCGGCCTGCTCCCGTTCGCGGGCGAGGGA
>ONSD01000070.1 GCA_900320385.1 uncultured Bacteroidales bacterium
GACAAGGCTGCGTGCCGGGAATTCCATGCTCAGGGCATCTTCGCCCACACCCTTGATCTCGGGGTAGTCTTCGGCCGGGAAGTAGGGAAGCGAAGAGTTGCCGTTGCTCCATACGCACTCGAAGGACGAATCGCCCGTGCTCTTCACGTTCACCGGCTGGTCGGCCAGGGTCTTGAAGAGGTCGATGATCTGCCTTGCGGGTACGGCCATGGAACCGTCTTCACCTATGTTGTCCACATCCACTACGGTACGCAGGGTGAGTTCCTGGTCCGAAGCGGTTATCTGGAGCTTGTCGCCCTTGAGGACGAACAGGAAGTTCTCCAGTATGGGAAGTGCGGTCTTGGTGGGGATGGCCTTGGACACGTCGAGGATGCCTTTCAGCAGTTCTGCGCTTGAAACATTGAATTCCATATCTGTTCTCTTTTACTTTTTGTCTGGAATTGCAAATATAATAATTTATGGTGAAAGAACTGGCACTACTTTTGAATTTTTACATCTCCCGGAAATAAAAAAACTTAAAACAGGTTCATATGAAACAAGGATTGTTAACCACACTGGTTTCGGTGGCCCTCAGCGCCCTCGTAGCGGTAGGGATCGTGAAGGCCGCCACCCCGACGGCAAAGGCCGGAGACAAGGAAATAAAGACATATACGGTCGACGGCTCCGAGTACCGCACTGTCAATTTGTCAGAGACAGATTATCCCGATTTCACCTATGCCGCCGAATCATCGGTGGATGCGGTGGTTTTCGTCAAGGTGACCATACGCCAGAAGAGCATGCCCATCGACGATCCGTTCCTGCGTTACTTCTTCGGCGACCAGTTCGGCGGAGGTGAGCAGCAGGGCAGCGGTTCGGGCGTTATCATACGTCCCGACGGCTATATCGTGACTTTTTTTTTTAATGATACGGCGACCACCGAGATCGAAGTCACCCTGAACAACAACAAGACCTATGAGGCCACGGTCGTGGGCACCGACCCCGCAACCGACATAGCCCTCATCAAGATAGATGAATCGGGCCTCCCCGTAGTGCCTTTCGGCGACAGCGACGAGCTGCGCCTCGGCGAGTGGGTGCTGGCCATAGGTTCCCCGTTGGGCGAGCAGCTCAGGGGCACCATCACCGCGGGCATAGTATCGGCCAAGGGACGCAGCATGCCGAACTATTCGCGCGAGTTCAAGATCGAGTCGTTCATCCAGACAGACGCTGCCGTCAACCCCGGCAATTCGGGCGGAGCCCTGGTCAACAAGAAGGGTGAACTGGTGGGCATCAACACCGCCATAGTGTCGCAGACCGGCTCTTATTCTGGGTATTCGTTCGCGGTTCCTTCCAATATCGTGAAGAAGATTGTCGGCGACCTCATCGACTTCGGCAGCGTCAAGCGTGCAAGGCTCGGTGTGTCAATGAGCTCCATAACCGAAAAAACTGCGAAGGAACTGAAACTTTCTTCACTTGAGGGAGTATATATTAATGAAGTTGTGAAAGGCGGTTCCGCCGACAAGGCCGGTATGAAGGAAGGCGATGTCCTCCTGAAGATCGACGGCAATCCGGTAAAGACGCCTTCTGACCTTCAGGCGAAAGTCAACGGTTTCCATCCCGGCGACAAGGCTGTGATGACCGTAGTGCGCGATGGCCAGGCCAAGGATCTGTACGTCACGTTCCAGGGCACCGAAGAAGTTACCGGTACGGTTGCCGAAGACGGTACCGTCGCATTCTACGGCGCAAGGCTCAAGGCTGCCGATGCTGCTACCCTCAAGGCCCTCGGCCTCACGAAGGGAGTGCTCGTGGAGAGCGCTGGCAACGGCAAGTTCGCTTCGGCGGGCGGCTCCGACGGCTTTGTGATCCGTTTTGTGAACGATCAGGAAGTCTCAACTCCCAAGGAGGTTGTTGAAGCTGCCAAGAAGGCGCGCAGGGCCGTTTATATCGAGGGTGTTTCGGCAACGGGACGTTCCGGATACTTCGGTTTCGCCAAAGAAGAATAATGCAGGACATGCAACGGCTATGATTGTCGCGGCGGGTTCCTGCCGCGACAATTTTTATACGTAGATATGAGACAGTTAAAGATCACAAAAAGCATCACCAACCGCGAGAGCGCCTCGCTGGACAAGTATCTCCAGGAGATAGGCCGTGAAGAATTGGTGAGCCCCGAAGAGGAAGTTGAACTCGCCCAGCGCATCCGCAAGGGCGACCAGGCCGCACTGGAGAAACTTACCAGGGCCAACCTCAGGTTCGTGGTTTCGGTGGCCAAGCAGTACCAGAACCAGGGCCTCAGCCTGCCGGACCTCATCAATGAAGGCAACCTGGGCCTCATAAAGGCCGCCGAGAAGTTCGACGAGACCCGTGGTTTCAAGTTCATATCCTACGCAGTATGGTGGATACGCCAGAGCATACTCCAGGCCCTTGCCGAACAGAGCCGCATCGTCAGGCTGCCCCTCAACCAGGTGGGCTCCCTGAACAAGATAAACAAGGCACTCGGCAAGTTCGAGCAGGAACATGAGCGCCAGCCCTCCACCGAGGAACTCTCCGAAATGATCGACATACCCCAGGACAAGATTGCGGACACCATGCGCGTCAGCGGCCGTCACGTAAGCGTGGACGCGCCCTTCGTCGAAGGTGAAGACAACTCGCTCCTGGACGTGCTGCCCAACGACGACAGCCCCATGGCCGACAAGGGTCTCACGAATGAGAGCCTCAGCATTGAGATCGAGCGCGCCCTGCAGATACTCACCCCGCGCGAACGCGAGATCATCAAGAGCTTTTTCGGCATAGGCTGCCAGGAGATGACTCTCGAAGAAATAGGGGAGAGGCTCGACCTCACCCGCGAACGCGTACGCCAGATAAAGGAAAAGGCCATACGCAAGCTCAAGAAACCATCGGCATCCAAACTCCTCAAGTCCTATCTCGGCTAGACAATGACAGCAGAACAGTTCATCGCTTCCAGGGCCTCCGTGGCCGTGAAGGCGCTCTATGGCGCGGACGTTCCCGCCGGAAACCTCCAGGTTCAGGTAACGCGCAAGGAATTCGAAGGCGATTATACCCTGGTGATCTTCCCTCTCCTCAGGATCACCCATTCCTCTCCCGATGCAACCGGCAAGGCGATCGGTGACTGGTTCGTGGAGAACTGCCCCGAAATCAGCGCATACAACAGCGTGAAGGGCTTCCTTAACCTCTGCCTCTCGAACGTTTACTGGCTCGAGACCCTCGGGGGCATCGTATCCGATCCCGCCTTCGGCAAGCTGCCTTCGACGGGCCGGAACATAATGGTCGAATTCTCTTCGCCCAATACCAACAAACCCCTCCACCTCGGGCATATACGCAACAACCTGCTCGGCGATTCGGTATCCCGCCTGCTTGCCGCCGCCGGCAACAATGTCATCAAGGCGACCCTCGTGAACGACCGCGGCGTGCATATCTGCAAGAGCATGTATGCCTGGCTCAAGGTCGGCAACGGAGTCACTCCGGAGTCTTCCGGCAAGAAGGGCGACCATCTTGTTGGCGACATGTACGTGGCTTTCAACAATTTATACAGGGAGGAAGTGGACGCCCTGGTGAAGGGGGGCATGGACAAGGAACTGGCCGAAAAGGAAGCGCCCTGCATGAAGGCGGTGCACGAGATGCTGGTGAAGTGGGAGCAGGGAGATGCAGAGGTGCGTGCCTTGTGGGAGAAGATGAACGGATGGGTTTTCAAGGGCTTCGACGAGACCTACCGCGCCCTGGGTATATCCTTCGACAAGGTATATTATGAACACGAAACCTATCTGCTGGGGAAGGAACTCGTTCAGAAGGGCCTGGACATGGGCGTGCTGGTCCGCGACCCCGACGGCAGCGTTTGGTGCGACCTGACGGCGGACGGACTCGACCGCAAGCTGCTGCTGCGTTCCGACGGCACATCGGTATACATGACCCAGGACCTGGGCACTGCCGAGCGGCGTTTCAGCGAATTCAGCCTGGATTCACATGTATACGTCGTGGGAGACGAGCAGAACTATCACTTCCAGGTGCTTAAACTCGTCCTTTCCAAACTGGGCTTCGCCTGGGCCGACCAGATTTACCACCTTTCCTATGGAATGGTAGAACTTCCCGAAGGCAAGATGAAGTCCCGTGAGGGAACCGTTGTGGACGCCGACGACCTCATCGAAGACATGTACGTAGAGGCGCGCTCCATCTCCGAAGAATCCGGCAAACTGCAGGACGTGCCCGAAGATGAAAAGGAACGCCTTTACCGCACCATCGGCCTAGGCGCACTCAAGTATTTCATACTCAAGGTGGATCCGCGCAAGAAGATGCTTTTCAACCCCAAAGAGAGCATCGATTTCAACGGGAATACCGGCCCCTTCATCCAGTACACCCACGCCCGCATACGCTCCATCCTCCGCAAGGCGGAAGGACAAGGGCTCCAGGCCGCTGTAGGGGATGTGGAACTCTCTCCCAAGGAGGTCCGTCTGGTGCAGATACTCAGTGCATATCCCCAGAAGGTTGCCGAAGCGGCAGCGGAGTATTCGCCTGCGGTGATAGCCAACTACTGCTACGATCTGGCTAAGGAATTCAACCAGTACTATCACGATACCCCGATACTCCGTGAGCCTGATGCACGCGTACTGAGCATGAGACTCTGTCTGATAGCGACTTTGGCCTCCGTGCTCTCGCGCGGCATGGACCTGCTTGGAATCGAGCTTCCGGAAAGAATGTGATGTTTTTTGTGAAAAAAGGAAATATTGTTTATTATTGCAGGCAAATCACTTGAACTTATGTCACCGGATACCAGAAAACGTCACGTAGTCAGCTATGCCAATATGTCGCCTGAAGTGGCAGAGGCTTTCAACGAAAAATATCCAAAAGGCTTCAACGATTACCTTCCCGACCTCGTAAGATATACCAAACCGGACGGGACTCCCTTCTATGCTGTGACGCTGGAGATTCCGGACGCCATATATCTGGTGAAAATAGACGTCAAGACCGATGACGCCGAAGACATAGCCCGCTGGCTCGAAGGCGAGGAAGCCGCTGAGGACGAACAGGTTGCCGGCGCCACAACCGATACTGAACCCGAAGACAACACTCTCCCGGACGACAATATCGCCCAGTACGGTACCGACGACGATCCGGCCGAATAGGGCATGACGATCAAGGGCCGCAAGCTTGGTGAGCCTGCAAAGCTCCTGCTTTTGAGTCTCCTCGTGGGGCTCGGTTCGGGCCTTGCGGCGGTGGCCCTCGAGAAAGGCATCGACGCGATACAGAAATCAATCCTTCCTATCCTGAACAGGAACGGCCATCTGGGCTGGGGGTATCTCGTTTTCCCGGCGATAGGCATGTTCCTGGCCATGCTGGTTGTCAGATATGTCGTAAGGGACAACATCAGCCATGGCGTGACGAAGGTGCTCCTTGCCGTCTCCCGCAACGAGTCGCGCATCAAAAGCCATAACATGTGGTCTTCGCTGCTCACCAGCGCCCTTACCATTGGCTTCGGCGGTTCCGTGGGAGCCGAGGCTCCGATAGTCTACACTGGTGCGGCCATTGGCAGCAACATAGGCAAAACCTTCAAGCTTTCGTACAGGGGGATAACGACGCTCTTGGGCTGCGGTGCCGCGGGTGCCATCGCCGGCATATTCAGGGCCCCCCTCGCCGGAGTGCTCTTCACCCTCGAGATACTGCTCTTCAACATGAGCATGAGCAGCATGATGCCCCTGCTGATGAGCACGGTCACGGCCACTGTGGTTTCGTACCTGCTTCTGGGCCCGCAAACCCCGTTCGGCTGTTCCATCGCCCCATTCAACATCGCCAATATGCCCTTCTATCTGTTGCTGGGCGTATTCTGCGGACTGTTCTCCCTTTATTTCACCCGCACAACCCTGTGGATGGAAGACAGGATAGGGCATAACCGCAGCAGATGGCTCAAGTGGCTCTATTGCTCGCTGGCGCTCGGCCTGCTTATCTTCATCTTCCCCCCGCTGTTCGGAGAAGGTTACGGCTTTGTCGGCAGCCTGCTCAACGGAGAGGCGTGGGACCTGGAGGGAGTGACGCCCCTGGCCTCCCTCCTTCACAGTGGCTGGGGAGTGCCGCTTTTCGTGCTGCTGGTGCTGCTGTTCAAAGTGGTGTCGATGACGCTCACAAATGCCGGAGGGGGAGTGGGAGGAACCTTCGGCCCCACACTTTTCGTCGGCGCCCTTGCCGGTTTCGTGCTGGTACGCTCCCTGAACCTGCTTCCCGCAGGTCTCCACCTTCCCGAACAGAACTTCGTGCTGGTGGGCATGGCAGGCCTTATGGCCGGCGTCATGCAGGCACCGATGACTGCGATATTCCTCATAGCGGAAATCACCGGCGGCTACGACCTGCTGCTGCCCCTGATCCTCTGTTCCGCCACTTCGTTCGGTACCACGCGCATCTGGGAGAAGTATTCCATCTACACCAAGCGCATAGCCCAGAGCGGCGATCTTCTCACCCACGACAACGACCAGGCAGTGATGACCCTTCTCCAGGTCAAGGACCTGGTCTCGGACAAGTATCCCCACATATCCATGGACAGTACCCTTGCGGACATCCTTCCGACTATCGTTTCCAGCACAGTGGCCGTTTTCCCCGTACTCGATGACGGAAACCGCTTTGCGGGCATACTCGAAATGGATGAGATCCGCAAGCACATACTCGACCCGCAGAAGGCGGATACCGTGCCTGTAAGCGACCTGGTGCATAACGCTCCCGGCTTCGTGAGCGTGAACGAGAAGATGGACAGCGTGATGCGCAAGTTCGACCGCACCGACGCATGGCGCCTGCCTGTCCTCACCGATGACGGTATGTATCTTGGGTTCATCTCCCGTTCCCGCATACTCAAGGCGTACCGCGAAGAACTGAAGAAGATTTCGGAAGACTAGTGCAGCAGCCTCAGGGCTATCCTGCCGCGTTCCAGGTCCACATCAACCACCTGTACCTTCACCTGCTGATGGAGCTTGACGACCTTCGACGGCTCCACCCGTCCTTTGACTCCCATCTGCGAGACGTGGATGAGGCCGTTTTCGTGGAGCCCGATGTCCACGAAGGCGCCGAAGGCGGTGATGTTGGTGATGATGCCGGGCAGTTCCATGCCGGCCTTGAGGTCGTCGATGGTATGGACGTCGTCGGCGAATGAGAATTCCGAGGCCTGCTCGCGCGGGTCGAGACCGGGCTTGGAAAGCTCTTTGATGATGTCGTTGACCGTGGGCAGGCCTACCTGGCCGCTTACATAGCGCGCCGGCTCTATCCTTGAGCATAGCTCGGCCTTGCCTACGAGTTCGGCGACCGGGATTCCGAGGTCGGCCGCCATCCTGTCCACTATGCCGTAGCTTTCAGGGTGCACTGCGGAATTGTCGAGAGGATTCTTGCCTCCCTTCACCCGAAGGAATCCGGCGCACTGCTCGAAAGCCTTGGGGCCGAGACGGGGCACTCCCAGGAGCTGTTCCCTTGAAGAAAAGGCCCCTTCCGAAGCCCTGTATGAGACTATCGAGCGGGCAAGGGCAGGTCCGATGCCCGAAACGTACTGGAGCAGATAGGGGGAGGCGGTGTTCAGGTTCACTCCCACCGCATTGACGCAGGCTTCCACCGTATTGTCCAGCTTTTCCTTGAGCAGGGCCTGGTCGACGTCGTGCTGATACTGGCCTATCCCCAGGTTCTTCGGATCTATCTTCACCAGTTCGGAGAGGGGATCCTGCAGCCTGCGGCCGATAGAGACGGCACCGCGTACCGTGACGTCTTCGTCCGGGAACTCTTCCCTGGCCACCTCGGATGCGGAGTAGATGGAGGCGCCGTCTTCGGACACCGTCCAAACCTTGCATCCCTCGGGCAGGTCCACTTTCCGGAGGAATTCCACGGTTTCGCGCGAGGCGGTCCCGTTGCCCACGGCTACGGCCTGCACGCCGTACTTTTCCAATATGTCCTGCACCGTCATCAGCGCCTTCACCTTCTCGTTCTGCGGAGGGTGGGGGAAGATGATGGTGTGATGCAGAAGCTCGCCTTCACGTCCGAGTACCGCCAGCTTGCAGCCGTTTCGGAACCCAGGGTCTACGGCAAGCGTAACCTTTTGACCCACAGGTGCTCCAAGCAACAGTTGCCGCAGGTTGTCGCCGAAAACCGCTATGCTTTCGAGGTCGGCCTTCTTCTTGGCCTCACGTATCACTTCTGCCGAGATGGCGGGTTCGACCAGGCGCGAGAAAGCGTCGGCCACGGCTTCCTTCACTTCACCTTCGCAGGCCCTCGAAGGATATCCGTTTTCCTGGCAGAAGTCGTAGAAGACCTTGGCGGAGCATCTGTCCGCATCGGTATCCAGGCCGATATTGAGAAAACCCTCGTTCGCTGCGCGGAGTATGGCGAGCAGGTTGTGTGCCGGAATGCGCGCGAGGGGCATTGTGAAATTGAAGTACGAGCGGTATTTGGAGGCCTCAGGGTCGGACGACGCTGCCTTGGTTGCTTTCGACACCAGGCGCCGCTGCCGGAATGCCGCCCTCTGGTTTTCGCGGACGAGGGCGGTTTCGGCGACCTTCTCAGCTATTATGTCGCGCGCTCCGGCGAGGGCTTCCTCCACCGATCCGACTTTGTCTGAGGTGAAAGCGGCCGCCGCCTTTAAGGGATCCTGTGTCCTGCGGTCCAGAAGGGCTTCAGCAAGCGGCCCGAGGCCTTTTTCCCTGGCTACCGACGCCCTTGTGCGGCGCTTGGGCCGCCA
>ONSD01000143.1 GCA_900320385.1 uncultured Bacteroidales bacterium
CAGCGGAGAACGGTGTTGAGACCGCCGCTGAAGATCGGGGAGGCGACACCGACGATCTGGTTGGTGGCCTGGTCCCAGGAGTTCACGAGGGTCACGCTGCCGTCCTCGGCGACCTTCTCCCACTGCGGGAGGCCGGTTTCGGAGTCGACGCCTGCCCATTTGGGCATGTACCAGGAGTAGATGTCCTTGTTCTCGGAGATAATCTGGTTGACTTCACCGCGGGTCATCACGATGTCCTTGTGCTCGGGAAGTTCCAGTACGCGGTTCTGGTTGAAGCCCATATTGAAGCCGAGGTCCCAGCCGAAGTCCCTGTTGTTGATGATGGCACCGTCGAAAGCGAGTTCAGCACCCATGTTGCGGACCTTGCCCACATTGTCCATGACGGCGTAGAAACCGGACGAACCGGGCATCGGGGACTCGAGGAGGATCTTGCTGTTGATGGTGTGGTAGAGGTCGACGGTCACGTTCCAGTTGTTCCTGATCGTAGCGTCGAGACCGAGGCTGGCCATGTAGGCTTCTTCCCATCCCAGATAAGGATTGGACATGCGCTCCAGGGTACCTGCCTTGGCGCCGTTGTACTGGCCGCTCATGTTGTACGTCTCCTGATATGCGAAGTTGGGGATGTTGTCGTTACCGGTCTTTCCGTAACCGGCGCGGAGCTTGAGGAAAGTGAGGTTTTTGTTCCCGTCGAGGAACTTCTCACGCGAGATGATCCAGGCAGCGGATGCGCCCGGGAACCAGCCGCCGCGGTTCTTGGGACCGAACTTGGAGCTCTCGTCGTAGCGGACCGAAGCGGTGAGGATGTACTTGCCGAGGTAAGAATACTGGGCCTGTCCGAGCACTGCCCAGGCGCGGGTGTGGTAGTCGCTGCCACTGCCTATCCAGTTGGCGGTGTTGGAGATGGCGCGCTGGCCCTGGGGGATATGGTCGCCCTCGACGCCAAGGCTGCGGGAATAACCTTCTCCGAATTCTCCGCCTATGATGCCGTTGACATCATGGTCGCCGAAGCTGTGGTGGAACTTGAGGAGGTCGGTGGTGCCCCAGCCGTTCCATTCGCCTTCGCTGTTGCCGAGGGAACCGGCGGAATCAGCACCGTCATAAGTGCGTGCATCGGTGTAGTCCTCCCAGAACGAGTTGGATGTGTCGTAGCGGTTCATGGAAGTGAAGGTGAGCCAGTCGGTGATGTTCCATACCAGCTGGAGGTCGCCGGTAAGGCTGTCTCCCCAGCCTGCGCCGTAGTTGTACTGGGCGGAATGGAGGATGTTGGATGGATTCTGGGTCCACCACTTTTCACCGTTGTCGCTGCGGATGCTGGTGCCCGGGACAAAGACATATTCGTCGGTGTAATTACCGTCGGCGTCAATTACATAAGGTATATCCCACGGCATGGCGTAGTAGGAATACTCCATCATGCGCCATCCGGCCTCGGTGCGGTCGTGCGACTTGGCATAGTTGAGGCGGAGCGTGAGGGTGAGGCGGTCCGTGATGGGGGCGGACAGGTTCATGCGGCCCGAAGTCTTGCGGAAGCTTGTACCGAGGAGGGTACCCTGCTCGTTGTAGTGGTCGGCACTGATGAAGTAGCTCACCTTGCCGGACTTGCCTGCAACGGAAGTGTAGTAATCCTGGACGATACCGGTCTTGAAGCAGTTGGCCAGCCAGTCAAAGTCCTGGCCCAGAAGCGATTCGGGATAAGTCGAAGCAAATGCGGCCGGGTCGGTCATCGACTTGGTGAAATCATAGAGCTGGGCGGAGTTCATCGGATGGAAACGGCCCGTCAGAGCCCTCTTGATACCGCCGCTGGCCTTGAACTCGACGCTGGTCTTGTCCTGCTGGCCGCTCTTGGTGGTGACCACTATGACGCCGCCGGAAGCCGCCGCACCATAGAGGGCGGTCGCGGAAGCATCCTTCAGCACGGTGATGGTCTCGATGTCGTTGGGGTTGAAACTGCCGCC
This sequence comes from uncultured Bacteroidales bacterium, assembly GCA_900320385.1. Taxonomy (GTDB): domain Bacteria; phylum Bacteroidota; class Bacteroidia; order Bacteroidales; family UBA932; genus Cryptobacteroides. The sequence goes on from ONSD01000143.1 coordinate 1,953, forward strand.
TGCGACGCCGTCCACCACGTAGAGAGGTCCGGCTCCAGCTGTGATGGAACCGGTACCGCGGACGCGGATGTCGGCGCTTTCACCGGGACGGCCGGATCCGTTCATGACCACGACGCCGGCAACCTTGCCCTGGAGCATGTTGCCCACATCGTTGGTGGCTACAGTACGGAGTTCTTCGCCGCTCATGGATACGACCGCACTGGTAAGTTCGGCCTTTTTCTGAGTAGTGTAACCGAGCACGACAACTTCGCCGAGAAGCTCATTGTCGGGAGCAAGTTCCACGTTGATGACGGTTCTGTTGCCTACGGCCTGGGTAACAGACTGATAACCCAGGGACGAGAATGTGATAACGGCGTTCTCCGGTGCTGAGATCACGAAGTTGCCGTCATAGTCAGTCACCGTGCCGCCACCTGTCGAGAGTACGACGCCGGCTCCGATGACCGCTTCTCCGCTGGAGGAGTCGGTAACCTTGCCGGTAACGGTGTGCGTCTGGGCTGACATCGTCACTGAAAGTGCCAGGGATACCAGCACTGCCAGGATACGGATTGGGGTTAGTTTCATTTGTTTTATCGGTTAGTGATTACAAATTAAATTACAAATATAGTCTTACTCCTTCCACTACCCTGGATATGTTTCCCGAGACGGAAGGGGAGTCTGGGCTGAGTCCCATCTGTATGGATTTGAAGAGGCCGAGCATCTGGCCGACGATCACATAGGCCATTCCGCCGTAGAAAGCGGGGAAACCGTCGGGCAGCAGGGTCTCGACGCAGAGGTCCCAGCACGACTCGTCCAGTTCGGGGGCCTTCTGGCAGACTACTATGTAAGCCATGGCGCCGCGGCTGGCCTTGATCTGGCGTATGAGATCCAGTTCGTACTGGCGTATCTCGGCTTTCGGAGAAAGGAGATAAACCAGGAGGGCCTGCGGATTGACCAGGGCCTTGGGGCCGTGGCGGAAGCCCATGAATGAGTCGAAAGCGCACATGATGCCGCCGTCGGTGAGTTCCTGGAGCTTGAGCCTGGATTCTTCGGCCACTCCCTTCAGGGAACCCGAGCCGAGGAATATGGCCCTCTTGAAGTCCTTTTCGGCGATGGCCTGGATGGCGCCTTCGTATTTGTCCATCATCTTCTGCACCCTGTCGGCGAGTATTTCGATGCTCTCGCGCTGCGACTCGATGGAGTCGATGTTGGCAAGGAGCGAGCAGGCGATGTACATCGAAGAATAGCTGCTGGTCATCGCCAGCGACTTGTCGTTGGTTTCGGGAGGAAGAAGTATCGTGAGGATGTTGTCTCCCTTCATCTTGGCGAGTTCGCCGTCGGCGTTGCAGGTGATGAAGATGTGCGCCACCTTGCCGGCGGTGCGTTCGATGGCCTTGACGGCGCCGACGCTCTCTGGACTGTTTCCGGAACGTGCGAAGGAGATCAGCAGTACCTTGCTCGACGAATTGAACCAGAAACCGGGAGAAACGAGGATGTCGGTGGTGGCGACGGCCTTTACTCCGCGGAAATGAGTGTCGCTCAGGGCGGTGACGAGGGCGTCACCGATGTATGCCGAGGTTCCCGCCCCGGTGAGTACGATCTCGTAATTCTCCTTTAAGAACTTGTCTACGAAAGCCTTGATTTCGTCTTTACGCGAAAGCATTATCCCGTAGGTCTTTTTCCAGACCTCGGGCTGCTGACGGATTTCCCTGTAAGTATTGAAGTCCAATGCCATTTGGTTTAAAGCGGATTAGTATCGGTACAAAAATAAAAATAATTATCCAAAACGTTTCGATTTGATAATGCCGTTTTGAATCGGAGTATCATAACTAAGTTCGCTATGCCGGCTTAATCAATTATAATTTAAACACTTACCTTCGTTTGTAAATTTGTTTCAAGGGGTTTCGTTTTTAAACATCCATCAGACATTCACGGTTTCGACGTTGATTTTCATGGCTCTCAGCTGGTTCGCGACCGAACTCGGGAGATTCTTGTCGGTTATCACGGTGTCGATCTTGTCGGGGGTGCTTATGAACGCCAGGGCCCTCTTGTTGATCTTGGAAGAATCGAACACCGCTATCACCTCCCGCGCCCTCGAGATCATCACCTGGTTGGTGCTCGCTTCTTCTATGCTGGGAGTGGAGAGACCGGCTTCCACGCTGAAGCTGTCCACCCCGAGGAAAAGCTTGTCGCAATAGAACAGCTTGAGGTTCGATTCGGCCAGCGGACCCACCATCGACATGCTGGCTTCCCTCAGGCTCCCGCCCATCAGCATCACACGGAAACGCTTGTATTTCAGCGCTTCCATCATAGCGTTCACCGAGTTGGTGATAATGGTGAGGTCGTTGAAGCGGTCCAGATGCTTGGCCACTTCCAGCGCGGTGGTGCCGGAGTCTATCATGATGGTGTCGCCATCCTTGATATGGGTGGCCGCCGCCCGCCCTATGGCTTCTTTTTCCCGGGCGTTGACAAGGCTCTTGAAGTTGAAATTCTTTTCCCCCTTCTCCGCCTCGGCGCTCGAAGCTCCCATGATGGCGCCTCCGTGGACGCGTATCAGGAGCTTGCGTTCCTTGAGGATGCGAAGGTCCTTTCGGATCGTAACTTCCGAAACTCCGAACTGTTTGCTTAACTGGGACACGGATACGGTCGAATCTTCGCGCAACCTTTGAAGGATAGCGGACCGGCGCCCTTGGGCAGTGTCATATACATTCATGTGGCCATAGGTTTTGCTGCAAATATAGAAATTGTTTAATACGAAACAAAACGAAATGTTTTTTTATTTCACAAGTGAAACATATATAGCTCAAACGAAGCATAAATGTTATATTTGCAAAAATGACCAATATCAAAAACAAAGAAACAATGAAGAATAGCTTTCTGGCAATCGCCTTACTGGCAGTACTGGCGCTCTCCTGCAAGCAGGCAGACCCGTATGGTTATGTCGTCAAGGACAATCAGATCGTGTACAACACGCCGCCACGTCCGGCAGACCAGCAGTCCATGCTGGGTTTCGCTGCTGAACCCATCGAGAATGTGAGGGTCGGCCTCATCGGTCTCGGTGACCGCGGAACCGGTGCCGTTTACCGTTTCCCGTATCAGGATTATGCAACCGTCGTCGCCCTCTGCGACCTTTATCCCGAGAGGGTTGAGAATGCGCAGAAGATACTCGAGGAACTGGGTGCACCCCGCGCCAAGTACGAGTACAGCGGCGAAGAGGGCTACAAGCAGCTCTGCGAGAGGGATGACATCGATCTTGTGTATCTGGCCGTACCGTGGCAGCTGCACACTCCCATTGCGGTCTACGCCATGGAGCATGGCAAGCATGTCGCCATCGAGGTGCCCGCTGCCACCAGCATCAAGGAATGCTGGGACCTCGTGAACACTTCCGAGCGCACCCGCAAGCACTGCATGATGCTCGAGAACTGCTGCTACGATTTCTTCGAGCTGACCTGCCTGAATATGGTGCAGAAGGGCGTTTTCGGCGAGATAGTGCACGCAGAAGGCGCATATTGCCACAATCTGGATCCCTATTGGGACGTTTACCAGGGTGACTGGCGCATGATATACAACAGGGAGCATCACGGCGATGTTTATCCCACCCATGGGATCGGCCCCGTCTGCCAGGACCTGAACATCCACCGCGGCGACAAGATGGACGTGCTGGTGTCCATGGACACTGATGCGTTCTCCGGCCAGGAGGCTGCTGACAAGCGTTACGGCAAGGGTGCGTACAAGTATGCAAACGGCGACAATACCACTACTATTATCCGCACGCGCAAGGGAAAGACCATACTCGTAGAGCACTGTGTCGTGAATCCCCGTCCCTATAACCGCATGTACCAGCTCACCGGCACCAAGGGCTTCGCCAACAAGTATCCGAACGAAGGCCTTGCCCTGGGCAACGAGCATCTTGAGAATGTCGCTTACGACGACCTTGATGCAGAGACCTACATGAGCGATGCAGAGCGCGATGCCGTGATGGAAGCCTACAAGCACCCCATACTCAAGGATCTCGAGGAGAAGGCACGCAAGGTCGGCGGCCATGGAGGAATGGACTTCATCATGGACTATCGCCTGTTCTACTGCCTCCACTTCGGCCTGCCTCTGGACCAGGATGTCTACGATGCAGCTGAATGGAGCTCCCTGGTGGAACTCACCGAAATGTCCATCAATCACGGCTCCATGCCCGTCGTAATGCCCGATTTCACCCGTGGTGAATGGGACAAGATGGACGGCCTGACCCTGGCTATGGCGGAATAGCTCTGAGCTTTCCTGATAAAGTGAATGCCCGGCTTGACCAATCGTCAAGCCGGGCATTTCATTTTGGGATTGCTTCTAGTAGAGCTCGTCTGCCGGCTCCTTGAAGTCATCGGCCTGGGGAGCGGGAGTCTCTTCCGTACGGAAGCTGCGGCGCTGTCCGTTGCCACGGCCTTCGCGGCGCTCTCCGCCTTCGCGGCGTTCGCCACGGCCTTCACGGCGTTCTCCGCCGCGTCCGCCTTCGCGGCGCTCGCCCCTGCGTTCGCCGTTGTGGCCACCCTCGCGGCGTTCGCTGCCGCCATTGCGACGGTCGCCGCCGTTGCGCCTGGGCTCGACATAGCCTTCCGGCTTCTCGGTGAGGGCGCGCATGCTGAGACGCATCTTGCCGCTCTTGTCGTCGTATTCAAGAAGCTTCACGTCGACCTCGTCGCCGACCTTGAGCACGTCTTCGACGTTCTCGGTCTTCGCCCAGGAGATTTCGCTCACGTGGAGAAGGCCTTCCTTGCCGGGGAGGATCTCGATGAATGCACCGAAGTCGAGGATGCTCACCACCTTGCCGTGGTAGACGGTGCCTACTTCGGGCTTGGCGCAGATACCCTTGATCCATTCCAGGGCCTTCTGCATGGCCTCCTTGTCGTTGGAAGCGATGTCCACGACGCCTTCGGTCTGGTTTGTGCCCTCGATCGGGACCTCGTCGATGTTGATGATGGCGCCGGTTTCCTTCTGGATCTTCTGGATAGTCTCGCCTCCCTTGCCGATGACGGCGCCGATGAACTCGGCCGGGATGCGTATCTCTTCGATGCGGGGAACGAAGGGCTTGTAGTCTTCGCGGACTTCGGGCTGGACCTTGAGCATCTCGCCCATGATGTGCATGCGGCCCTGGCGTGCCTGCTCGAGAGCCTTTTCGAGGACCTCGTAGCTCAGGCCGTCTACCTTTATGTCCATCTGGGTGGCGGTGATGCCGTCCTTGGTGCCCGCAACCTTGAAGTCCATGTCGCCGAGATGGTCCTCGTCGCCGAGGATGTCGGTGAGGATGGCGTAACGGTCATTGGGACGTTCGGCATCGGTGA
>ONSD01000013.1 GCA_900320385.1 uncultured Bacteroidales bacterium
CTTCAGCCTTTCACTCCAGCGAAGGGAAGGGGACCATACCGCGGAACCCGTTTTGAACGAAGACGAAAGCACAGCCACGGACTTGAACTGGCAGGTCCCGGCTGCGGGATGCCGTGCAGCATCGAACGTGAACGACAGCGCCCCGAGCGCGAGGCCGAGTGCTACCCCCTGCTCGTCGCCCACCTTTGAAGCCGACCTCGCCGCGCCCGAATAAGTGCCCGGGAAGCCTGCAGGATAGCACCTTGCGAGCAAAGCCAGGCGTCTCTTCCAAGCCGGGGCCCACATCACACCCAACAAAGCGGCAAACGCCTTGTTTTCAACCACTTTAACATACATGTCACCGGGGTCTGAACTGTTTCTGTAAGTATTGAGCACCCTCGAAATCCCCCACCCTCCCTCGCCGTATACCGTCCACTTTCCGATTCCGGCCTTGAAATCCGCCGTTGCCGCAGCACGGCTTATTCCCAGCACATTCTCCCCGCCGCCTATCAGATCCCCGGTCTGCAGATATGCCTGTATTCCTGCATTGGAAGACTTCCCCAGCCATGAACATGCCACCATTGGCATAAAAGAGAGTGGAGCCCCCGACAGGCCGTCGCATCGTTCCCTGAGTCCGGGCACCGATATCGCTGCCGAAAAAGTCCAGGGGCCGGTTCCCGTCTCGAAGCCGACTCCCCTGTGCGAAGGCGAGAAAGAGCCGGTAGGAGACAAACCCGAGCCATTCCGGACAAAGGCGCCTGTGCCTGAAAATCCGCTGAGCGACATCCCGCTCCACAGCGCAAGCCCCTGCCCGAAACGGGCATTGAAATCGCCCAGCACGAGGACTTGCGAACCGCGCCCGCAAAGCGCCAGGCTGAAGGTTCCCGGCATAGTCCCGTCCCTTCCCGACCACCAGAATCCGGCCCTCTGGCCGTATTCCATGGTGTATTTGAATCCGTATCCGGACAATCCCGCCCCATCCTGGCCCTGAGCCTTGATCCCCGAGCGCAGCAAAGCGCTTTGCTTCAGTCGGGAATAAGGCCTGGAACCGGGAGCCGACCGGCTCTCGAACCCCACGAAGCAAGCGAGTGCGGCAGCCGTCTCCGGTCCGAAGCCGTCCACGAATGACAGTTCGGCGACCCCAAGCACATCCCCGGTCCTTTCCCTGTAATCGCAGAGCGAAGCTACCTGATAACGGCTCATGAGCCCGCTGGACAACAATTTCGAACGCGGAGCAAGGTTGATTTGCAATGGATGAGACAAAAATGTTTCGTAGCGTTCGACCTCACTTTCCAAGAGTTCTTCGAGTGAAGACGCTCCCGAAAGGGCCAGCACCGCCTGTTCGAACGGCAGGGCGTTTCCAGGGCCCCCGGCGATGATGGAATACGCGCCGGCCAACAGCAGGATAAGAAGGTTTTTCATAGCTGAAGGCCAATATAAGCGTGTCAAACGTCAAAAAAGGCTGGAAACAAAAAAATATTTCTTATCTTTAAACTTCAAATTTTATCCGACGTATGGAAAAAATTTTACTTCACGACAAAACCTTCCGCCCGTTCATTTCCTACAGCCGTCTGGAACAGGCTATCGACGGGATCGCTGCCAAACTGAACGAAGACTTCAAGGACGCCACCGATCCGCCGCAGCTTCTCTGCGTACTCAACGGCGCCGTCATGTTCACGGCCGAACTCATGAAACGCCTTTCCTTCCCGCTGGAACTCATCAGCCTCAAGCTTTCTTCGTACCAAGGCACCAAGTCTTCCGGCAAGGTGCTGGAGGTGATGGGACTGACAGCCCCAGTCGAAGGCAAGACCGTGATCATCTGCGAGGACATCGTGGATACCGGGGGTACCATAGCCGCCCTCAAGCACATGCTCCAGGAGAAGGGGGCCAAGGACGTGAGGATATGCACCATGCTCCTCAAGCCCGACGTGTTCAAGGCCAGGACACATCTCGACTATGTCGGGATGGAAATACCCAACGCATTCATCGTCGGTTTCGGCCTCGACTACGACGAACTCGGCCGCAACTACAAGGACATATACGTTTTGGACGAATAATTTTTTGATATGAAGTATTTCATCATCTTCGGCCCTCCGGGAGCCGGAAAGGGCACTCAGGCAGCTCCCATGGCGGAGCGCTACAATCTGAAGCACATCTCCACAGGTGAACTCCTCCGGGAAGAGATCGCCGCCGGAACAGACCTCGGCATGCAGGCCAAGGCCCTCATCGACGCCGGCAGCCTGGTCCCCGACGTGATCGTGGAAGGGATGCTGGCTAAGAGTTTCGCCAAAGGCAAGGGATACGACGGGTTCCTTCTCGACGGTTTCCCCCGCAACCTCCAGCAGGCGCAGGACCTCGACGCGATGCTCGAGGCCAGGGATGAGAGCGTAACGGCTGTGATATCCCTCATGATTCCCGACGAAACCATACGGCAGCGCATCTCCCACAGGGCAGCCCTCGAAGGCCGCGCCGACGACGCCAGCGAAGCAACTGTGACAAACCGCATCAAGACCTACCACGCACAGACCGAACCTCTCATCGAATATTACAAATACGAGAAGAAGTACCACGAAGTGAAGAGCGTAGGCACCATCGCCCAGGTCGGCGGACGGATCAAGCGTATCATGGACAAACTGGTATGAACTGCGTAGAACGCTTCGCGCAGATTTACCACAGGGACCCGGAACAAATCGCCTTCTGCCCTTACAGGGTCTGTCCGCTGGGCGCACACTCCGACCATCAGCTTGGCAAGATCACCGGTTTTGCCATAGACAAAGGCATACACATAGCCTTCAGCCCCAAGCGTAACGGCGTCGTGGAGCTGACATCGCTCCAGTTTCCCAAAAGAGCCCAGTGGCATGTGCGTGACGTTCCCGAGAAGAAGGCCGGCGACTGGGCCGATTACCTTCGCGGCGCCACCACCGAGCTTGGGGCCAGATATCCGCTCGGCAGCGGAATCAGCGCCGTGATCGAGGGAGACCTCCCCATCGGAGGCCTTTCATCCTCTGCTGCAGTGACCATCGCCTTCCTCGCAGCCCTCTGCCGCGTGAACGGCATAGCGCTTGAACCTGCAGAGCTGATAGACGTGGCCTACCACGCCGAAAGAGACTATGTCGGAGTGTCTGTAGGCAAGCTGGACCAGAGCTGCGAGGTGTATTCGAAGAGCGGGGAGCTGCTGTACCTCGACACCCTTGACGATTCCTACGAAGTCATCCCGGCCAATTCGGCCATGAAGCCGTGGAAAATCGCGATTTTCTTCTCAGGGCTCGAGCGCAACCTGGTGGGCAGCAAGTTCAACATGCGTGTGGACGAAGTGCGCAGTGCTGCCTACGCCCTCAAGGCATACGCCGGAATGGAGTACGGGAAGTTCGCCGAAACCCATCTCCGGGAGGTCCCCAGGGCCATTTTCGAGCAGTATAAAGGCCGGCTTCCCGAGAATTGGCGCAAGAGGGCGGAGCATTTCTATTCCGAATTCGCAAGGGTCGAAGCCGGAGCCGAGGCCTGGCGCAAAGGTGATATCGTCACTTTCGGAAGGCTTTCCACCGAAAGCGGAGCCTCTTCCATAGGAAACTGGGAAACCGGTTCTCCGGAACTCAAAGCCCTGTACGAGATAATTGTGAAGCAGGACGGAGTATACGGCGGGCGCTTCTGCGGTGCCGGTTTCAAGGGATTTTGCATGGCAATCATAGATCCTGCCTACGAAGAAGGCATACGCCTCGGCGTCGAAAGGGAGTATACGGCACTCTTCCCCGCCCTGAAGGACAAATACTTATATGGCGCCTGCGAAACCGTAGACGGAGTCAGGATCTGACCATGAACTGCCTTATCCTTGCCGCAGGGTATGCCACGCGCCTCTACCCTCTTACCGAGAACTTCCCGAAGCCCCTTCTGAAAGTCGGGGGCAAGACCATCCTGGACTGGCTGCTGGATGATATACGCAGCAGCTGTCCGCCGGAGCGCATCGCGGTGATCTCGAACCATAAGTTCGCCCAGATATTCCGCGACTGGGCGGCCCCCGGAATCGAAGTCGTAGACGACGGCACTTCAACCAACGAAACTCGTCTGGGCGCGGTCAGGGACATAGCCTTCGCCGTCGACACCCTCGGCCTCAAAGGGGACTGCCTCATCCTGGCAGGCGACAACCTGCTGGATTTCAGCCTCGGACCGTTCGTCGGCTACGCAAAGGAGAAGGGCACTTCATGCATCATGCGCTACTTCGAAGCGGAAGAAGCGAAACTGCGCAAGTGCGGAGTGGTGGAAGTGGACGATGAAGGGCTCATCCTGTCGATGGAAGAAAAGCCGCATGCGCCCAGGAGCCATTGGTGCTGCCCTCCCTTCTATTTCTACAAAGAAGAGGACATAAGGCTCATTCCAGAGGCCATTGCAGCCGGCTGCGGCACCGACGCTCCGGGAGCATACGCCGCCTGGCTGTCGTCACGCAGACCGGTGCACGCCATGATAATGCCGGGCAGCCGGTACGACATCGGCAATCTGGACAGTTACCGGAAGATTTCCGAAAGTTTCAAAGGCTTCTAGAGAACAGGAAGCACATTCTCCATCTTGATGCCGCGGGAGCCCTTTATGAGCACCGTGGCATCGCTGATCCTGTTGGCTTCCAAGTATGTAGCCAGGGCTTCGGAATCGGCGAACCATCCCCTTACAAGGCTGTTCCCGCCGACAGTGACTCCCAACGAAGACAAGGCTTTGGAGAACTCCTCCCCCACGAGGCAGCACGGGATACGGAGGGCCTGCAGCCTTCGCACTACGGTCTGGTGTTCTGCGAGGGAATCAGTACCCAGTTCCCGCATGTCCCCGAGCAGGGCGAACTTGCTCTCCGCCTGCATGACAGCCAGGTTGTCGAGAGCCACTCCCATGGAAGAAGGGTTGGCGTTGTATGCATCGACTATGAGGGTGTTGCGGGCGGTCTTCTGCATCTGCGAGCGCTTGTTCACAGGCTCATAAGCCTCGATGGCCGCAATCGCATCGTCCTGTTTCACTCCGAAGTATTCTCCCAGGGCCAGGGCCGCCAGGACATTGGTGGCGTTGTATGCGCCCACAAGCTTCGTATGGACCTCCTCCCCCCTGTGCAGGCGCAAGGTGAGGAAGGGATTCTGCGAATCTGTAGGCAGCACTTCGGCCTCCTGGTACTTCAGCCCATAACCCCACACGTGGCAGGGTTCCTTGCGGGCCATTCCGACGAGGTCGGGATCGTCCATGTTCAGGAAGATGCGCGAGCCCTCGTGCGAGCCGAGCCAGCGGTAAAGCTCGCCCTTCGCGGCCTTTACCCCTTCAAAGGAACCGAATCCCAGCAGATGGGCTTTGCCCACATTGGTGATGAGGCCGTAGTCAGGCCTGCTGACCTTCACCAACTTGGCTATGTCGTCAGGATGGTTTGCACCCATCTCTATCACGGCCAGTTCGGTGTCCGGCCTGATCTTGAGCAGCGACAGCGGCACGCCGAGATCGTTGTTGAGGTTGCCCTCCGTGGCGCTTACCCGGTATTTGCACCGGAGCACGGCCGCGATCAGTTCCTTGGTAGTGGTCTTCCCGTTCGTACCGGTAAGCCCGATTACGGGCAAGTGTCCGTCACGGACATGGGTGCGGTGCCATATCGCGAGGTCCTGAAGGGCCTTGAAAGGATCGGGAACGGGGATAATCTTATCGCCGCTTATACCTGCATCTTCATTCACCACCGCCCATGCGGCGCCGGACTCGACAGCCTTCAGGGCATAGTCGTTTCCGTCGAAATTCTCACCCCTGATGGCAAAGAATATCTCGCCTCCCTTTATTGCGCGGCTGTCGGTTGTCACCGCATATCCGCATCCGGCGTAAAGCCTGTATAGTTCTTCAGTACTCATTTCGTTCCTGTGCTGCCGAATCCTCCCGCACCGCGGGCAGTTTCGTCGAGACTGTCGACTTCTTCCCATTCCACGTGCTCATGCTTTGCCACCACATACTGGGCGATCCTTTCGCCCGGCTGGATCTCGTAGGGTTCGTTCGAAAGGTTCACAAGGATGGTGCACAGTTCGCCGCGATAATCGGCATCAACCGTTCCGGGGGTGTTCAGCACCGTTATGCCATGCTTGATGGCCATGCCGCTGCGCGGGCGGACCTGAAGTTCATACCCGGCCGGAAGGGCTACGTAAAGCCCGGTGGGCACAAGCACCCTCTCGAGCGGACCGAGGGTTATCGGAGCGGGGATATCGGCCCGCACATCCATTCCTGCCGAAAGCTCCGTAGCATATGACGGCAGAGGGTTTCCGGATTTATTGACGATCTTGACTTTCATGGTTTATCTGATGGCCCTCTGATACAGGAAGGCGGTGATTATTGCGAATACCAGATTGGGCACCCAAAGTGCGATGCCCGCGGGCAAGGTGCCCGTATATACGAACATCTGTGCGAAGCGCAGGAAGAGTATATAGCTGAATGCCAGGGCGATACCCATGGCTATATTCCATCCGATGCCGCCCCGCCGCTTGCGCGATGAGAGGGCTACGCCCATAATGGTAAGGATTATCGCGGAGAAAGGCATGGCCCACCGCGTATGCTTCTCGATCTGGGCGTACATCACATTGGCGTCGCCCCTCATCTTCTGCGTTTTGATAAGGCTGTTGAGTTGCCCGGAATCAAGGGTCTCCACCGTCTTCTGGTTACGGTAGAAGTCGGTGACGTTCAATGCAATGAGGGTATCGAGCTTGACTCCGCTGCGGATGTTGTCCTGGAGGCCTTCGTCGTAACTGCGTATGAACCAGTTGCGGAGCCTCCACGCACCTGAGGTGCTGTCCCACTGGGCGCTCTCTGCTGTGAGCTTGCTGACAAGCTTGTTGTCCTCCACCGACTCGAGGGTGAAACGGTACGCCGTGTTGTTCCAGGTGCTGAACGACTCCACGTATACGAATTCGCCGGGGGCTATCTGGTAGTGCACATCCCTCAGGCTCAACTTGTTACGCTGGTTCCTATACTTCGACTCGAACTGCAGCCGCTCCACGTTGGCGTGAGGGATCACATACAGGTTGAGTCCCAGCGACAGCAAACCGATGAGGAAGGCGCAGGCTATGTACGGCACCATCATTCTGTGGTAGCTGATGCCGCCGGAGAGGATGGCTATGATCTCGGAATTCGCCGCCATCCTGGAGGTGAAGAAGATGACGGTGATGAACACGAACAACGGGCTGAACATGTTGATGAAGTACGGCACGAAATTCATGTAGTAATCGAATACTATCGCCTTGAGCGGAGCTTTGTTCTGGACGAAATCGTCTATCTTCTCGGAGATGTCGAAGATGATGACGATGCCGATTATGAGCAGCAGCGCAATGAAGAAGGTAAGGATGAACTTCTTCGATATGTACAAGTCTATCTTCTTCATAATCTGGTGCTTAAACGTGGAGTCACCGCATCCTTCCATTCACTGAAGTCGCCGGCTTCTATATGTTTGCGGGCCTCCCGGACGAGGTCCAGGTAGAAGGCCAGGTTGTGTTCGGTGGCTATCATGGCGGCGAACATCTCCTTTGCTGCGAAAAGGTGGCGGAGATATGCCTTGGTGTAGGTGCTGTCGACGAATGAGGTCCCCTGCGGGTCGAGCGGCGAGAAATCGTCCTGCCACTTGCGGTTGCGCATGTTCATTACGCCGTTCCACGTGAAAAGGTTCGCATTGCGGCCGTTGCGTGTGGGCATCACGCAGTCGAACATGTCAACTCCCCTTGCAATGCCTTCGAGTATGTTGGCAGGAGTGCCGACACCCATCAGGTAACGGGGCCTGTCGGAGGGCAGGAGCGGGCAGGTGAAATCCAGCATCTCGTACATCTTTTCGGTAGGCTCTCCTACCGCAAGGCCGCCAATCGCATACCCGTCGGCCTCGAACTGCACGGCATGCTCCACGGCCTCCCTGCGGAGGTCGGGATAAACGCAGCCCTGGATTATCGGGAAGAAGCACTGCCCGTATCCGTATAGAGGTTCAGTCTCCCTGAAACGGCGCACGAAACGCTCCAGCCATCCTTTGGTAAGGTCGAGCGACTTCCTGGCATATGCATGGTCGGCGTCTCCCGGGCAGCACTCGTCCAGGGCCATGATTATGTCGGCCCCTATGATCCTTTGGGTATCGACGTTGTTTTCGGGAGTGAAGACGTGCTTCGAGCCGTCTATGTGGCTGCGGAACTCGCAGCCTTCGGGTGTGAGCTTGCGTATCGGGCTGAGGGAGAAAACCTGGAAGCCGCCGCTGTCCGTGAGGATGGGACGGTCCCAGTTCTCAAACTTGTGCAGGCCGCCTGCCTTGCGCAAGATGTCCAGGCCCGGGCGGAGATAAAGATGGTAGGTATTGCCAAGGATGATTTCGGCGCCGATGTCCTGCTTGAGATCCCTGTGGTAGACTCCCTTCACCGATCCCACGGTGCCGACAGGCATGAAGATAGGCGTGCGGACCTCTCCATGGTCGGTCTTGAGAACCCCGCATCGTGCGGAGGAACGGGGGTCGGAAGAAGTGAGCGTAAATTTCATCTTACAAAGATAGAAAATTACAAGAAAAAACCGTAAATTTGACCGATTAAAACCTAATATCCCATGGCAGAAAACAAATCAAACATCACTCTCAGGCTGATATTGATGAATTTCCTCCAGTACGCTATCTGGGGGGCTTACCTCACCAGCATGGGCGGCTTCCTCGGCCGCGTAGGGCTGGGGCCCAAGATCTGGCTGTTCTTCGCCACGCAGGGCTTTGTATCCATATTCATGCCAGCCCTCATGGGCATCGTTGCCGACAAGTGGATTCCCGCACAGAAAGTGCTTTCGATCTGCCAGGGTATCGCCGCCCTGTTCATGCTGGGAGCCGGTTTCTACGCCATGAACGCCGGAGAAGCCATACAGTTCGGGCCGTTCTACGCCTTGTATGCAATCAGCGTGGCATTCTACATGCCTACCATCGCCATCTCCAACTCGGTTGCATATAACGCCCTCGAAGTCAACGGTAAGGATCCCGTCAAAGACTTCCCGCCCATCCGCGTTTTCGGCACCGTGGGATTCATCTGCAGCATGCTTTTCGTAAACTTCGTGAAGGATCCCGCAAGCGGCCTGCAGTTCCAGCACAGCTTCTGGCAGTTCTTCGTGTCAGGCATCCTGGGACTCATCCTCTGCGGATACGCCCTCACACTGCCCAACTGCCCCTGCAAGCCCAAGACCGCCGAAAAGCAGAGTTTCGCCGAGGCCAGCGGCCTTTCGGCATTCAAGCTTTTCAAACAGGGCCAGTTCGCAGTGTTCTTCATCTTCAGCATGCTGCTCGGAGCAAGCCTGCAGATAACCAACGGCTACGCCAACACGTTCATAACCTCGTTCAAGGAGAATCCTCTTTACGCCGGAGCCTGGGGTGCTAACAACGCCAACGCCCTCATCAGCATAAGCCAGATGAGCGAAACCCTCTGCATCCTGCTCATCCCCTTCTTCATGAAAAAGTTCGGCATCAAGAAGGTAATGCTCATCAGCATGTTCGCATGGGTCCTGAGGTTCGGCCTCTTCGGAGCCGGCAATCCCGGTCCCGGAGTATGGATGTTCGTCCTCAGCTGCATCGTTTACGGCATGGCGTTCGACTTCTTCAACATCAGCGGATCGCTCTACGTCAACCAGAACACCGACAAGGCCATGCGTTCCAGCGCACAGGGCCTGTTCATGCTCATGACCAACGGGCTCGGCGCCTCCATTGGCACCTGGGCCGCAGGAAGGGTGGTGAACCACTTCGTTTACAATTCTCCCAACCCCTCCTGGAGCACGGCCTGGTACGTATTTGCAGCCTACGCATGCCTGGTGGGCATCCTGTTCATGATCCTCTTCAAGGACCCCGAAAAACTCGCCAGGAAACAAGCAGCCGTTACTGAACCATAATCATAAGTA
>ONSD01000082.1 GCA_900320385.1 uncultured Bacteroidales bacterium
GCAAAAATAACCAAATAATCCGTATCTTCGCTTCATGATGAGAACTCTTTCTTTCCTTACTGCCGCCCTTGCCTTCTGCATATCGGCTGCCGCCCAGCAGCCGGTGGAGTTCACCACCAGGCAGGATCATCGCAACATGATGGAACAGTTGGGCATACGTTCCATACGTCCGTCCTACGACGGCAATCCTGCCGGCGCCAATCCCGCCAATTACGACGAGAGCAAGGCAAATCCCTATCCTGTCCTCCCGGATGCCCTCAGGCTGAAGGACGGCAGGCGGATAACGACCGCCGCGCAATGGTGGCGCCTGCGCCGTCCCGAGATCGTGGAGGACTTCTCCAGGGAAGTCTACGGCCGCGTGCCGGAGAACGTGCCGCCTGTGGAGTGGAGAGTCGAAAGCGAAGAAAGGGGATGGGTGGGTTACCGTCCGGTGAGGACCAGGAGGATAACAGGTCATGTTGACAATTCCGCTTGTCCGGAGATAAACGTGGATATCCGCATGGTGCTGGTTACGCCGGCGGTCGCAGAGAAGCCGGTACCCGTGCTGATGATGTTCTGGCCGGCCTTCTTCCCCGCACCGGCGGGCCCTGCGGCCGAGCTCATTTCCGCAGGATGGGGATATTGCATCGTGGATCCATCCAGCATCCAGGCCGACTTCGGAGCCGGCCTGACGAAGGGAATCATAGGGCTTGTGAACAAGGGACAGCCCCGCAGGCCGGATGACTGGGGAGCCTTGCGTGCATGGGCCTGGGGCGCATCGCGCGGACTTGATTTCCTTGAGACCGATCCGACGGTGGATGCCAGCCGCGTAGGCATCGAAGGAGTGTCCCGCTACGGCAAGGCTGCGCTCGTGGCGATGGCTTTCGAAGAAAGGTTCGCCATGGCCCTGATAGGTTCGTCCGGCAAGGGTGGCGCGGTCCTTCACCGCAGGAACTTCGGAGAAGGCTTGGAGAACCTTGCGAATGAGGGTGAATACCATTGGATGGCAGGCAATTACATAAAATATGCTGCCATCTCTTCCAAATTCGGTCCCGGCAACGCGGGTATGCTTCCGGTCGACTCGCATGAGCTTATCGCACTCTGCGCCCCGCGCCTGGTATTCATCAGTTACGGTATCCCCGAAAAGGGAGATGACCTTTGGATGGACCAATACGGCAGCTGGCAGGCGACGGTAGCCGCGGGAGAGGTCTTTGGGCTCCTGGGCGTACCGGGCCTGGGGCGTTCAGCCGATTACCGCAATGAACCCATGCCGCCGGTGTGCACTGGCCTGCTTGATGGAAATCTTGCATGGCGCCAGCACGACGGAGGGCATACCGACGCCCCGAACATGCAGTATTTCATAGAGTGGGCCGACAGGATGAGCGGCCGTGAGCGATAGGATATGAACAAATACGTAAAAAGATACCTCGTCGATGCCCTTTCGGGCATGGCGCAGGGCTTGTTCGCCTCCCTTCTTACGGGTACCATAATCCGTACTTTGGGAGCGCAGTTGCTGCGGCTTTCCGACAATGCCGTCTTCCGCTTCTTCGTGACTGCCGGGGATTTCGCCTGCAACCCTAACGTGGTCGGAGCGGCCATGGCTGTAGGCATAGGCTTCGCCATGGGGGTGCCCGCACTGGTGCTCTTCAGCCTGGCTGCGGTAGGAGCTGCGGCGAACGTGACGGGAGGCGCAGGCGGCCCGCTGGCAGTGCTGGTGATAGCCGTCATTGCCGCCGAAGCGGGTTGCGCGGTCAGTAAGAAAACGAAGGTTGACATACTTGTAACCCCTTGCGTTACAATTCTTTCGGGCATGCTCTTGACTGTCCTTGCAGCCAAGTACATAGGTGTCGCGGCCGCTTCCGTAGGACAGTTCGTGATATGGGCGACCAAACTGCATCCCTTCATGATGGGTATTCTGGTTTCGGCAGTGGTGGGCATGGCCCTTACGCTTCCCATCTCTTCCGCAGCCATTTGCGCCGCCTTCGGACTTACGGGTCTCGCCGGCGGAGCCGCCCTTGCAGGATGCTGCGCCCAGATGGTCGGTTTCGCGGTGCTGGGTTTCCGCGAGAACCGCTGGGGAGGGGTAGTCTCCCAGGGAATAGGCACGAGCATGCTTCAGATGCCCAATATCGTCAGGAATCCCCGTATCTGGATCCCGCCCATACTGGCATCCATGATTACCGGACCCGTAGCAACCTGCCTTTTCAAACTTGAGATGAACGGCGCAGCCGTATCTTCCGGAATGGGTACCTGCGGCCTTGTGGGCCAGATAGGGGTGATAACCGGCTGGTTCGAACCGAGCGAAGCGGCTCTCGCCCATGGTGCCGCCGCGATGGTCCCCGACGCCATGAGCTGGCTTGGCCTTATCCTCGTGAGCTTCGTGCTGCCGGCTATTCTCTGCTGGATCTTCGGCCTGTGGTTCAGGAAGATGGGATGGATACGCGAAGGCGACCTCAAGCTCGACTGACGCGCCATGCCGAGCTACCTGCAGATAGAGCATATCTCCAAATCGTACGGGCCCAAGGTCCTGTTCGAGGATATCAGTTTCAATGTCAATGAGGGGGATAAGATCGCCCTCATCGCTCCCAACGGCAGCGGCAAGACAACCCTGATGCGCATCCTCTCCGGCAAGGACTACTCCGATTCCGGGGGCAAGGTCCTGTTCCTTAAGGATATACGCATAGCCTTCCTGGAGCAGGACTATCCTTTCGACCCTTCCCGCAGCATCATGGACCAGATACTGTCCGACAGCCGGGAATGGACCGGGCACCTCGACGCCATGCAGAAGGAAGAGTACAGTCTTCGGATCATCCGCCACCTCACGAACTTCGGCCTTCCCGACCCCGGAAAAGCCATGGGGCAGCTCTCGGGCGGAGAAGTGAAGAGGGTGGCTATAACCCGCCTTCTGGCCGCCGAGCCCGATTTCATGATACTGGACGAGCCCACCAACCATCTTGACATCGACGCCATCGAATATCTCGAAGACCTGCTGGGACGCTCGCGCCGCACCCTGCTGATGGTCACTCATGACCGCTATTTCCTCGACCGCGTCTGCAATATCGTGATGGACCTCGACCATGGTGCCATCTACACCTACAGGGGAGATTATGAAAACTATCTGGAAAAGCGGCAGGAAAGGATAGAGAACTACAATGCCGAGACCGACAAGGTGCGCAACCTGCTGCGGCGCGAACTGGAATGGATGCATGCCACACCATGCGCCCGCAGCGGCAAGGCGAAGTACAGGAAGGAGGCGTTCTACCGCCTGCAGGAGCGCTCCGAGGCCGTCTACCGCACCGGTACGGTAGACCTCGGCGACATGGCCACCAGCGTCCGCCTCGGCCGCAAGGTGATCGACTGCAAACGGCTGTCTTTCAGTTTCGGGGACAATTGCATGGTACGCGATTTCAGCTACAGTTTCCAGAAAGGGGAAAAGGTCGGGATAGTGGGTCCTAACGGTGTGGGAAAGAGCACTTTCGTCCGCCTTCTTGCGGGGGATATCCCTGACGGAGGCGAGGTCTCCGGCATCATCGAAAGGGGAGAGTCGCTCCGCATCGGCTATTACCGCCAGGAGGGAATGGATTTCGACGAGGACCAGACCGTGCTGGAGACGGTCAGCGACACCCGGCTTCTGGGACGCTTCCTGTTCTCCCATGACATGCTGGATACCCGGATCTCAAAGCTTTCGGGAGGCGAGAAGAGGCGTCTGTACCTTTTGACGATCCTCATGAAACAGCCGAATCTGCTGATTCTCGATGAACCTACTAACGACCTGGACATTGTCACCATGGACGTCCTTGAAGAGTATCTGGGCGAGTATGAAGGCACCCTGCTGATGGTGTCGCACGACCGTCACTTCCTGGACCGCCTGGCAGGGCATCTGCTGGTGTTCGAAGGGGACGGCCGCGTCAAGGATTATGTGGGCCCGTTCTCGGAGTACCGCGAGCTGATGAAGGCCCGTCCGAAAGCCGTGGCTGCAAAACTACCTAAGCCTGAGCCTGTGAAACAAATCCGTTCGGATAGGGCGAATAAGCTTACATTCAAGGAAAAACGGGAACTGGAACAGCTTGACAAGGAGATTGAAGCACTGACTGCGGAAAAAGGGGAAATATCGCAGCTGCTGGAAGGAGGGACTGCGGACTACGAAGCGCTCCAGAGGGCGTCCTCCCGTTTTGTGGAAATAGGTAAACTGCTAGACGAGAAGGAGATGCGCTGGCTCGAGCTTTCTGAAAAAGAATAATTATATTTGCTTCGCAAAAGACAAGGACATGAATTTTTCTGGAATCATACTCGGTGCGGCTGTGTTCCTCATTATAGGAATATGCCATCCCATCGTCATTAAAATGGAATACTATTGGGGCAAGAAAAGCTGGTGGGTGCTGCTGGTGGCCGGTCTGGCCTTTGCGGCGGCGTCGCTTTTCGTCAGGAGCACCATAGGTGCGTCGGTGCTCGGCGCGGCCGCTTTCTCCTGCTTCTGGGGGATCCACGAGATACTTTTCCAGGAGATGCGCGTCCTCCGGGGCTGGTTCCCCGAGAATCCCGCCCGGCACGATTACTACGAACGCCGCAGGAAGGAAATGCCTGATTTGGGCAAATACCCTTCCCACAAGCGCTTGAAAGAAAAATTGAAGGGCTGATACCCTAGAATCCCAGCACTAAACCGAGGCTGAGACTGCGCATTCCTGTTCCGGGGATCAATTCTTCCGGGCAGTACCTGCAGTAGATGCCGAGATCGTCAATCATGATTTCGGCGAAGGCATCCCAATAAAATGGGGTGACATTGCCTTTCTTAAGTTTCGTTGTGGTGTCAGTATTCCCATAGGAAATCCTCTGGACGGCATTCCCCCTGAGGCAGAAGGCCGCTTCCGCTCCCGCCCTGAATGTGAATGAACCGAATTCCAGTTCAAGGGCAGCAGGGATGGTGAGCGAGAACAGGTTCACTTTCGAGACGAAAGACTTGTAATTGACCTCAGGGTCCTTGACAGAGTCTATGTCCGTAAAGGTGAAGTTCCTGTCGGTGTCCATCGAAACGAACCAATTGTCTCCTGCAAGGATGGAATCCCATTTGAGGTCGAGTCCAAGGGTGAAAGACAGCCACTGAGCAGGATTGAGGCCGAGTTCCAGTGCGTTGAACCAGATTTCCCTCGACTTATACGATTTTGTGTCCAGCACCTCGCTGCCCAACGTGCCGAGATAACCGATTCCGAAGCGCTTGACGGCGTCGAAACTGAACAGTTTTTCCTCTTTTTCGCGGTCCTTTGAAGGGAGTTTCTTCTTTATGGCATCTTCGGATATGCTTTCGATGCGGTCGAGCCTCTCACGTGCCGCAGTGGTGTCGGGCAGGTCTGTCGGCTTTGCCTGCATGGCCGCGGCCCCCACAAGGAGGGCGGCAAGTATTGTCACAGTCTTTTTCATTTTTGCGGATTGGGGTTTCCAAGGATCATGTAAGGCATAAGGGCCATGGAATTGAGCCCCGGCTGCAGGCCTTTGAAGAGTTTGACGAGGGGCTTATGGTCATCGTCCTTGTCCCGGCCGAGGATGGAGTCCATGATGGAGCCCTTTTCGGGATAGCAGACGATGCGGTAGCGGCTGAGGCCGGCCTTTTCCGAGATGTAATCGATGGCGTCGAGGAGCGTCCCCCTCTCGTCGGCAAGGCCTATCCTGAGCGCATCCTTACCGGACCATACCCGGCCTTGCGCTATGCTGTCAACAGCTTCCCTGGTCATGTTGCGGCCTTCGGAAACGACTCCCACGAAATCGTCGTATACGCCTTCGATCTGGGCCTGATACCATTTCTCTTCTTCCTCAGTGAGGGGTGCGATCCCGGATCGCATGCCGCTGTGGGGACCGGTCCCTATCTGAACGAGATTCACGTGAAGGTTCTTCTTGACCGCGTTTCCGATTGACGGAACGAGTCCGAACACCCCTATCGAACCGGTGAGTGTGGAATTGTCGGTGAAGATGCGTTCGCAGCCGGCAGAGATGAGGTACCCTCCCGATGCAGCGTAAGCACCATAGCTGGCCACTACCGGTTTCTCCTTTCCGAGGAGTTCGATTTCGCGGCGTATCATATCGGCGGCAACGACTTCTCCGCCGGGAGAGTTCACCCGGAACACCACGGCCTTTACGGAAGGATCCACGCGTACGGCGGCTATCTTGCGGGAGAGTTCCTCCCCGACGATATCGCCTCCTTCACGCACAATCTCGCCGTCAGCGTATATTACAGCTATCTTCTTGGACGACGGGCCCTTGCGCAGGTCGTCGATGTAGTCCTCGATGTCGACGGTACGCACGTTGGACGGATCGTCGCTGCCGAAAAGACGGCAAAGATAATTCTCCATTTCGTCGCGGTACTTCAGCCCGTCCACCAGGCCCTTGTCGATCCAGGTCCGGGCCGTGCCCAGGGCGAGGCTGTCCGACCAGGAGCGCAGGTCCGCAGCCGATACGTTGCGCGATTCCGCCATCTCCTCCACGAAGCAGCCCCATATGGAGCCGAGCAGTTCTTCGTACTGCTCCCTGTTCTCCGGACTGATGTCATTGCGTATGTACATCTCTCCGGCGGATTTGTATTTGCCATGACGTATGAGCTGGATTTCCACGCCCACCTTGTCCAACAGGTCCTTGAGGAAGTACTGTGTGCTGCCGAGCCCAGTAAGGGCGCCGTCCGCCTTGGGATGGAGGAACAGTCTGTCGGCCGCGGAACCCAGGTAGAACGAGGAGTTATCGAGCGATGCTGCGTAGGCCACGACCGGCTTGCCGCTGGCGCTGAAGCTGCGAAGGCATTGCCTGGTCTCTTCGAGAGAGGCCATGTCGGCCGAGAAGTGGTCCAGGTTCAGGAAGATCATGGCAATGCGGTCGTCGCTTTCAGCCTTCCGTATAGCCCTTTCGAGCGAAAGCAGGGATGTGGAAGAGGAGAGCGAAATGCCTCCGAGTCCGATGGAAACGCCCGATCCGCCCTTTTCGGCGACGGCATCGTCGAGGTCGATGCGGAGTATCTTTCCCTTGAGGAAGTCCTGGGAGGCGGCTGCCGGCCCGCAAATCATTCCAACGCAGGCCAGGAATATCATCAGTCTTTTCATGTCAAAATCGAATGCTTGGTTTATTACGCCCTAAAACTGGTAGAAGCCCACTTTCTTGTATACCTTGCGCAGGGTTTTGTTCGCAACATACGATGCGGCTTCGGCACCTTTGCGGTAGACCTCGTCGAGGTAGGCCTTGTCTTTGATAAGACGTTCCGCTTCTTCGCGTATGGGACGCAGGGCCTCGGCAACGACATCTCCTACCGCTGGCTTGAATACGCCGTACCCTTGGCCTTCGAATTCGGCCTCGATTTCAGGGATTGTCTTGCCGGTGAGGGTGGCGTAAATGTTCATCAGATTGGCCACTCCCGGCTTGTTCTGCTTGTCGTAGCGCACGCAATTCTCCCTGTCGCTGTCGGTTATGGCGCGTTTGAACTTGCGGCGCACATCGTCCGGACTGTCCATCAGGAACACGCAGCCGTCGGGGACGGACTTGCTCATCTTGACGCCGGGGGTGGTGAGGCCGTAGATACGTGCCCCGGTCTTCGCGATGAGGGGTTCCGGTATCTTGAACACGTCGCCGTAGATGCTGTTGAAGCGCTGCGCGATGTCACGGCATATCTCCACATGTTGTTTCTGGTCTTCGCCTACCGGCACGAAATCGGGCTGGTAGAGGAGTATGTCTGCAGCCATCAGCACGGGATAGGTGAAAAGGCCGGCGTTGATGTTGTCCTTGTACTTCGCGGACTTATCCTTGAACTGGGTCATGCGCGAGAGTTCGCCGAACATGGTGTAGCAGTTGAGTACCCAGGCGAGCTGGCTGTGCGCAGGCACGTGCGACTGAAGGAAAAGGACGTTCTTTTCGGGGTCGAGGCCGCAGGCTATGTATTGCGCGAGTTGTCCTATCGAGCGTTTGCGCAGTTCGGCAGGGTCTTGCCGAACCGTGATGGTATGAAGGTCGGCCATGAAATAGAAGCACTCGTAATCGTTCACGCGGTCGGCCCAGTTCTTTATAGCTCCCAGGTAATTGCCAAGGTGCAGGTCGCCGCTTGGCTGGATTCCGGAGAGCATCCTTTTTTTCTGTTCTTCCATAAAGTCCGTCTTATCGATAATTTGCAAATATACGAAAAACAAAGTTATCCGCTGCTATGTGCAGAGGAAACGAATTATGTTGTAACTTTGCATGATTCAGATTCGACGATGGCTTCCAAGATTGGGAAATTATTGCTTGTGGACGACAACGCCGGCATCCGCCAGGCGCTGAAGATATTGTTGCCGATGCATTTCGCGGAGGTGGAGGCGATTCCGTCGCCTTCAACACTGGTTTCCATGCTGGAGCGCTTCCGGCCGGATGTGGTGCTGCTGGACATGAACTTCAATACGAGCATCAATACCGGGAATGAGGGACTGTACTGGGCAGGGGAAATCAAGAAGATGGCGCCAGAGGTGGAGGTTGTGCTGTTCACAGCCTATGCCGATATAGCCCTGGCGGTGGAGGGTATGAAGCGCGGGGCGTTTGATTTCATCGTGAAACCCTGGGACAATGAAAAGCTTGTGGCGACGCTCACCGCTGCACGGGACAAGGCCCGGAAGGCTATGGGCAGGGATGCCGGAGAGGGCGGAGAGAAGTCTGCTCCGATGTATTGGGGCTCTTCCGCTGCGATGGCTGCCATACGGAAGACCGTCGATAAGATTGCTCCCACAGACGCCACTGTCCTGATTACCGGCGAGAACGGGACTGGCAAGGACGTCCTTGCACGGGAGATCCACTCACGGAGCCTGAGGAGCGGAAAGCCCATGGTGGCCGTGGATGCCGGTGCCATTACGGAAACGCTGTTTGAAAGCGAGCTGTTCGGGCATGTGAAAGGTGCGTTTACCGATGCGCATACGGACCATGTGGCTAAGTTCGAGCAGGCCGACGGCAGCACCTTGTTCCTGGATGAGATTGGCAACATTCCGCTGCATCTGCAGGCAAAGTTGTTGAGGGTGATCCAGAACAGAAGTGTCGTGCGTGTTGGCGGAAGCAAGGCTGTCCCGGTGAATATCAGGCTGATCTGCGCAA
>ONSD01000159.1 GCA_900320385.1 uncultured Bacteroidales bacterium
AAACGGAGTATGTCGTAGGTGCGGCCGAAGATCAGCTTCACGTAGGACCTCCCCTCCAGCCATCGGGCATAATCGGCCTCTGAGCGGGCCGGGGCGCCTCCTATCAGGAACTGATAATCCTTGTACTGCGGCATCGAGTGCAGGGCGTCCGCCATCTCCATGGCGGCGGGCATGGTATGCGAAATCTCCCCTTTGCGTGAACCCGGCAGTATGGCGAAGTACTTCCCTTCGACGGGACGCGCGTAACTGTGCCCGTCCACCGCATCCACCAGCGGGTTGCCCTTGTAAACATAAGGAATGCCCTTTTCCCTGAAATAGGGCTCCTCGAAGGGGAATACTATGAACAGCCTGTCCACCCAGGCCTTCAGCTTGCGGTTACGGCTTTCGCGCGACGCCCAGGTCTTGGGAGCGATGTAATAGAACACCTTTATGCCTTTCCCGTGGCAGAAACTGGCTATCTTCATGTTGAAGCCCGGGTAATCTATGAGTATCACCACGTCCGGCTTCCAGGCCAGGATATCAGCCTTGCAGTCGCGCAGGTTCCGCGATATCTTGCCGAGGCTGCGCACTACGTCGGTGAAGCCCATCACCGCCGTAGCGGAATAGTCCCTCACCTTGAAGCCGCCGACGGCTTCCATGCAGCCTCCGCCCCAGAAGCGGAACTCCGCCCCCGGGTCTTCGGCAAGCAGCCCCCTCATGAGGTTACCGCCGTGCAGGTCGCCGGAAGCCTCGCCGGCTATCAGGTAATATCTCATCTGAAGTCCTTATCGAAGCCGAGTGCACGAAGACGCTGTATCTCAGCGACATCGGTATTGTCGAGATTCTGTGGGGTTATCACTACCCAGCCTTCTTTCAGTAGGATCTGGTCGGAGTCTTCGGGGGTGTCGGGGTCATTGACCATATCGCCAACCATGGCGAACACCTCCTCCCCATCTTCGGGAAGGGGCCGCCAGGTGACGCCGAGATCCTCCAGCGGGCGCAGGCCCTTCTTTTCGTAGATGTCCGGGTCGAAAGGCTGGAACTCCTTGTCCCAGTGCATGCGGCCGAGATGGGTGACCCTTACGCCCTTTATCCGGTCCGCCGGGAGCTTGGGGAAATTGATGTTGTACAGCAGGCCGTAGCGCCTGTCGGGATTGGAAAGTATCTTCTCGAAAATGTCCGGGAAAAGCGCTTCGATGTTGCTGAAATCGGCGTCCTTGCGGAAGTCGTCAAGCGATACCGCTATGGAAGGGATGCGGGCTATGGCGGCTTCGCTGGCGGCTCCTATGGTCCCGGAGTACAGGGCGCAGGAACCGGCATTGATCCCGTGGTTGATTCCGCTTACAACTACATCCGGTTTTTCCGGAAAGTAGATGTTGTCTATAGCATATTTCACGCAGGAAGACGGCGTTGCATCCATGTACCACCACCGCTCACCTTCGGTTTCGCTCAGTTTCTTCACGGCCATAGGCTTGTGGCCAAGGTTCACCGCCATGGACATCCCGCTCTGGTGGTATTTGGGAGCCACTATCGTAAGTTCACCGTAGGGGCGGAGTATGTTGACAAGGGTTTTTATTCCAAGGGAATTGTACCCGTCGTCGTTCGTAACCAGTATCTTCATAATTAATTGCAAAGATATTGTTTTTCAGCCAAATATTTACTACTTTTGCGTCGCCTTGAAGCAAAAGCACAAGGCAATGGCTAGAAATTGTTTATCATTTAATCAAATTCAACATGAATAGAATTGCAATCAACGGCTTTGGCCGTATCGGCCGTCTGGCATTCCGTCAGATGTTCGAGGCTGATGGTTATGAAGTAGTGGCCATCAACGATCTTACCAGCCCCAAGATGCTCGCCCATCTTCTCAAGTATGACACCGCCCAGGGCGGATTCGCCGGCAAGTTCGGTGAAGGCAAGCACACCGTTACCTACAAGGACGCCATCCTCGGCGAAGACGGAAAGACCGTTGTCACCCCCGGATCCATCACCGTTGACGGAAAGGAAATCACAATCTACGCCAAGCCCAACGCGGCTGAACTCCCCTGGGGCGAACTCGGTGTCGACGTAGTTCTCGAATGCACCGGTTTCTACACCTCCAAGGCCAAGGCTTCCGCCCACATCCAGGCCGGCGCCAGGAAGGTCGTCATCTCCGCTCCCGCAGGTAATGACCTCCCCACCATCGTTTACAACACGAACCACAAGACCCTCACCCCCGAGGATACCATCATCTCCGCAGCTTCCTGCACCACCAACTGCCTCGCTCCCATGGCCGACGCACTCAACAAGTACGCCCCCATCCAGAGCGGTATCATGAGCACCATCCACGCCTACACCGGCGACCAGATGATCCTCGACGGCCCGCAGCGCAAGGGTGACCTCCGCCGCAGCCGTGCAGGTGCCTGCAACATCGTTCCTAACTCCACCGGCGCGGCTAAGGCTATCGGCCTTGTCATCCCCGAGCTTAACGGCAAACTCATCGGCTCGGCTCAGCGCGTTCCCGTTCCGACCGGCTCCACCACGATCCTCGTAGCGGTAGTCAAGGGCAAGGACATCACCAAAGAGGGCATCAACGCGGCTATGAAGGCTCAGTCCTCCGCTTCGTTCGGTTACACCGAGGAAGAACTCGTTTCGTCCGACATCATCGGCATCACCTACGGCTCGCTGTTCGACGCTACTCAGACGATGGTCAACAAGATCGCAGACGATCTGTATCAGGTACAGGTAGTTTCCTGGTACGACAACGAGAACTCCTACACCAGCCAGATGGTACGCACCATCAAATACTTCGCGGAGCTTTGATCCGATAAGTAAAAGCAATAATAAAGGGCGTGTTCAGACTCGAGAACGCGCCCTTTGCATTCAAAGATAAAGGAGATCGCTTATGAAACTCGCTATCATCGTACTCAACAAGATCGAGTGTCTTCACGATGTCCTGCGTCGCTTCTGCGACGAGGATCTTCACGCGACGATACTGAACAGCACCGGACTCGCGCATTCTCTCGAGGACGACGAGCCTCATTTTCTCGCCTCGTTCCGTATGCTCCTCGATCCGGCGAGGAAGGAAAGCAAGACCATCCTCGTTATGACCGAAAAAGAAAAAATACCGCTCATCCGCACCATCCTCGACGAGGAGACCGGCGGCTGGTCAAAACCCGATACAGGCATCATGTGTGTCGTCAATATAGAGGAAGTCGATAAATAATGGAACTCAACACCCTTTTGTATCTCGCGCTGATGATCTTCTTCGGTATGGCGTTCGGAAGGCTGGCAAAGCATTGCAAGCTCCCCAACGTCACCGGATATCTTGTCGCGGGACTTCTCCTCGGACCGGTCATGCGGCTTCTCCCGTGGGATATCGCCATCCTCCCGGAGAACGTAGTTTCGTCTATGTCGGTCATCTCGTCCGCCGCGCTCGGATTTATCGCGTTTTCGGTCGGCGGAGAGTTCAAGATCTCTTATTTCAAGCGCGTCGGGATGTCGCCGATAGTGATAGCGGTATTCGAGTCGCTTTTCGCGGTCGTTTTCGTC
>ONSD01000123.1 GCA_900320385.1 uncultured Bacteroidales bacterium
AGCGCGGCGCTCATCCT
This sequence comes from uncultured Bacteroidales bacterium, assembly GCA_900320385.1. GTDB lineage: Bacteria > Bacteroidota > Bacteroidia > Bacteroidales > UBA932 > Cryptobacteroides. The sequence goes on from ONSD01000123.1 coordinate 18, forward strand.
CAACGCCACCAAGCACCTGGCGGGCATACCACACCCTGTGAAGCTCATTCCGCAGGAGATGATAGAGCCCATACAGAAGACCAAGGTGGATTATCTGCACGGCCACAATCCCCGCCTTCACACCGATGAGGTGCTGGTGGCCCTGAGCATTCTCAGCATCTCGGACGAGAACTGCAAGAAAGCCATAGACAGGCTGCCCCAGCTCGAAGGCTGCCAGATGCATTCCACCACCATGCTCAGCGAAGTGGACAAAAAGGTACTGAACAAGCTGGGAGTGGGCCTCACATGCGACCCCGTCAAGCGCCGCAAGCATTGACCGGTTTCTTTTTCGCTAAATTATTCTTACATTTGCGCCCACTATAAGGTGGGGTTTTCCGTCGCCCGCAAGGGAGGAAAGTCCGGACAGGAAAGGGCACCCCGCTGCGGAAATCGCAGATGGGAGTAATCTTTTGGAAACCGTAACAGAAAACTACCGCCCGGGGAGCGCTCAATGCGCGTTACTACCCGGGCAAGGGTGAAAACGCGGGGCAAGAGCCCACGACGGCCGTCAGCGATGCCGGCCGGGTACGGTCCCGGGGCCTGCAAGACCAAATATACCGGCAATCAAGGGCTGCCCGTCCGCTGCCGGGGGGTAGGTTGCGAAGATAAATGACGGAACCAGGAACAGAAACCGGCTTATCACCCCACCTTTTTTCCTTTTTTTGTTTATATTTGTAGGTACTAAAACCCGTACCTATGCCAGAAGCCGCTCCGATGCAGCTGGACCTCGATTCCGTGGTTGCAGCCAAATTCCCCGATAAGAAAATCCCGCGGTGGATCATGTCATGGCTCAAGCGCTTTATCCACCAGGACTTCATAAACGCTTACCTCGCAAAAGGTTATGACGGTGTTGAGTTCTGTGCCCACACTGCGGAGTACCTCGACGTCAAAGTTGATGTCGAGGGGCTGGAGAACCTTGAGGACCTCCCTCAGGATGCCCTTGCCACATTCGCTTCAAACCACCCGCTGGGCGGAATCGACGGGCTCACCCTTGCCGGTATCATAGGGCGGAAGTACGACAATCGCATCCGCATACTGGTCAACGACTTCCTCATGCACGTCAAGCCCCTCGCCAGCCTTTGCATACCCATCAACAAAACCGGCGCACAATCGCGCGACCTGCCGGCCAAGGTGAAGGAAATCTACAACTCCGACTGCCAGGTGCTGGTGTTTCCCGCCGGCCTGTGTTCGAGGAAGATCGACGGAAAGATCCAGGACATCCCCTGGAGCAAGAACTTTGTCAAGATGAGTGTGCAGACCGGCCGATGGATCGTGCCGGTGCACTTCATCGGCAAGAACAGCAAGCGTTTCTACAACGTCGCAAGCCTCTGCAAGAAACTCAAGCTCAAATTCAATTTCGCCATGCTCTTCCTCCCGGACGAGATGTACCGGGCTCAGCACGGCACCTTCAAGGTAATATTCGGGAAGCCCTTGCCTCCAAGCACATTCGACGGCAGCAAGACCGCGGCCGAATGGGCGCAATGGCTTAGGGAGCACGTCTATCAACTGTAATTGTCATGGAAAAGATCATCGATCCCATCAGTCCGGAACTGCTCAAGGCAGAACTTACCGAAGACAAGAAAATAAGGAACACCAACCGCGGCGGGAACGAACTCTACGTCATCACCGCCCAGGATTCACCCAATGTCCTGCGCGAGATAGGGCGCCTGAGGGAAATAGCCTTCAGGGCCGAGGGCGGCGGTTCCGGCCTCTCCATGGACCTCGACGAATTCGACACCATGGAGAATCCGTACAAGCAGATCGTGGTCTGGGATCCAGATGCCGGAGCCATCCTGGGCGGTTACAGGTATATCTTGGGTCCCGACGTGCAGTTCCGCCCGGACGGGCAGCCCATTCTCGCCACCGCCCACATGTTCCGGTTCTCCGAAGAATTCATCAGGGATTACCTGCCGCATGTGATGGAGCTGGGACGCTCCTTCGTCGCGGTGGAGTACCAGAGTTCGAAAGCCGGCGCCAAGGCCCTTTTCGCATTGGACAACCTCTGGGACGGAATCGCCACGGTTGCTGTGCAGCACTCCCAGATCATGTACGCCTTCGGCAAGATGACGATGTATCCCAGCTACGACAAACTGGCCCGTGACCTCATCCTCCACTTCCTGTGGAAGCATTTCCCCGATCCCGAAGAACTCGTGCGCCCCATCGACCCGGTAATGCCAGGAACAGACGGGCGGCTCCTGGACCTGATCCTCCGCGACACCGACTTCAAGTCCGACTACCGCAACCTCAAGGATGCAGTGCGCCGCCTTGGAAGCAACATACCGCCTCTGGTGAATTCGTACATGAACACCTCACCTACCATGAAGATGTTCGGTACCGCCATCAACGACACCTTCTCCGATGTGGAAGAAACGGGAATCATGGTCTGCTTCGACGAAATGTACGCCGAGAAAATAGACCGTCACATCAAATCCTACTATTCCGACAGGATGATAAAGCTCCGCGAGCGCTTCCCGAAGATTGCCGAGAACATAGACGAGAGACTCCTCAACCGGCATTTCGAGCGCCGGAAGAAAGTTTCCCTCAAGTTCTGGAACAAGAAGAAAGACAAATAGACTCAGGCCTCGAGTTCGGCCAGCAGGTCGTATTCGAGGGCATCCGTAATCCGTACGTCAACGAAAGAGCCCACCATGGCCTGCAGGTCGGTTCCTGCGGGGCACGAGACTATTATCTCTCCGTCCACTTCAGGACTTTCGTATTGCGAACGTGCAATGAGCTTTCCATCCATCACCGAATCCACCAGCACGCGGCAGCTCCGGCCTACGCGGGACTCGTTGAACGCAGCGGATATGCCGGACTGCAGGCCCATCAGGGCGTCGTAACGGCGCTGCTTCTCTTCCGGAGGGACGTCGTCGACGAGATGGGCGGCGCCCCAAGTACCTTCCTCTTCGGAATACTTGAAAGCGCCCAGGCGTTCGAAACGGGCCTCGCGGACGAAGGAGAGCAGTTCATCGAATTCCCCGGGTCCTTCGCCGGGATGGCCGACAATCACGGTTGTGCGGAGCACGACTCCGGGGATGCGTTCGCGCATGCGCGCTATGAGGGCCCTGGTCCATTCCCCGGTGACACCGCGGTGCATGTTGCCCAGCACCTTGTCGGAGATGTGCTGCAGCGGGATGTCGAGATATGGGCAGACCTTCGGATTGGACGCCATCTCTTCGATCACGTCCTCGGGAAAGCCCTCAGGATATGAATAATGAACCCTTATCCACTCTATGCCGGATACCTCCGATAGTGCGCGGAGCACATCGGAGAGGCGCCTCTTCCCATACAGGTCGAGGCCGTAGTAAGTGGTGTCCTGTGCTATGAGTATGAGCTCCTTCACTCCCCTGCCCGCCAGGCCTTGGGCCTCTTCCACTATCTTTTCGATGGGAACGGAACGGTGAGCCCCGCGTATGAGCGGGATCGCGCAGTAGGAGCAGCGCCTGTCGCAGCCTTCGGAAATCTTGAGATAGGCGTAGGCCCCCTCCTGAGGATAGCGGGCCGTGCGCAGCGAGTCTTTCGGATGGACTCCCATAGCACGCAGGACAGGGTCGAGGTCGCGCGCCCCGAACCATCCGTCCACCTCCGGAATCAGTGCCGGAAGGTCGGAGAGGTAACGCTGCGAAAGGCAGCCGAATACCAGCAGATGCCCGGCCGAGCCCTCTTTACGGCGCTCAGCAGCCTGAAGCACCACCTGTATGGATTCTTCCTTGGCGTCGCCTATGAAGCCGCAGGTATTCACCAGCAGCCAGTCTACGGGACCCGTCCAGCCCTCGGGCAGTATCTCGAAGGATCCTTCCGGGAGCTGGGCGAGGAGATGCCCGGTGTCTACAGTGTTCTTGGAGCAGCCCAGGGTGATGACCTGGACGCTACTTTTCATCTTCTTCCTCTTCGGTGAAGTCGAGGGATGCGTACTTGACAAGTTCGGTATACCAATCGACTATCTTGCGCATGTGCGAAGTGTAGAAACGCTCCGGGTCATAATCCGGAACGGCCTTGTCGAAGAGGGCCTTAACGGCAGCGTCATCGCCCTTTGCGGCAGGAGCTTCAGCCCCGTCCAGCGCCTTCTCGATTGCAAGGAAAACTTCCTTGAGCTTGAGTTCGCCGGCAGCGGTGTAGATGGCGACGTCGGCCAGCGTGGTGATGCGGCTGCGGGAGTCCAGCATCGTACGGGAAGAATCGGAAAGCTTTTCGGCTACAACCGCGTTGCCGCGGGAAATCGCCAGGAACCTATAGAGGCCGTGCTTTCCGGAAACGGCCAGGATCTTGCTTAAATCGGTTTTCATATCGTTGAGAAAAATATCAATCCTTGAATGTAGTGTCTCCAGGTCGGAGTCATTGTCTATCATATAATCGGCCTTGTCCGGCAGATGCTGGGATGCGGCCCTTTCGGCCGTCCTGGGATTCCGCCCGAGCCTTGCATCCATGGGGGCCCGCACCAGCAGCACGGCATCGTAACACCCGTTGAAAAGGGGCTTCTCAAGCATTATGGCGCTCTCTACGAACGCCATGCGGCAGTTTAGTCCCCCCTTCCATGCTTCCAGGTCTTTCAATACCTCGGGATAGACGACCGCTTCCAGGGCCTCCCTCTTCGCGGGGTCGGAGAATATGGCCCCTATCTCCCCGAAAGGCAGTGACGTTGCCTCCTCAACCTTCCTTTTAAGGCCGGGGACGCTTTCATAGAGGGCCTTGGCACGGGAGTCGCAGTCGTATGTCGGATAACCCTTCGAAGCCAGGTAACGGCACACTTCCGACTTGCCGCTGGCTATCCCGCCGGTAACGAGGACTGTCTTCATAGCCTGCCCGGAGCCTCCCTCTCTATGCATTCGACCACCTCGGGCGAAACCTTGTACTCAAGCACACCCACGGGCAGCCCTGTCACCCTGACCACGCAGCGTCCGGTGCGGGATACCGCAAACTCGGAATAATCCACGTAGCAGTCGACATTGCCCTCGGGATCGGCCATCAGCGGGAAGATGCATTTGAGGGTGACGTCGGCGGAATAAGGGAAAACGGAGAAATCGACTCCTGCGGGCAAGTCGTGTACGGATATGCGCACCTTCAAGGGTATCTCCACGTAGCGGGATACATCCACCCGATATTTCACCCTGGTATCCGACAGGCGCACCCCGGCAGGGGGTTCGAGGTCCACTTCGCCATGAAGGTTGCTGCGCACGTCGTTCGCGCTCACGGTACGGGTATACACGTTGTCTATCCTGTCCAGGATCTCGTCAGGCCCGTAAACCGTTACGGAGTCGGGTTCGAGCGCCATCGCGCCCACCTGGGCGTATTGCGAACGGAAACTGAGCAGTTTCACCGGCTGGACCGGCACCTTCTTGTGATTCTCCTCGATGAAGCGGAATACGGCTTCGTCCATCAGGAACTGGTCGACGCTCACACCGCTGCCGAAAATGGCCTCGGCATAGCGCCCCAGTTTGTTTGCGGATATGGAAAAGTAGTCTCTCCTTGTCTGCTGGAGGTCCTCGGCGTCGAAGCGGACCTGTCTCGTGCGCCTGCGCGACGTAAGGTCAAGCAGGCGGAAGCCCGAAGCACTGCAGCGTGCCGTTATCGTCACGGCATCGCTGGAACGTTCGGCCCGGCCTTCGAGATTGCTCTCCGCCAGTACGGCAACGTTCACCACGCTCTCGTTGGTCTGCGAGAGATTGTGGACCAGCCAGATGCCGAAAGCGAGCATCAGGCAGACCAGGAAAAGGCTGCTGTTCTTCAAGGCTTACTGTGCCGGCTGATTGTCGGAGTAATCCTTCTGGATAGCGTTCTTGCTCACGCGGAGCTTGGTTTCTCCGTCAACCTTGATGAGTACGGAGTTCTCCTGGATATCGGCGATGGTGCCGTAGATGCCGCCGGCGGTAACCACCTTGTCACCCTTCTTGAGGCCGGAGCGGAAGGCTTCGAGTTCCTTCTGCTGC
>ONSD01000031.1 GCA_900320385.1 uncultured Bacteroidales bacterium
CGGCGCGCTCTGCCGTGGACAGGGGGTTCATCCTGGCCTGGATGAAGTTCATCGCCACCCACATGCCGCAGAGCGAGCCTATGGGGTTGAACGATTGGGCGAAGTTCAGGCGGCGGGTTGCGGTTTCCCTGGTGCCGAGGCTGAGGATGAAGGGGTTGCTGCTGGTTTCCAGGAAACTGAGTCCGCAGGTGAGGATGAAGTAGGCGATGAGGAAGGGATAGTAGCTTCCGAACCTGGCGGCGGGCACGAACATCAGTGCGCCCGCAGCATAGAGCCCGAGACCCATGAGGATGCCGGTCTTGTACGAGAAACGCTTGATGAAGAGGGCAGCCGGAAGGGCCATGCAGAAGTATCCTCCGTAGAATGCGAGCTGTACCAGGGCGCCGTCGGTCACCGACATGCGGAAGATCTTGCTGAAGCTCTTGACCATGGGGTTGGTGATGTCGTTGGCGAAGCCCCAGAGCGCGAAGCAGAGGGTCACGAGCACAAAGGGCAGGACAAGGCTGCGGCCGTCGGCGGATTTGAGTATGGAAGGAGTCTTCAACTTCTTAGAAAATGCGTTCCATCAGCTGCCACTTTTCGGTACTGGGAGCATCCGGGTCCGCCCCCTGGAAGCGGGCCACGTAAGCTTCCCACTTCTGCTGGACCGGCATGGCGGCAAGCCGTGCGTTGTCTTTTACGAAATCGAAGCCGTCCACCGTATCCATTATCATGAAAAGGCGGCGGCCCCGGCGGTAGATCTGCATGTCGAGTATGCCCACTTCGCGCTGGCCTTCAATGACTTCGGGCCATACATGGCGGTGAGCTTCCAGGTATTGTTCGATGAGCTCGGGATTGTCGGCCAGCTCCAAGCTTTGGCAATAACGTTTCATGGCATTACATTCCTCCCCGGCGGATGTGAAGTTCGATCGCACCGTCGGGAAGATGCTTTTTGTCGTCGATCACCAGGGCGAGATATCCCCCGCCGCCGGCTCCGGGCATCTTCCAGGCCAGCACTCCCGGCATCGCGGAGTATTTTTCGATATATGCCCGCACCGTGGGCAGGAATCCGTCGTTGTCCCCGGCTGGCTGGGGCTCGTACGGGTCCACCATCCCGGGGAACATTGCCACCTGGGCGTCGAACGAGGCCCTGTACGCCGCTGCGAAAGACTGGAGGTCCCGCCTCATGATGGCGGCCCAGCAGTCGTCTGCAGCTTTGGCGAGGGCTTCGACCTTGGGCTTGGTAATGTCCGTGGCCTCCACCACGCTGCAGCCGGGGCGGCGCGGGAACATTGGAATCATGCACAGATGGTCTTCGAGCCAGGAGAGTATGGCTTCGTCGCGGCAGCACTCTATCTTTTCCGGCCAGAAGTGTTTGTCATAATAATGGCGGGCCAGGCCGGGCACGCAGATGCCGATTGCGTCCTGCGCCCCGGAAATGATGCCGTCGGAGCGCTCGGGATCGTTCTCGAAGCAGAACACCAGGCGTGCGAGCATCTCCGGGTCCATGTCCGGCAGCCGTACCGGCCAGATGCGTTTGATGGTATTGCGGGTGGAAGTGCTGAGACCGCAGCGGGTGCGGACCTCGAAGGTGGGCTCCAGACTGATGGTGATGGCCCAGCCGGGGGCATAACGGCTTACGTAGGGCTGGTCGATCCAGGTGCCGGCGAGATCAAGACGGGTAGGGAGCTCAGTGCGTCCCCCGGACGAGACGCCCAGTGCGGCCTTGAGGCCGGTACTGCTCCGCGCCTGCAGGCCCTCGGCCGGCAGTCTTTTCAGGACTTTGTATTCTATCCCCCGTTCCTTGCAGAAGCGTTCCTTCTCCGGCGTAGCGCCGTCTTCGTTTACCACGAAGATGTCCGGCTTCAGTTCATCCACCGTAGGGATGAAGTCCATCATGCCGGAACCGCGGTTGATGAAGGCATCGGTCACATAACGTATGGCCTTTACCATGAAAAGCCGTTCCTGTTCACTGAAGAGGGTTTTGTGGCCCTTGAGGTCCCGTATCGTGCTGTCGCTTCCTATGCCTACATACAGGTCGCCGAAACGCGAAGCCTCCCTGAAGAACTCCACATGTCCGCTATGCAGCAAGTCGTAACAGCCCGAAACGAATACTTTCATCGTTCGGCACGCATGGGGTTGCTGAGGAAATCGGCGTAGGTGAGGCGGATGCCTTCTTCGAGTTCGGTGCTGTAGGTCCAGCCCAGCGCCGTCGCCTTGGATACGTCGAGGAGCTTGCGCGGCGTCCCGTTGGGGCGGGAAGTGTCCCATTTAATAGTGCCGGTATAGCCGACAACCTTGGCTACCAGTTCGGTCAATTCCTTGATAGTCAACTCTTTGCCCGTGCCGGCATTCACAGTCTCGTTACCGGAATAATTGTTCATGAGGAACACGCAGAGGTTGGCCAGGTCGTCAACATACAGGAATTCCCGAAGGGGCGAACCGTCTCCCCAGCAGGTGACTTCTTTCAGGCCGGCCTCCTTGGCCTCATGGAAACGGCGTATGAGTGCGGGAAGGACGTGTGAATGCTCCGGATGATAATTGTCGTTGGGCCCGTAGAGGTTCGTGGGCATGACGGAGATATAGTCGGTGCCGTACTGGCGGTTGAGGAACTCGCAGTACTTCAGGCCGCTGATCTTCGCCAGGGCGTATGCTTCGTTCGTCTTCTCCAGCGCACCGGTAAGCAGGCAATCCTCCTTCATCGGCTGCGGCGCCAAGCGCGGATAGATGCAGGAAGAGCCAAGGAACTCCAGCTTCCTGCAGCCGTTGCGCCATGCCGCATGGATGACGTTCATCTCCAGGATCATGTTGTCGTACATGAAATCCGCCAGGGCGCTCTCGTTAGCCACAATGCCGCCCACCTTCGCAGCCGCCAGGAACACGTATTCCGGTTTCTCCAGGGCGAAGAAGGCTTCCACCGCCTCCTGCCTGGTAAGGTCCAGTTCCTTGTGGGTACGGGTGATTATATTGGAGTATCCCTGCCTCTGAAGTTCGCGCACTATGGCCGAACCCACCATTCCACGGTGGCCGGCGACATAAATCCTGCTGTCCTTATTCATCATCCCTACGGTCCTCCAGCGAACGCAGATAAAGCTTGCGCACCTTGCGCATATCGTGAGCGACCATGAGCCGCACCAACTCTTCGAAACCGGTCTTGCGCGGGTTCCAACCCAGCTTCTCCTTTGCCTTCGTGGGATCTCCCAGCAGCTGGTCCACCTCGGCAGGGCGGAAGTACTTGGGATCCACTTCCACCAGCACGTCGCCCGGTTTCAGGCACGCATTCCCCTTCGCTACCTCCCCGGCCGCTGCACCGCTCACGGACGCGACTACACCCTTCTCATCCACTCCGGTGCCGGTCCAGGCAAGCTCTATCCCCACTTCACGGAAAGCCAGCGTGGCGAACTCGCGAACGGTATGGTATTCACCCGTCGCTATCACGAAGTCGTCGGGTTCCGGCTGCTGCAGGATAAGCCACATGCACTCCACGTAATCCTTGGCGTAACCCCAGTCACGAAGGGCGTCGAGGTTGCCGAGGTACAGTTTGTCCTGGAAGCCCTGGGCTATGCGCGACGCCGCCAGGGTGATCTTGCGGGTGACGAAGGTCTCGCCGCGGCGCTCGCTCTCGTGGTTGAA
>ONSD01000021.1 GCA_900320385.1 uncultured Bacteroidales bacterium
CGATTCCGCCAGTCTGGATTCGATGCCTGCCGTGCGCGAAGGCAAATACTTCAGGCGCGTCCGCTTCCCCGAGCCCCTTTTCATATGCATAGACGGAAGGTCCTCCAAGGGGATCATATCGAAATAATTGCTAAATTTGCCGATCACAAAACCTACCATTCCCATGGAAGAAGAAAAGAAAAGCCTCAATTTCCTGGAAGAAATAATCGAAGACGACCTCAAGAGCGGGAAGGTCAGTTCCATACTCACCCGCTTCCCGCCCGAGCCCAACGGATACCTTCATCTCGGGCACGCGAAGAGCCTCTGCATCAATTTCGGGCTCGCGCAGAAGTACGGAGGCAAGACCAATCTCCGCTACGACGACACCAATCCCACAAAGGAGGATACCGAGTACGTCGACGCCATCAAGGAAGACATCAAGTGGCTCGGATTCAATTGGGAGAAAGAGCTTTACGCATCCGATTACTTCGACCAGCTCTACGAATGGGCCGAGAAGATGATAATCGAGGGCATGGCGTATGTCGACGACCAGAGCCAGGAAGAGATTTCGGCAGGCCGCGGAACGGTGGAGACCCCCGGAAAGGAAAGTCCCTACAGGAACCGCACCCCCGAAGAGAACCTCAGGCTTTTCCGCGAGATGCGCGACGGCAAGTATGCCGACGGCGAGAAGGTGCTCAGGGCTAAGATCGACATGGCTTCTCCCAACATGATGTTCCGCGATCCCATCATGTACCGCATCAAGCACGCGTCGCATCACCGCACCGGCGACAAATGGTGCATCTACCCGATGTACGACTACACCCACGGCCAGAGCGACTCCATAGAGAATATAACCCACAGCATCTGCACCCTCGAATTCGACGTGCACCGTCCCCTCTACGACTGGTTCATCAAGGTCCTGGACATCTATCCGAGCCATCAGTACGAATTCGCCCGGCTGAACCTCACCTATACCCTCATGAGCAAGCGCAAACTGCTCGAACTCGTGCAGAAAGGCATAGTCGCCGGCTGGGACGACCCGCGCATGCCCACCCTGTGCGGAGTGAGGCGCCGCGGCTATACTCCCGAGGCCATCAAGATGTTCTGCGACAAGATCGGTGTCAGCAAGCACGAGCAGCTTATGGACATCCAGCTGCTGGAATGGTGCGTAAGGCAGGACCTCAACGCCAGGGCGAACCGCTACATGGTGGTACAGGATCCGGTGAAGCTCACCATCACCAACTGGCCTGAAGGGAAGGTGGAATGGTTTGACTGTCCGCTCAACCCGGCGGAGCCCGAGGGAGCGAGCCGCAAGGTCCCCTTCTGCGGAGAGCTATACATCGAGCGCGCCGACTTCATGGAAGACGCTCCCAAGAAGTTCTTCCGCCTCAAGCCGGACGGTGAGGTACGTCTTAAATACACCTATATCATCAAGTGTAACCAAGTTGTTAAAGACGCTGAGGGTCAGATAACCGAGCTGAAATGCACCTATGATCCGTCCACCCGCCCCGGAGCCGGGGAATGGAGGAGCGTGAAGGGCACCATCCACTGGGTTTCGAGGGAGCATGCGAAGAAGATAACGCTGCGCAACTACGACCGTCTCTTCACCCTGGCGGACATGAGCCAGGTTCCCGAAGACAAGGATTACAAGGACTTCCTCAATCCCGACTCCCTCACGCTGGGATGCGGATTTGCAGAACCCGCCCTGCTGGAGGACAACTCAGGGATCGCAGTACAGTTCGAACGCACGGGCTACTATGTCAAGGATGCCGACAGCACCCCGGCGGAGTCCATCTTCAACAAAACCGTTTCGCTGAAGGATTCCTACAAGCCCGAATAATTAAAGAATTACCTGCCGCACAAGCGACCATTTACCCGGGTAGGGTCGCATAGCGACAGGGAGCGGTGCGGCAGGTAATTCTTTGCCGGACTTAAAGGCTATCTGGAAACGTGGATCTCGCCCATATAGATTCCGAAGCAGCCGGAGGTGACTATTGGAACTTCCTTTCCGTCGGCATCCTTCACATACACGAAATCATCGACGAAAGTATGGCTGTGTCCGCCTACCACCAGGTCCACCCCGTGTACCTTGGGGATGATGTCCTGGTCTTCGCCGTATCCGAGATGGCTCAGTAGTATCACCATGTCGCAACCTTCGCTCTCCTTCAGATAAGGAGCCCACTCGTTCACCACATCGACGTTGTCGAGCTGGTTGATTCGGGATGCGATGGTATTGGACACGTTGGTGGAGACATCGCTCAGCATGCCTATGATTCCTATCTTCATCCGGTTTTTCCGGATTATGGCATAAGGTGCGACCAACCTGGCGAGTGCCGGGGGGAATTCGCAGTTTGCGCATACAACCGGGCAGTCGATACGGGCAAGGCGCTCCGCAAGGTCTTCGATGCCGTTGTCGAGTTCGTGGTTGCCGAGCGTGATGCAGTCGTAACCCATCGCATTGATCACCTTCGGCTCAAGCGAGCCGCCGAGCTGGCTGTAATACGAGGTACCCTGGTTGAAGTCGCCGGCATGCAGGAGCAGCATCTTTTTACCGTACTTGGCGCGCAGGCTGTCTACGAGGGCAGCCCGCTCTATGATGCCGCCGTATCCGTCATATTCTCCCCCGCGCACGGGATCCATGTGGCTGTGGGTGTCGTTGCAGTGGACGATAACGAGCTTTGGTCCGCATGAGCAAAGCGCAAGCAGCACCGCAAGAGCAACGATAAGGTATCTTTTCATCTCCTAGTCCTCCTCTTCTTTATCCTTGCGTACTATGCAGCGGCCGTCCTTACTGTATTCCCAGGGCTGTCCGGCAGCGCCCAGGGCCTTTATGTCCCTGAGAATGGCATCGCCTATGGTAATGTCCGACTGGATATACTCGATTGCGTTGCGCGCGAGCTTGAGCCCGTCGCCGCCGTCAAGCAGAAAGTCGATGGTAGCCAGGCCGTAGACCTTGTTCGGATCCACCTTCTTGCCGCCGATCGCCGCACTCACCAGCTTGTGGTCCTCCACGGTGATCTGGGCACCCGAGATGCACTGGACGCTGTTCTGGGCCATATAATCGAACCAGTGGAGGATATCGCTCCCCTTGAGGCGCAGGTAACACAGATAGTTCTTGAACGGGAGCATGGAAACTATGTCGTCCACCAGCACGTCGCCCGCAGGCACGTCGATCCGTATGCCGCCGAAATTGGTAATCGCCAGGTCGACAGGCTTGGGAGCCACGAGTTCCTGCACGTCGGCACGGAGCCTGTCCGCGATGTAATTGCTGAGTTCGCTCTCGGGACGGCCCTTGACCATGGGGCTGGGGGCGTAAGCTATAACCTCCTTGAGCACGGCAAGTTCAGGCTGGACTTCGGTCAGGAGGCGCGCTACCTCGGGGGTCGCCCCGCCTTTGAACACCTTGCC
>ONSD01000102.1 GCA_900320385.1 uncultured Bacteroidales bacterium
GACCAGCGCCTGGTCGTGGCACTCGGCATATGAGACGGTCTTTTCGTCAGCACGTTTGTTGGTAAGTTCATACCACATCTCGCCCGGACTCCACTGCTCGTCGCTCTTTTCCTTGATCCACTTGATCCAATGGTCGGCTATCCCCATGGCCATGCGGAAGTCGAAACCAACCCCGCCAGCGTCGAAGGGCGCGGCCAGGCCGGGCATGCCGGAAACGTCCTCGGCTATGGTTATGGCCTTAGGCTTTATTTCATGGATGAGCATGTTGGCGAGGGCCAGGTAGTTCACCGCGTTCTCGTCCACACCGGGACCGAAATAAAGGGCGTAATTGCCGAAATCGGTGCCCAGGCCGTGGTCCCAGTAGAGCATGGATGTCACCCCGTCGAAACGGAAGCCGTCGAGGTGGTATTCTTCCATCCAGAACTTGCAGTTCGAAAGGAGGAAATACTTCACTTCGTCCTTGCCGTAGTCGAAACAGCGCGAGCCCCAAGCCTTGTGGTAACCGGCATCACCCTGGTAGAAGTACAGGTCGGTCCTGCCGTCGAATCTCGACAGGCCTTCGGCCTCATTGGATACCGCGTGCGAATGCACTATATCCATTATCACCGCTATCCCCATGCCATGGGCCTCGTCCACCAGGGCCTTGAACTCCTCGGGGGTGCCGAAACGGGAGCTGAGGGCGTAGAAACTGCTCACCTGGTATCCGAAGGAGCCGTAGTAGGGATGCTCCTGAAGGGCCATTATCTGGAGGGTGTCATAGCCTAAAGCCTTAACGCGGGGCAGAACGTTCTCCTTGAATTCAGTGAAAGTGGAAACCTTTTCCTCCTCGCCGCTCATGCCTATGTGGCATTCGTATATGAAGGGATGGGTCCTGTCGAAAACTCTGTCGTTACGCCATTTGTAAGGCGCCGGATCCCAGACCTGGGCGCTGAAAACCTTGGTGACGGGGTCCTGCACCACGCGGGTGGCATACGCGGGTATCCTTTCGCCTCCCCCGCCCGGCCATTCGATGAAGAGCTTGTACAGCTCGCCGTGCTTCATGAAAGGCCCGGCGACGCTTATCTCCCAGTTGCCGCCGCCCACGGGCCTGAGGGCCCAGGCTTCGGCCTTTTTCCAGTTGTTGAATTCCCCGATGAGATAGATGCGGGTGGCATTGGGCGCCCATTCACGGAACACCCAGCCGGTGCCGGTACGGTGCAAGCCGTAGTAGAGATGGTTGTTGGCAGCGTGGGCAACGCTGTGATCCGCCGCCCCGCCGGCGTTCTTTTCAAGTTTTTCCGCAGCCGCAGCGATGCGCTCATGGCGCTCGTCAATGGCCGTTTTGAAAGGCTTAAGCCAAGGATCTGATTCGTAAATTTTATCCATGAGAGATACAATCTCTCAAATTTACGAATAATTTCCGAAAAGGACAATATCCCGACCGCCCAACGGCTATATCGACAGGATGGAAAGGACGTTTATGAGTTCGGGCTCGACTACCTTGTCCTGCTTTATGGCCCGGCTGAACGGGACATACACGACATGGTCATCGTCTATGCCCATCATCACGTTGCGCTGGCCTTCCTTGAGAGCTTCGACGGCTGCCACGCCAAGCCGCGACGCAAGGATGCGGTCGTAAGCCGAGGGGGTGCCGCCGCGCTGCAGATGGCCCAGTATGGTAACCCGCACGTCGTATTCGGGATGCTCCACGCGCATGCGTTCGGCGAGATGCATCGCTCCCCCGTGCTTGGGACTTTCCGAAACCAGCACAATCGACGAATTCTTGCTTTTGCGTATGCCGCGGCCTATGAACTGGTCGAGCTGGTCGACATCGGTCTCGTCTTCGGGGATGATGGCTGCTTCGGCGCCGGCGGCTATTGCCGAATTCTGCGCCAGGAAACCGGCGTCACGTCCCATAACCTCGACGAAGAAGATGCGGTCGTGGCTGGTGGCGGTATCGCGTATCTTGTCGACGCAGTCCACAATAGTGTTGAGGGCGGTATCGTAGCCGATGGTGGAATCGGTGCCGTATAGGTCGTTGTCGATGGTTCCGGGCAGGCCTATGCAGGGGATGTCGTATTCACGGGCCAGCTCGCGCGCACCCGTAAGGGACCCGTTCCCTCCTATGACCACGAGGGCGTCGATGCCGAACTTGCGGAGGTTCTCCGCCGCCTTCGCCCGGCCTTCAGGCGACATGAAGTCGCGGCTGCGCGCCGTTTTGAGTATGGTGCCACCCCTCTGGATGGTATTCGAAACACTTTCGGTCGTGAATTCCTTGATTTCTCCGCCGATGAGGCCTTCAAAACCCCTGTAGATCCCGAAGACCTTCCAGCCTTCGTAGATGGCGGCACGGGTGACGGCCCTTATAGCAGCATTCATCCCGGGAGCGTCCCCTCCCGACGTGAGAATGCCTATAGCTTTGATATTCTCCATAATACGGATATTCTCCATAATACGGTCATCAGACACTGCAAAAAACATACCCGCCGAAGCAGATTCCAGCATTGCCTTATTCGAAGCGGTTTTAACACTTTTTTATAGCTATTCGTGCAATTCAGTCATATTTAAGTCGAATTCTTCCACTTATTCGAAATACCATGCTATCTTTGTGAGAGGCAGGACTACCGAACGATGGAAAAGAATTTCAAAGAACTCACCATAAGCGACTTCCGCGAACATTTGGGATCTGACGGTCCCGGCAATTCGCGCGACGTTTTCCTCGCATCGGATCTCCACCTCGACAGGCACACGTCCAAACTGGTGAACGAGCCATTCCGTTTCAACGGTTTCCTTGCCATAATCTGCAAGAAGGGAAGCTTCCCTGTCGAGATCAATCTCACCAGGTATGAGATGAAGCCGGATTCCCTGCTGCTGTATGTCCCGGGGCACATAATGCGCATATACGAAGCGGACGGCCCCGAAAGGGCGCTCGACCTTACCATAGCTGCCGTCAACAGGGATTTCCTGGGAGAATCCAGGATCGACATGGGGCATCTTTTCAAGGAAGCCCTGTCGGTATTAAAACAACCGATAATCCACCTGGACAGTGACGAAATGGATATCATCGCGGATTATCTCGACATCGGTTACAGACTCAACGCCCGCGACCCGATGGGGCTGGAGAACTCCCTGTACGGACTCATCTCGGCGATTTTCAACTACTTCGGTGACATCTGGCAGGAAAAACTGAAGCAGGCCCCGAACCTTGCGGAGGCCGGAGCCACGGCCCGCTCACGGCTGGTGTTCGATTCGTTCCTGGAACTGGTGGCGGAATACCACGATACCGAAAGGGGCATGTCATTCTACGCCGAAAAGCTCTGTCTTTCGCCCAAATACCTTTCGAAGGTCATCCGCAAGGTCAGCGGCAAAGGCGGCCCGGAACTCATCGACGACTTCGTGATACTCGAAGCGAAGAACCTGCTGAGGTATTCCAACTGTCCGATCAAAGAGATAGTCTACCGCCTGAATTTCTCCAACTCATCGGTGTTCTACAAGTTCTTCAAGTCCCACACCGGCATGACTCCCAGCCAGTACCGCAAATAAAAGGAGCCGGCTGCGAAGGCCGGCCCCTGAAGAAGTTTCCGCAAGATAGTAGTTTGGGTTATTTGACTTCTTCAATGATCTCCATTCCCTTGCGTATGGCTTCCTCGTTCATGGGAATGAGGTTCCAGTGACGCTCGGGAAGGGTCTTGCGCAAGCCTTTGAGCACGCTCTCGATGGAAACCATCGGGCATATCTTCAACAGGCCGCCGAGAACTATCATGTTGA